>JBIJCJ010000183.1:0-6758 GCA_044344765.1 Pirellulales bacterium | reverse complement strand
TTCGGCAGCTGGACACAACGGCTCCTCCGCCGCCGGCCGCGGATGCGGGTCGTGCATCCGGCCGCCGACCGGGAGGCGGACGCGGGCGACGAGGAGTCGCTCCACGAGACGGTGGATCGGATCCTCGCCAAGATCAGCCGCAGCGGCGAGTCGAGCCTCACGCCCGCGGAGCGCGAGACGCTCACCCGCGCCAGCCGCAAGCTCAAGGACCGCTCGCGGTAGGGCGCAGGAGAGTGGCCATCCACTTGCCTGTGCTGTTCAGCTCCGCCGCGGCCTGGGCGTGATCAGTTCGACGCAGTCACCGTAGCCGGCGAGCAACGAATCGTTGGTCAAAAGAAGAAGCGGCTCTGTCTTCGCCTGGGCGACGAGCATGCGGTCGAACGGATCTGCATGAATCGCAGGCAGGCGGGCGACGGCCGCGGCATGCTCGCCGGTGACGGGCAGGAGATTGAAACCCGCCGGCTCGATCTCAGCCAGCAGTTCAGCCGGATCGGCCGCCAGCTTGCCGAGGGCGGCCTTGATGCTCACCTCCCAGATCGAGGCCGCACTGACGAACACCTCGGCGGCGTCGATCCGGCTGCGGACAGCGGGCAGCATTTTCCGTGGTTCGGCGACCGCCCACAGCAGGAGATGGGTGTCGAGAAGAATCCTGCTCACGACCGCCCCTCGAAGGCGGCGATGACGCCCGCGTCGAGAGGCGCGTTGAAGTCATCCGGCACTTTGATCCGCCCCTTGAGACCGCCAAGTTTCTTCGGCCGGGGTTTCGCGTCGATCGGCACCAGCCTCACGATCTGCCGGCCTGCCTTCGCGATGATCACCTCCCGTCCGGCCGCCGCCTCGTCGACGATCTTCGAGAGATGGGTTTTCGCCTGATGGATGTTGACGACCGTGGCCATGCGGGCCTCCTGCGGTGCATCGGGCTTCCGGCTCCGAACTACCGGGGCCAAAAATGACTAAACTAAGCTTAGTCCGTAGCGGCCCGGCAGACAATGCAATCGAAGACCTCTTCTGCCTCACCGCGGCGCCGCCGCCGGGAGGGCGGCGGTGCGGGCGTCGGGCCGGGCCTGCATCCGCAGGCGGGTGATCGCCGCCACCACCTCCTCGAACTTCAGCTCGTCGAGGTGGCCGGAGAGCGTGGCATGCGTGCGGCCGTAGATGTCGAGGATCGCCACGTTCGGCGTTTCCGGCACCATGCCGAAGTGCCGCCGCATGTTGTCGTCGAAGTCGAGCCACACGGAAACGAACTCCGATTCCTTCCGCAGCCGAGACCGAGCCACCGCCCGCAGCGGCTTGGGGACCTCCGGGATGCAGGCCACCGGGATCACGTGCACATCGGGAACGCGGGCACCCGCCGGCCATCCGGGGAGCCCGACCACCGGCTGCCGCGACCACTCCGTCGCCGGCGCTCCCGCCGCCGTCGGATGGAATCGCACGTGCAGCCTGCGGCCAGTCTCCACGGCCGCCTCGGCCCCGTGGCGGTCGGCGTAGACGAGGACCACCACGTCGCCGCGCAACAGCGCCGTCTCGCGGCGGTTCTTGAACTGGTCCTCCAGCACGACATCCACGACGCGGTCGGCCACCTGGGCGGCCGCTTGCGGCACGATGCCCAGCACGATCCCGGCCGCGATGAGCCACGGGCGGGGAGAAAGGAGCGACGACGGACGAGGCTGTTGCATGGGGCACCACGGGGTTCGGAGGAGCGGGGGAAGTACCGCGCCGCCGGCCGGCGAGGCAAGGCGGGTTTCAGGCCGCTGCCCGCGAGCCGACGTCGGCCGCCGGTGCCTCGTCGAGCCCGTCGGCCGCCTCGTCAACCTCCTCCGCCGCGTCACCGCCGGCTCCGGGCCGCAGCAGCGACAGGATCGCCGGGAGGAACACCAGCGACGTGATCGTGCAGGTCGTCACGCCCAGCGTGAGCACGCGGCCCAGGCTCTCGAGGCCCTTGTGGCTGGCCACCATCAGCGCGCCGAAGCCGAGGATCGTGGTCAGCGCGTCGACGAGCACGGAGTTGGCCGTGGAGGCGCTGATCCGATACGGCCCCGGTCGCTCCAGGGCATCGTGCACGATGTGCACGCCGTAGTCGACCGCGATCCCCAGAATCAGCGGGATGCCGATCAGGTTCGCGGGGTTGAGATCGATGCCGACGAGGCCCATCAGGCCGAGCGTCTGCGCCATGCCGAGCGCCAAGGGCAGGGCCGCGAGCAGCGCATGGGCGATGCTGCGGAAGTCGAGCCACAGCACCGCGAGGATCACGATCAGGGAGTAGATCGCCGCCTGCTCGTAGCTCCGCTTCATCTCCAGCGACGCCTCGTAGGCCTGCAGCGGATTGCCGGTGGCCCGCGGATCGACCGCCCGGACGTCCTTCACGAACCGCTCCAGCGACTGGAAGTTCCAGATGTCGCCGCGGCCGTAGATCTTCAGCAGATGGCGGCCGCTCGAGCCCACGAACCGCTCCACGAGGCTCGGCGGCAGGTCGGCGAGCTGCGGCGGCGCAGGATCGGAGACGCCGGCCAGGGCGTGCAGCCTCGTGAGCAGATCCCCGGCGGCCCGCTGCTGGAACGCGGCCAGCGAGCGGTAGCAATCCTCGGGGCCCATGCGGCGCAGCGCCTCGCGGGCCCGCTCCAGGTGCCAGGCCGTCCGCAGACCGCCGGGCCGCTTCGCCGCCTCCCCCTGGGCCCAGCCGAGCGTCTCGCCCAGGGCGTCGAGCCGATCGACGGGAATCTCCGGCGGCCGCTCGGGCAGGGCCGCCAGCCGGCCCCGGATCCGCTCGATGATCGGCCGCTTGAGTTCTTCGTCCACCGGCAAGAGCGATGCGATCTCGTCCACCCGCTCCACGCTCGGCAGCGCCTTGAGCTGCTCTTTCCGCGCGAGCAGTTCCTCGCGCGAGTCGGCGATCGACAGCGCGTACCACACGCTCTGGTCGCATTCCTCGAGCAGCTTCTTCTCGACGGCCACGCTCTCCAGGCCGTCGGCCTGCAGGTTGAGCAGGTTGTGGTCGTAGTCGAGCTCGTGGAGGCCGCCAGCGAGCGCCATCGTGCCCGCCATCGCCGCCAGCGCCACGAACCGCGGATGCCGCATGAGCGGCGCCAGCCAGGTATGCACGGGCACCGGCTCGGGAATCCGGCTGCCCAGCCGGCCACGGTCCACGATCGCCACCACGGCCGGCAGCACGAGCAGTTCCGCCGCGCAGCACAGCAGGATGCCGCCGCCGGCGATCATCCCCAGTTCCGCCACGCCGACGAAGCTCGTCAGCGCCGCGCAGAAGAAGGCGACGGCCGTGGTGATCGCGCCGGTGAGGATGCCGGGGCCGACCGATCCGCTGGTTTCCAAGAGCGCCACGTCGCAGGCGTGCCCCGCCCGCCGCAGTTCCAGATACCGCCCGATGTAGTAGGTGCCGTAGTCGATGCCGACGCCGATCATCGTCACCGTGAAGGTCACGCTGAGGATGTTGAGGTGGCCGACGCTCACCGTGGCCCAGCCGAAGGCCCAGGCCATGCCGATCATGAGCACGCCGTTGGCCATCAGCGCGTGGCGGATGCCGCCGAAGCCGGCGATGATCACCAGCGCCACGGCCGCCAGGGACAGGCCGCTGGCCCAGACCATCGACTGCTGGCTCGATCGCATCTCGTCGTCTTCCATCACCGGCAGGCCGGTGAGGCCGATCGTGGCGTCGGGATGCCTCGCGCCCACCGCGGCGATGATCCGCCGCAATTCGTCGGTGGCGGCCGATGCGCCCGCGAAGCCCCCCTCCGCCTTGACCAGCCGCAGGAGCACGAATCCCAGGCGGCCGTCCTTCGCCAGCAGATGCTCGCTCGACAGGTCGCGGAGCGTGGCCAGCGACTCCGGCATGCTCGGCCAGGGCGAGACATACTCCGCGAACCGCGGATCGGCTGTCTGGGCCGACGGCTCCATGCCCGCCAGGAGCGCCTCGCTGTAGCGTTCCAGGGAGGCGGTGGGCGGCTCCGGCTGCCCGGGACCGGCACCGGCCACCATCTGGCCGGCCATGCCGGCGACCATCGTGCCGACTTTCAGCTGCGGCCAGCCGCCGGCGAGGATCGGCTCCGTGCGGGCGACGAACCGTTCGATGTCGGCGAGGTCGGCTGGCGACAGGTAGTGCAGACCCTTGGCGCGGATCCGCGACAGGTCAACCTCGTGGAGCACCGAGCGGAACAGATCGCCCTCGCGGGCCACCGCCCGCGACACCTCCTCGAGGACCGCGATCACGCCCTCCCGCGAACGGCCCTCGACGACGATCACCGCGTCATCGTCCTCGCCGAACTCGCGGATGTAGTCGATCCAGAGCTTGTTGTATTCGCTCTTCGGGTCGAGGAGGTCGACGCGGCTCACCTTGTAGCCGAGGTGCCGGGCGGTCAGGAGCCCGGCCAGGCCGGCGGAGAGCGTGGCGGCGAGCACGATCGCCAGCGGCCAGCGGATGCAGGCGTGCGTCCAGGCCACGAGGCCGCGGCCCAGGAGGCTGTGCGGCTGGTGGATCGGCCGCGCAGGTTCGGCGGCCGGGCCGGCGTCATGTTCAGGGTCGTGGAGGTGGAGCATCGACACGGTCCGGTGGACGACTGGGGGCGGGATGGTAGGGAACCTGCGTGCCCCGGCCAAGGCCCGATTCGGAGCGTCGCGGCAGCCCCGGCAAGGTGGGCAAGGTCTGCGAAATTCGCGGGGAAATCATTGGGCCGAACGGTCTTCGCAGGCCGAAAACTCCCCGGGGAGACGGCGGACCGCCGCTGTCCGGAGGGCCTGTCGATCCGGGGGGAATCGCATGGGTGGGCGCGCGACGGCGCTGGCCGTTGGATTGGCATTGGCGGCCGGGGTGCTCCGCGCCGCGGAATCACCGCATCTGGCACAGGGCGGCATCGCCGCGGCGCTCGCCGACGCGGGCTCGTCGGGCCAAGAGGCCCGCCGCCGGGCCGCAGCGGCCGTGCCGCTCGACCGCATACCGGAGCAGCAGCGGAAGGTCGTCGAGCAGTGCCTGCGCTCGGCCACGCTCTTTCGCCACCTTCCAGCCGAAACGGTGACCTGCGACCCTGCGCTGCTCGAGTTCGTGCTCGCGAAGCCCGAGGTGCTGGTCGATCTCTGGCGCACCCTGGGCATCAGCCGACTCGCCCTCGATCCCGCCGGCCCGGGCCAGTGGCGGATGTCCGACGGCTACGGCACGACGGGCATGGTGCGGCTGCTGCACCAGGAGCGGACGCCGCGCGGGGGCATGCTCGTGTTCCACGGCCGCGGCGGCTATACCGGCCCGCTCGCGCCGCGTCAGCTCACCGGATCCTGCCTGGTCGTCGTCCGCCACGCGGCGCTCGAACCCGACGCCCAGGGCCGCCCACGGCAGGCCGTGCAGATCGACGCCTTTCTCGATGTGGACGGCCTCGGCCTGGAAATCGTGACCCGCACGCTGCAGCCGCTCATCATCCGCTCCGCGGCCGCGAACCTCCACGAGATCTGTCTGTTCATGTCGCAGTTCTCGGCGGCGGGCCAGCGCAACCCGGCCGGCGTCGCGCGGCTCGCCGACCGCATGAGCCGCACCGCGCCGGCGGACCGCCACACCTTGGCCCGCCTGGCGTCGGGCACACAGCCTTCCCGTTCGCAGCCGCCGGTTGCGCCCGATGAGATGCAGGCGGAACTCGCCTCCCGTTGGCTCCCGGCGGAGCAGCTGGCACCGACGCGACGCTGACGCGTCACTGCGTCCGGTCTCCGGCCCCTGACGGTGCCGGCACCGACGCGATCCGCGTCCGCGCCTCGGCGGCCACGAGATACGGCCGCTTGTATTCCGGCATGTAGCCCTTGGCGCCGCGAACGCTCACCTGCTGGCCCACCAGCGGCGCCAGGTTCACGCCCGTCTGCGGCGCGACGAAGGCCAGCACGTTGTTGTTTTCGTCCACCAGCGCCCACCGCGGCGCGTCGGGCCGCCGGGAGACCACCGTCGCCAGCCGGCCGGTCGTCTCGACCTGGTCGGGCGGCGTCCAGGTCGGCTGGCCGCCGGCCGGCGCACCACCGGGCATGACGCCAGGCCGGACGGGACGCGACCCGAGCGCCGAGAGGCTCGACCACATGCCACCGAGCCGCAGCGGCGACTGATCGGGAGCCGCACCGGCCACGAGGGTCTTCTGCCGGGCCTGGATGCCCTCGAATCGCGCGAGCCTGGCGTCGATCGCCTGGGCCCGCAGCCGCTCGCTCTCGGAGGTCGCCCGCGTCGCCGCCAGCCGCAGTCGCTCCCGCAAGGGTGCGAGGTTCCACGCAGCGCTCGGGCCGGCCACCGCCAGCGAGAGCGCGAGGTCGATGTCGGCGAGCTCGTCACCACTGACGGCCGCCGCGCCGCCGTTCACGGCCGTCGGCTGCGGCCCGGCCGCTGGATCGAACACACTGGCCCCCAGCGGCAGCCACCCGGCAAGGAGTTTTCCCGCGCCGGCAGGCGGTTCGAGCGGCCGGGGCGCCGCGCCGGGTGGCGCGGCCGGCTCGTTCATCTCGGCGACCGCCTGCCGCACGGCGTCGCCGGCTTCGCGAATCGCGGCCACGGCCTCGCCGGCCGCCGCCAGGCCGGCGCCCGGTTGCGATGCCTCGGCGGCCACGGGCACGGGCGCCAGCTCCGGCGGCAGCTGCAGGTCTTCGCACCGGGCCCAGCGGAACTCGCCCGAGGGCGGCTCGATCCGCACCCAGGCGCCGGCGTGCCGTCCGTTGTTCACGGTCACGGTCTCGAGCACTTTCACGCGCTCGCCCGCCTCGAGCGCTACCTGGGAAACGTGCCGCAGGTC
>JBIJCJ010000038.1:0-23069 GCA_044344765.1 Pirellulales bacterium | reverse complement strand
CCGATCTCTCCTGGCGGGTCGACGTCAAGCAATTCCGCTCCAAGAGCGTGAACTCGCCGTTCGACGGCTGGACCCTGCAGGGCAGGGCGGTGACGACGATCGTGGGAGGCCGGATCAAGCACCGTCTCGGCGTGTGACGGCACCGCCATGCGGCTCACGCACGCAGGCCATGAAACTGATCGTCGATGGTTACAACCTGCTCCACGCCTCCGGCGTCTTCGGCGCCGGCCGCGGCGCGGGAGCCTTCGAGCAGTCGCGGCGGGCGCTGCTTGACATGCTCGCCGACCTGCTGGGCGAGGAGGCGCCCAACACGGTGGTGGTGTTCGACGCGGCCCGGGCCCCCGACGGCCTGCCCGGCCGCTCCACGCACCGCGGCATCCGCGTCTGGTTCGCCCGCGAGTATCCCGACGCCGACTCGCTGATCGAGGAACTGGTGGAAGACGCGACGTCGCCGCACCTGGTGGTGGTGTCGAACGACCGCCGGCTGCAGGCCGCCGCCCGACGGCGGCGGGCCCGGGCCGTCGGGTGCGACGAATGGCTCGCCGAGGCCCGGGCCGCCAGACGCCGCGCTCGCGAAACGAACGACATCAAGCCCGCCGAGCCGGGGCCGGAGGGCGCCGACTACTGGAAGCGCTACTTCGATCTGTGACCGGCCGGCTCAGGCCTTGGCCCACTTCGCCAGCTTGCGGTCGAGCGTGGACCGCTCGATGCCGAGCATCGCCGCGGCCTTGGTCTTGTTGCCGCCGACGGCCTCCAGCGTGGCCATCACGTGGCGGTGCTCCACCTCGTCGATCGTTGCCGGCACGAAGACCGCCGTCCGCGACGCCGCCTGACGGCCCGTCTCCCCCGGCGCGGCGAGTTGGCTGAGTGCCATGTCATGCACATCGATCCACTCGCCCTGGGCGAGCACGACCGCCCGCTCCACGCAGTTCCGCAGTTCGCGGATGTTGCCCGGCCAGTGGTAGGACCGCATCGCCTGCATCGCCTCCGGGGTGTAGCCACGGATGCGGCGGCCGGTCTCGGCGGCGAACCGCTCGAGGAAGTGCCGGGCGATCGCCTCGACGTCCTCCTGCCGGCTCCGCAGCGGCGGCACCAGGATCTCCACCACCTTGAGGCGGAAATAGAGGTCACGGCGAAACTCACCCGCCGCCACCGCGTCCTCGAGATTGCGGTTCGTGGCGGCCACGACCCGCACGTCCACCTGCACACGGGTGCTGCCACCGACCCGCTCGAACGGATGCCCCTCGAGCACGCGGAGAAACTTGGCCTGGATGTTCGGGCTCATCTCGCCGATCTCGTCGAGCATCAGCGTGCCCTTGTGGGCCGACTCGAACTTGCCGAACTTTCGTTCCGTGGCCCCGGTGAAGGCGCCCTTCTCGTGGCCGAACAGCTCGCTCTCCAGCAGCGTCTCCGAAAGCGCGGCACAGTTGAGGCACACGAAGGGGCCGCCGCGCCGGTCGCTGGAATCGTGGATCGCCCGGGCGACGAGCTCCTTGCCGACGCCGCTCTCGCCGCGGATCAGCACAGTGGCCTTCGTGGCGGCCACCCGCTGGAGTTGCTGCACGATCGCCCGCAGGGCGGGGCTGGCCACCACCATCGGCGCGTCCTCGCCGAGCCGGCGGCGCAACCGCTCGTTTTCGTCGGCCGTGTTGGCGAGCTTCGTCGACAGCGCCTCGCGGGCGGAAAAGTTTTCGATCGCGACCCCGAGGGCGTCACAGACGGCCATCACGAACTCGAGGTCTTCCGGGGTGCACTCGCGGTTGTGCGTCAGCACCTCCAGATGGAGCACGCCGACGACCGCGCCCCGGGCGCGGATCGGCGCCGAAATCGCTCCGGCCGGATCTTCCGGCGAACGCGTCGCATCCGGGCTCGCCAAGGCCAGCAGGGCCTCGTCGGCGGCGATCACGGCCGCCGCGACGCCGGCGGGCGTGGCGCCCACGGGCCAGGGATCCGGAACCGAAGCCATGGGCACCAGGGCGGCGGCCGATGCGCCCGCGGCCTGGGAGAGGTCGCCGGCGTGCGGTGGGAGGAGGACGATGCCCCGGGCGGCGCCGACTCCCAGGAGCGCGGAATCGAGCGCGAGCTTCGCCATCGCCTTGAGTTCTTCCGCCCGCCCGAGGGCGAAGGCGAGCCGGCAGAGTTCCGCGGCCGCACGCCCCACCCGGGGCACGCTCTCCGCGGCCTCGCGGATGTTCTCCAGGAGCCGGCTCCGGGCCCGACGGTACGTGATCGAGGCCTGCCAGGCCTGCATTTCGGCCGACAGCGGCGCCGCCCCGGTGCCGACGAGCGTGAGGTTCGGATCGGTGGGCGGCTCGCCCTCGTAATACGTGACCTCCGTGAGCCCGATGGCGATCACGTCACCCGGCGACAGGGGCCGCTCCGCGGTGATCGGCTGTCCGCCGACGAGCGTGCCATTGCGGCTGCCCAGGTCACGAATCGACCAGCCCGCGGCCGCGGGCACGAGTTCGGCGTGCAGCCGGCTCGCCCGTTCGTCGTTGATCACGATGCCGTTGGTGGGCGCCCGACCCAGCGTGAGGCTCTGCCCGGGGGCGAGCCTGGTCACGCTCCGGCCGACGACCGGATCCCGAACGATGAGATACGCGGAAATGGCAGCGGTTCCTCGCAACAATCAATCGCGGTGCCGGCCGGGCGACCGCCGGCTGCCTCCCTCACATGATCATGATCATGCCGTGGCGGCACGGGTTTTGCGAGGGGCCCGCGGCGGGCGCATGGGGCCCGACGGGCGTCGAATCGGGTTTGCCCGAAATCCAGGGCGGACTTACTATCATGGTTCATCGCGACCGCCCCGCGACCGCCCTCGGAGAGCCTGCCATGACGCCCTGTCAACGAGCCCCGCGGACAGTTCCCGCCGATGCACGGCGCCTGTTCACGATTGCCTGCGTCTCGGCAGTCCTTGCCCTGGCAGCGGCCGGCCAGGCGGTCGCGCAGTTCGGCGGTGGTGGATTCGGCGGCGGCGGATTCGGCGGCCGATTCGGCGGATTCGGTGCGGTCGGTGGCATCTCCATCGACACCGACGGCATCATCCGCACGCTCGAACCCGGCGCCGTCGAGAAACTCGCCAAGGAGCGCCGCGCCGCCTTGGCCGACGCCGAGCTGCCGCAAAAGCCCGGAGATCTCCGCAAGGTGTCGCTCGCCCGGGTCGTCGCCGGTGTGGCTGCCCAGGCAGGCCAGAATCGGCCGCTGCCCGTCGATCTGCTGCTCCTCGGAGGCCTGGAGCGGATCACGCACGTGTTCGTCGATCCAGACGGCCACGACATCGTGCTCGCCGGTCCGGGTGACAAGCCGGCCGTCGATGCGGCCGGCACCTTCATCGCCGCGGGCAGCGGTCGGCCGCTGCTGCTGCTGGAAGACCTGATCGTGGCCCTGCGTTCGATCGAGCAGGCGCGGGCGGGTGGCATCCAGTGCTCGATCGATCCTACTCCCGAGGGCATCGCCCGCCTGCAAAAGTTCCTCGCCGCGCAAAAGACGATCGGCCCCGCGCCCGACGCGGTGTTTCGCGGGATGGAAGAGGCGCTCGGGCCGCAGCGGGTTCGGGTGGGCGGCGTGCCTGCCGAAAGCCGCTTCGCCCGCGTGCTCGTGGCGGCCGACTATCGCATGAAGCGGATCGGCATGGGGCTCACCCCGTCCGGCATCAAGGAACTGCCCAGCTACCTCTCCATGGTGCCCGCCGGCGGCCGGGCCTCCTCCCTGCCGCGGTTTTGGCTGGAGGCGGAGTACGACCCGATCGCCCGCGACGCCGACGAACTGGCCTGGCGGCTCTCCGGCAGGCGAATGAAGTGCCTCACGGAATCCGATCTGGCTGCGGAGGGTGGAATCCGGCGCGGAGCCGGCGCCGCCGACGCAACCACGACGAAGTGGTGCGCCGCGATGACGAAGCATTACGACGCCCTGGCGGCCAAGCAGCCCGTGTTCGCCGAACTCGTCAACTGCGTGGACATCGCGGTCGTGGCGGCGTTGATCAAGGGGCGGCAGCTCGACGCCCGGGCCGGACTCGACCTCGGGCCGCTCCTCGATCCGGCGAAACTGCCGCTGCCCCGGTACGACGCACCGACGAGCGTTCCGACTGTCGCCAGCGGCATCAAGAAGGGCACGAGCTGGGTGCTCAGCGCCTCCGGCGGCGTCCAGTTTCAGCCCTGGGCGTTCGCCGCCAACTCCGCGGCCGCCGACGATCTGGCCACGGCGCGAACGACGGCCCTCAACGACCGGCCGGCGTCCGGCCAGCTGTCGTGGGACTGACCGGCGCCGCCCAGGCGATCCGATCGAGGGCGGCGGCGACTGCGGGGAAGTGGGGATCGACCCAGCCGGCGGCCGCCGCCTCAGCCAGGTCGTGAGCCGGCGGCGGCACGCTCTTCACGAGCAGCAGCCCCGCGCCGGCCGACCGGGCGGCGACCGCCGCGATCGAATCGCTCGTCACGTGCCAGCCGACGGGCAGCGACGCATCGCCCCGCAGCCACTCGGACACGTCGAGCACACCTTGGGTCGTGCCTGACGGCGACGTCACGAGCGGCAGCCCGAGAGCCTCCGCCACGACGCGGGCCGTGATGCCCATGGCTTCGATCGCCCACCAGTGCATCGCCGCTGCTGATTGCGGCGCCGCGGCGTCGATGGCCCGCAGGCCGTCCACGATCGGACCGCCGCCGACGACGAGCAGATACGGACGGACCTGCTCCGCCAGCATGTCCGCGATCGTCGTCGCCCATGCCGTCCGGGTGAGCAGACTGCCGCCGAGTTTCACGACCAGCGGGCTTCCAGTCCGGAGCTCGGCCCCACCCCGGAGAACGCCATGACGCCAGCCCGCGGTCATCACAACTCCCCCCGGGCGATCAGGGCGACCGCATGTGCCGGGGCCACCCGCGAGACATCCGCGCCCAGTCGCGCCGCCAGATCGACCTGCTCCACCGGCCGGCCGACGCGGGCCAACGCCAGGCGGGCCAGGGCCGTGCCGTGCCCCGACAGCACGACCACCTGCGGCCACCAGCCACAGCCGGCCGCCACCCGCCGCAGGCCATGCGCCACGAGCCGCGCCTGAACTGCCGCGCACCGCTTCGAGGCGGTGCGGGCCGCGGCGGGCGTCAGACGATCCGGGTCGAGCAGCATCGACCGTGCCAGCCGCACGCGGGCCGCCTCGCGGGTGGCCGGCCCACCGTCGGCCGTGTCGCGGGCATCGACGTCCTCGGCCAGCGCGTCCAGCAGCAGCCACACGTCCCGCGAGTCGGCGAATCGCTCGCTCGCCACCGGCCGACGCAGACCGTCGTGGGGCAGCGTGCGGACGAGCGTCGCGACGGGGGTCCGTTCGATCCCGGTGTAGACGAGCTCGCCGGACAACATTCGGCCGGCATCGTCGGTCGCCAGCGGCGCGGGCCCCGCGGCACCGAGCGGCAGGATGTCGGTCGTTGTCGAGCCGACGTCGACGAGCCAGGCAGGCGCGTCGCCCGCGAGCCAGGCCGCCAGCCGCGCGAGCGCGTGCCAGTTCGAAGCGGCCACGGCATTCCAGTCGGCGCGTGCCTCGGTCGGCGCCGCGAACCGCCCGTCGAGACGATAGATGCCAATGGGCTCCGGGCAGCCGACCGCACGGGCGGCCGCCTCGATGGCGGCGACGATCGCGGCCACGCCGGCGGCCCGCGAGGGATAGCAGTCGGCGATCTCACCCGTCATCGTGGCCACGATCCGCCCGGGCCGCAGCGGGCTGACGATCTCCGCGATCGCCTCGGGGAGCCGCCGCCACTCCCGCCACAGCGGGAAGGGCAGGGTCCGGGACCAGCCGCGGCCGTCGGCCGCCTTGATGGCGGCGCCGCCGACGTCGAGCGCGACGAGGTCAGTGGCTGGCGGGCGGGGTTCAGGCATGGGGCGGGATCCAAAAGGCCGCGGGACTCGACACGGGGCCCGCGTGGCGACCGGCGGCGACGTCGATCAGCTGCCCCACGAGGCTCGTGGCCGCACCGGCGGCGTGGCCCACGAACGACGTCGTCAGCCGCGGATTCACCTCCAGCACGCGATCACCGCGACCGTCGACCGCTCGCCCGAGGATCATATCGACTCCCACCCAGCCGCTGGCCCGACCGCCGGTGGCACGCTCGACCGCCGCGATGGCCCGCCCGGCGAGCGCCGCGGCCCGCCGCGCCATGGCTTCGTCCGCGAGCGGCTCGCCCCCGAGATACGGCGATCCCGGCCCGGCCGCGAATCGCTGCCGCAGCGGCACCAGCGGCACAGCTCCGCCCGGACCGCAGAGACAGGAGACGCCCACGGGAAGGCCCGCCGCGAGGACTTCCAAACGCGTGCCCCGGGCCGATGGCGTCGGCGGACGGGCATCCGGCGGCACGACGATCAGCGCTTCGCCGCCGGCTCCGTCGCACGGCTTGCGAACTGCGGGCCGGGCGAACCCCGCCGGCCATGCGGCGCCCGCCGGCAGAAACCGTCCCGCCGGCACCGGCACGCCCGCGGCGGCCAGCGCCTGCGCGGTGGCCTGCTTGTCGGCCGCGACCTCGAGAAATGAGGCATCGGGCACCAGCACGTTCCCACCGGCCTGCCGCACCGCCGCCACGCGGCTGGCCAGCAGCCCTGCAGTCTCCGGCGCCACGACGATCGCCATCTCCGCATGGGCCGCCTCTGCCACGAGCGTGTCCAGTTCGGCTCCGGCAGGCACCAGCCGCGGCCGGACGCCCGCCGGGAGGGACACGGGACGAGCCGCATCGACGACCGCCGTCACCTCCAACCGCGGATCACGCCGTGCGTCGCGGAGCACGGCGCGGAACATCGCCAGCCCCTCGGCATGCAGCCTATCGATCGACTCGTCTCGACCGACTTCGAGCCCGGCCAGCCCCCCGGAGCAGCACCACTCGTAGACGAGGATCCGCATCGCGCGCCGGCCGCGTCACCCGCGGTCACGCCCCGGTCGGCGGACCGCGGTGACCGTCGTCGGCCAGCGTGCCGCCGTGCTTACGCTCGGGGAAGGCGAGGGAGGCGGCGACGCTGGTGCCGATGAGCGTGACGATGACCAACAGCGAGACGGCGGGATGGATGAGATGCCCCTTGGCATGGGCGTCCCACCCGCCCTGGGCGGCCAGCCATTCGTTGTGCCGCGCCGCCTCCACGATCATCTTGCAGCCCACGAACACGAGCACCGCCGACAGCCCGTAGTTGAGGAACCGGAACAGGTCCATCACGCCGGCGAGCAGGAAGTAGAGGGCCCGCAGGCCGAGGATCGCGAACACGTTCGACGTGAAGGCGATGAACCGCATGTGGGGGGTGCCGGGTGTGACCACGCCGAGGATGGCGGGCACGCTGTCCACCGCGAACAGCACGTCGGTGCTCTCGACAACCATCAGCACCAGGAACAAGGGCGTGGCCATCAGCCGCCCCCCTTCGCGAACGAAGAACCGGTCGCCGGCGGGCTGGTTGGAAACGGGAATGAACCGGCGGAAGAACCGGATCATGCCGTTCTCGCCCGGCTCGTGGTCACCTCCACCCCAGGCCAGCTTGATGCCCGTGTAAACGAGGAACGCCCCGAAAAACCACATCACCCACTTGTAGCGTTCCACCAGTTCCGCCCCCAGGAGGACGAACGTGAGCCGCATGATCACCGCCCCGAGGATGCCCCAGAAGAGCACGCGGTACTGGTACTTCAGCGGGACGCCGAAGTAGGCGAACACCACCGCGAACACGAAGACGTTGTCCATCGACAACGACCATTCGACGAGGTATCCGGTGAGAAACTCGATCGCCGGCTTGCCGCCCAGCCACCACCACACCAGCCCGTTGAAGGCCAAGGCCAGGGCCGACCAGAAGCATGTCCAGAAGGCGCTTTCGCGCAACGACGGCTCGTGCGACTGGCGGTGAAAGACGGTCAGGTCCAACGTCAGCATCACGGTCACGAAGACCGCGAAGGCCAGCCAATGGACCATCTCGATCGTCGGACCGACGGAGAGTTCGGCGAGGAGGAACAACGTGCGGCCTGCAGGGAGGAAAGGGATGACGACCGACGCGGCCGCCACGGACCCGCAGCATGGTAGCAACGACCAGGGATTTCGGCGCCGCCGGTGGCTTCAGGGGGCGGCGGGACGCCTGGTTTCCCCGCCACTGACGGGGTCCAGTCCGGCCACGAAACTCGCGGTCATGGCCGCGAACACCGGGGCCGTCTCCTCCCATTCGCGATCCTCCGCCTGGCAGAGCAGAAGGTAGACCGCATTCGGCGTCTCCACCGTCCGCACCTGGGCGGTGTTGGTGAGATCGAGGCAGTAGAAGTTGAGGTCGAAACCGCGCATGGTGCGGCCGGCGACGGACTCCTCCGCGGGCTCGCAGTCGAGTTCCTGGTACTGCGCCCGCATCTCCTCCACGACGGCCGCGGCCAGGTCCGCGGCCGGACCGCCCGGCTCGTGGCCGCTCACCGACCAAAAACCGCCATCGGGCGAGTAGGCCGTGACCGCGGTTTGCAGGCCGGTGGCGTCGTCGATGTCCACCGTCCAGTTGTCGGGATGGTCGAAGGCGAGTCCAAACCGTTCGAACCGCATGGGTAGAGATCCAGGAAAACGAGAAAACAACGCCGGCTCCCGGGAGGATTGTAGCCACCGAAACGGATGCCGAGCGGTCTGGACCGCCGCTGCCTCCTCCGCTACCGTCCCCGCCGCCCACGAGGCACGTTTCCAACCCGTCCGCAGCCGCACACCCCATGTCCCAAACCCCCGCGGCGGCCCTGCGCCGTCCCGCATCCGCCGCCGTTCTCGACTACGCGCTCCCGGCGGCGATCCTGCTGGCGGTGCTGGTCGTGCTGGCGCCGGTGCCGCCGCCGGTCGTGGACCTGCTCCTCGCCGCCAACCTCACGGTGTCGGTGCTGGCCCTGCTCGGGGCCCTGGCGGCCCGCACGCCCCTGGAGATGAGCGTCTTCCCCACGTTCCTGCTCGGGGCCACGCTCGTGCGGCTCGTGCTCAACATCGCCACCACGCGGCTGATTCTCTCCCGCGCCGCCGTCGACGGCCCGGCGGCGGCGGGCCGCGTCGTCGAGGCCTTCGGCGAGTTCGTGGCCGCGAACAACCTCGTCGTCGGCGCCGTCGTGTTCGCGATCATCGCCATCGTGCAGTTCCTGGTGATCACCGCCGGATCCACCCGCACCAGCGAGGTCGCGGCCCGGTTCGCGCTGGACGGCCTGCCGGGCCGGCAGATGGCGATCGACAGCGACGTGCAGGCCGGCGCGCTGTCCCGCGAGGAGGGGCGGCAGGCCCGCCTCGACCTGCAGCGACAGGCCGACTTCTTCGCCAGCATGGACGGCGCCAGCCGGTTCGTCGCCGGGGAGGCGAAGGCGAGCGTCATCATCACGCTCGTCAACCTCATCGGCGGCCTGGCCATCGGCATGGTCGAGCACGGTATGCCGGCCGACAAGGCCCTCGGCACCTACGCCCGGCTCACGATCGGCGACGGCCTGACCAGCGCGGTGCCCGCGCTGTTCGTGTCGGTGGCCACGGGCCTGCTGATCTCGCGGTCCAGCCAGGCGGTCGATCTGTCCCGTGAGTTCGGCCGCCAGTTCACGGCGCGGCCCCAGGTGCTGGCGATCACGGGCGTGTTCCTGGCCCTCCTCGCCCTTACCGACCTGCCGTTCCTGCCGCTGGCGGGGATGGCGGCGCTCTCGTTTCTCGGTGCGTATCTCACCGCCCGCCGGGGCCGGGCCGAAGGTCCTGAGGACCTCACGGCCGTCGCCCCGCGGCCCGCGCTGGCCGACGTCATCGCCGACGAGCAGCTCGCGGTCGGCCTGGGAGCCGGCCTCGTGGGGCTCGTCGCCGGCAAGGCCGCGCCCCTCCTCGAGCGGACCGCGGCGCTGCGGACCGCCGTCGCCGCGGAGCTGGGCATCGTCGTTCCGCAGGTCTCGTTCCGCGACGATCCCGCGTTGCCGCCGCGCGGATTCACGATCACCGTCGCCGGCGACCTCGTACACGAGAGCGAACTGCCGGCGGGTCGGCTCCTGGTGCTGCCGCCGGCCGGAGAGACCGTTGACGGTCTCGACACCGCCGACCCGCTCAGCGGACGGCGCGGCGCCTGGGCGAGCCATGCGGCGGCCGATGCGGCCCGTGGCCGTGGCGCGACGGTGTTCGACGACGTCGACTGCGTGGCCCGCAGCCTCGAGGCCGTGGTCCGCCGCCACGCCGACCGGCTGCTCTCGCGCGACGCCACGAGCCGCCTCGTCGAGTCGCTCCGCGCCAGCCAGCCGGCGCTCGTCGAGCAGGTCGTGCCCGAGGTGCTCTCGGTCGCCAAGATCCAGCGGACGCTCCAGTGCCTGCTCCAGGAGGGCGTGCCGGCGCGGCCGCTGGCTGAAATCGTCGAAGTCATGGCCGACCACGCCGCCGAAGCGGCCGAACCGCGGCAGCTCGCCGAGATCGTACGTCGCCGACTGGCGGGTAACATCCGTCGTCGGGCTCGCGATCCAGAGGGCAGGCTCACCGCGGTGCGGCTCGCCGGCGGCGCGGCCGACGCCCTCGCACACCCGCCGGCGGGCGGTCGTCCGGCGGCCCGGCTGGTCGCAGAGATCCGCCGCGCCACCCGCCCGGCGATCGAACGCGGCGGGGCCGCGGTGATCGTGGTGCCGGCGGAGAGACGCCGCCCCGTCCGCGACGCCCTGGCCCGCACGCTGCCCGAGCTGCTCGTCCTCGCCGAGGAGGAGGTGGCCGACGAGCCGCGGCTGGAGATCTTCGCCACGATCGGCACCGAGGAGACGGCCCGCGCCGCCTGACCGCGCGACCCTGCCCCGCACCCGCACGTAAACCAAGCACCGCACGACGACAAGATGGACGACAAGATGGACAGGCTCGGACGGATCCCGGGGCGCCGGGAAAAAAACTGATGGATTGGCCGCGGCGTGCCCGATGAAGATCGGATTCGCGGCGGCGGCGACGGCGATCGCACCAGGACGGTGCGATCCCGAACCGCGGGCCCGGGGCGGCACTGCCTCGGCACCGCGGTATGGATGGACCTATCAAGGAGGATGACGTGGCACAGCAAGCGACCCAGCCGTCGGCCGAGGAGATTCTCGACCTCTGGAAGCGGTTCAAGCTCGATCAATCGAACGAGGACCTGCGGAATCGGCTCATCGAGCAGTACCTGCCGCTGGTGAAATACAACGGCGAGCGGATCTGGTCGCGGCTCCCCGACGGCGTCGAGCTCGACGACCTGGTCTCCGCCGGCACCTTCGGCCTGATGGACGCGATCGACGCTTTCGACATGTCCCGGGGCGTCAAGTTCGAGACCTACTGCGTGCCGCGGATCCGCGGGGCGATGCTCGACGAACTCCGCACCATGGACTGGGTGCCGCGGCTCGTCCGCTCGAAGGCCAGCAAGCTCAACGAGGCGGTGAAGACGCTCGAGGCCAAGCTCGGCCGGGCGCCGGCCGACGCGGAAGTCGCCGAGCACATGCAGCTCTCCCGCGAGGAGTTCGAGAAGCTGCTCGTCGACGCCAACGCGGTCAGCCTCGTGAGCCTCAACAAGAAGTGGTGCGAGACCGACAGCTCCAAGGACGTCCGCGAGATCGACATCCTCGAGGACAAGAAGGGGGAGGATCCCACCCGCCGCATCCAAAAGGGGGACCTGATGCGGCTCGTGACCAAGGGCCTGAATCGCAACGAACGGCTGATCATCATCCTCTACTACTACGAGGAGCTGACGATGAAGGAGATCGGGGCCACGCTCGACCTCTCCGAGAGCCGGGTCAGCCAGATGCACAGCGCGATCGTCGAGCGGCTCCAGTCGCAGCTCGGCCGGCGGAAGCCCGAGTTCGCCGCCTGACTGCCGGGCAGACTGGGCAGGCTGGGCAGCTGCAGGCGCGGTGAAATGCGAAAAACAGGCAACGAAAAAATTGTTTCAAGATTCACGGATGACTCGGTCGATGACATGAAATTGGCCGCGGCGACCGGGCGGATGAAACCGACCGGCCGCTGTCCGACGACTGGTGTCGCCGGAACGCGGAAGCGCGGCAACAATGACGGAAAGGAAAGGGCAGCTCGAATCGACGACGAACCGTCCGGCCCGCTGATGCGTATCAGGGTCCGTGTCGGGGAACGAGGGGATTCGGAACACTGCCCGCAAGGAGAGCAATCATGAACATCTGGGGTGTCTTTTCGACGCAGGGCTCGCAGGGCGTCGGTGCGGTGAAGGGCCTCGAAGCCGCCCAGGCCGCCGTCAAGCAGCAGGGCGTGGGCGAGGTGCACGACGCGGTGACGCTGTCGGTCGACGCCGTCCGCTCGGCCGATGCAACCGCCGACATCCGCTTTGACCGCGTCAACGCGATCCGGGCGGCGATCGCCGACGGCTCGTACGACACGGACGACAAGCTCGACATCGCTCTCGACCGGCTGCTCGACCGCCTCGGCTGACGCCGGCCGCCGGCTCCGCGCCGCTGACGCGACGAACTCGGCACGGCCGGACCGAAATGGTCCGGCCGTGTGCATTTTCAGTCCCCGGCCCGGAGCGGCTACAATCGTGCATGTGGAATTCGTCCCCCTGCAACGCCGAACTGTTCGTTTCGATACGGGAGGCGAGGGGGTCGGCGAACGCTCGACGAGCGGGTGGCCGCTGCGGCCACAGCGAGAAGACTTTTGCCGCCCCCGAGCCGGTGCAAAAGCAGGGTTGAGTTCGCCGTGGTGTCGGGTTTGAGGAGTTGATCCGTGGCCGTGGCCGCCGATTTCGCGCTGGGCAAGGTGGACGTCGCACTGACGCCGCAGGAGCGGTTCGCGGAGTTTCTCCAGACCCGCGGCAAGCGGATCACCAAGCAGCGGCGGGCCATCGTCGACCACGTGTGCGCCCACCACGAGCACTTCGACGCCGAACAGCTGCTCGAGGGCCTGCGGCGCACGCCCGCCGGCGCCCGGGCGAGCCGGCCGACCGTGTATCGGACGCTCGCCGAGATGGTGGACGCCGGCCTGCTTCGCAAGATGGTGCTCGGCGGCCGCGCCGTCTACGAGCACGACTACGGCTACCCGCAGCACGACCACCTCTACTGCACCGGCTGCCACACGCTGATCGAGTTCTCGAGCGACGACCTTGCCCGGATCCGCGACGCCGTCGCGGCTCAGCACCGCTTCCGGGCCGAGGGCCACCGGCTGATCATTTCGGGGCTGTGCTTCGACTGCCGCTCGAACCGGAGCCGCTCCCGGCACCAGGACCGCGTGTAGCGTTCGCCGGCGCCTCGCTCACACCTTGAGCGCCGACTCGGGGCCGCGGACGGGGCACTCCTCCAACGCGATGCGCACGGCGCCCGCGATGAACTCCTCGACCTGGGCCGCGGCCCGGCCCGCGAGGCCCTGGGTGTCCATCGCCGCCTCGAGATCGACGCCCGCGAACAGCGGGTCGGCGGCCAGGCGGGCGATGAGGTCGTTGTCGTGCCCGGCGCGGATCCGCGCGGTCGCAGCGTGGCTGTGGGCGCGAATCGCCTCGTGCAATTCCTGCCGGTCGCCGCCGGCGGTCGTGCCGGCCATGAGGAGCCGCTCGCTGGCCAGGAAGGGCAGGTGGGCCTCGAGGTTGCGGCCGATGCCGCCAGGCAGCACCACCAGGCCACCGGCGATGTTGGCATAGATCACGAGCTGGGCGTCGGTCGCCAGGAACGCCTGCGGCAGGACGAGCCTCCGCGGAGCCGAGTCGTCGAGCGTGCGCTCCATCCACTGCACGGCCGCCGTCTGCCCGGCGGTCGCGGCCAGCCCCATCACGAACCGCCCCAGCCCGCACATCCGCTCAGCCCGCATCGGGTTCCGTTTGTACGGCATCGCCGACGAGCCGACCTGCTCCTGCTCGAACGGCTCCTCCAGCTCGCCCCAGGCGGCGGCCAGCCGGAGATCGTTGCCCGCCTTGTGCGTCGATTCCGACACGCCGGCGAGCGCCGCACAGACCTGCGAATCGACCTTTCGGGTGTAGGTCTGGCCGGTCACCTCGTACGACGAATGAAAGCCGAGCTTCGTGGCGACGAGTTCGTCGAGCCGCCGCACCTTGGCGTGATCGCCACCGAACAGCTCCAGGAAGCTCGCCTGGGTGCCGGTGGTGCCCTTCACGCCCCGCGCCCGGAGTAGCTTGCGGCGGTGCGTGACCTCCTCCAGGTCGAGCAGCAGGTCGTGGATCCAGAGACAGATCCGCTTGCCGATCGTCGTCGGCTGCGCCGGCTGGAGGTGTGTGCGGCCCAGGCAGACGAGATCTTTCGTCTCCAAGGCCTTCACGGCCAGCCGCTCGATCACGGTCGCCAGCCGGGCGGCCACGAGGTCGAGCGACTCGCGCATCAGGACGAGGTCCACGTTGTCGGTGACGAAGGCGCTGGTGGCACCGAGATGGATGATGGGCCGGGCCGCGGGGCAGGCGTCGGCGAACGTGTGGAGGTGGGCGAAGACGTCGTGCCGCATCCGCCGCTCGTACTCGGCCGCCTTGGCGAAGTCGATCGGCTCCAGGTTGGCCCGCATCTGCGCCAGCTGCGCGGCCGAGATCGGCAGTCCCAGCTCGGCCTCGGCCTCGGCGAGGGCCAGCCAGGTCTCCCGCCACAGCCGGTAGCGGTGATTGTCGCTCCAGAGCCGCGTCATCTCGGCGGAGGCGTACCGGGTGGCGAGCGGGTTGTCCCAGACGTCGCGGGGATCGAGGGGGCGCTGCGGATTCATCGGCGGGCTCCTGGGCTGGTCGATCGGGACGCCTCGTCCCGACGCGACATCTTGCAGAACAACCGCTCCAAGGCCAGACGCGCCCGTAGCCCCCGGGAGGCATCGCCCTTCAAGGCCCGGTCCAGGTCCAGCAGCCAGACAGGCAGCTGCCGGGCGCGGCGGGGGCCGAGCTGGCCGAGCGATTCCTTCGCCTGCGCCATCGCCTTGGGCCAGGCGGCCACGCCAGCTTCCCGCAGGGCCTGCTCGACGCCGGCGGGACGGCCGCCGCCGGGCGGCAGGGCAAGCAGCCGCGCCGCCGTCGAGAGCCTGCGGAGCACCGAGGCGATCTGCGCCGCGACGCCGATTGGATTCTCACCCGCGTCGAGCAGATCGGCGAGTTCGCGCAGGGCCCGCTTCGTGTCGCCGCCGGCGGCGGCGTCGATCATGCCCCAGGCGGTGCGCTCATGCGGCGAGCAGGCGAAGTCGTCCACGGCGTCGGGCTGGATGGGCTTGCCGCGGTCGGCAGGCGGGCAGCCCGCCGCGAGCCGCGCGATCGCCTGGTCGATCTGGCCGAGGTCGCCGGCGAACCGTTCGAGCAGCCGGGCGGCCGTCGGCGCGGCGAGCTCAACGCCGTGCCGGGCCTGCGCCCACTGCCGCACCCAGCCGGCCATGTCGTAGCGGGACGGGATCGCGGTGTCGATCGCCAGGCCGTGGGTGGCCACCGCCTTGGCGAGCCGCGTGTTGCCGGGGAACGCCCGCACCTCGAGAATCACAAGGCCGCGGCCGCCACGCGAAGCATTGGCGAGGGTTTCGAGCCGCTCACGGGCGGCCGAAACGAACGCGTCGGCATTGCGCACGACGGCGGCGCGGGTTGCGGTCGCGAACATCGGGACCGTCGCCGCCTCGTCGAACACGTCGCGCGGATCGGGCTCCTGGTCGCCGGCGAACTCGCGCCACGCCCAGGTCCGGTCGGCCTCGTCGGGACACAGTCGCTCGCGGAGCGCCACGAGCACCTGACCGGCGAGGAACGTGTCGCCTCCGTGAATGACGACCAGCGACGGCGAACCGAGCTGCCAGGCCGGTCCGGCCTTGGGGCCCGACTTGAGAACGTCGAGGGCGGAAAGAGCTTCGACCACGCGCTACGCCGCCGGGGGATCGCGGCGGAGCGGGCCATACCGCGGGGGCCCCAGGAAGCTCGACCACGCGGTCGGCAGTGTACCCGAAGGACCGCGTGCCGCGCACCAGCCGCCGCGGCGGCTCAGCCGGACGGCATGCGGGCCTCGTGGGCCAGGCTGTCGAGGAACGTGCGGGCCTTGCCGTAGTCGCCGGCAGGATAATTGTTGACGTTCTGTTTGAGCACGTCGATGAACTTGGAGACGTTACTCTGAAACTCCCGCATCTCGCTGTATTGCACGCTCCCACCCGCGGCGGCACGATCGGCGAAGAACTGGTCGAGCCGCTTGCGGTAATCGGAGTAGATGTCGTCCATCAGCACCGGCGGATACGCGACGTGGCCCGTGACCGGGTCGAGCTGCGTCGAGCCAAGCCGCGGCGGAGCGGCCATCTTCGCCATCCGGATCGCCTGCTCCTGCGTGACGGGCGGCCCCTGCTCGGCGGCCTTCGCCTCGCGGTTCACCTTCCGCATCTCGAAGTAGGTTTCCGTCCAGCGGAGGCGATTCTGGATCTCCTGGGTCTTGGCCTCTTCCCAGTTCTTGGCCGCCTCCGCGTTCTGGAGGTTCTGGTAGCCCTGGGCCCGCATCATTTCTGACATGCCGTAGGCAGCCGCCTGGGCCGCGGTGGATGCATAGCCACCCCGGTTGTAGCCGAAGCCACCACCCCATTGAGCCGCCACGGGCCAGGCCCCGACGAGGCCCGCCAGCAGCGTGAGGAGAACGACCACGGCACTCCGCCGGCGGCCGGTTGCCAAGTGACTCGAAATAAAGTGACTCGACATCGGTGAACCCTCCGCTCGAACACGGGGCATCACGGCCCCGGGAAACCGAAACAATTCGTCTGGGACGTCCGGCTCCCGAGAGTATACTCTCGACGTCGATCCGGGGCGATGGATGTTTGTCGTGAAAATGGCCCCGAACTCGCGGCACGGCCGCCGGATTGTTCCTCGTTCGCCCAAGGATTCAGCCATGCGTCGCACGCCGGTCTCGACCGTGTTCTGTCTGGCACTCGTGCTCGCGACGACGGGCTGCTCCCGCACGCAGGAGCCGCCCCGCCAGGCCACGACTCCGCAGCCATCCGCCCCGGCGACCGCGGCCGCCCAGCCGGCAGCCACGGAGGCCTCCGGCTTGGATGCCCTGGTGAAGACGCTGACCACGACGGACGACAGCCGCGCCCGCGTGGTGACGATCGACGCGATCGCTGACCTCGGCCAGAACGCCCTGCCCGCCCTCGACCCGCTCGTCAAGGCGACCTCGGATCCGGAGCCGCGGGTTCGCTGGCACGCGGCCCGCGCGATCGGCCTCATCGGCGAGGATGCCTCATCCGCCGTGCCGGTGCTGGTGACATTGCTCGCCGACCCCGACCCGGTCGTCGCCGCCCAGGCCGCAGCTGCGATCGGCAACATCCGCGCAGACGAGGACGACGATACGATCACCGCGGAGGACACCTCCCGCTACGCGGCGGGACAAGAGGCCGTGGCCAGAGCGATCGTGCACCCGAATGCCCTTGTCCGCAGGGCGGCCGTCCGTGCGATCCGCCACTTCGAGCCCGCCCCGGATGTGCTCGCGCCGCTGTTCGCCAAGCAACTCGGCGACGCCGACCCTTCGGTGGTCTTGCCGGCACTGCACACCCTGGCCGACATGGAAGAGATCGCCGTGCCCGTGCTCGTCGAGGGGCTCAAGAACCCGCAATCTCGCTACTGGGCGGCGATCGCGCTCGCCGAGATCGGCGAGGAGGCCGCCGCCGCCGCGACGCCGCTGGCCCAGCTCGCCGCGGAAGGCGAGGTGCACGAGCGGCTCCAGGCAATCCTCGCACTGGCCGCGATCGGCGAGAAGGCCGCGGCGGTCGCGGCTCCGGCCCTGATCGCCGCCGTGCAGTCGCCCGACAAGTCGCTGCGGTTCCCGGCCGCGTTCGCCCTGGGCAAGGTGCGGGCGGCCGACGCCGACGCCGCCCTGCAAAAGCTCGCCGCCGACGAGGACGATGTCCTGTCCGCGACGGCGTCGTGGGCGCTGGCCCAGATCCATCGGGGCGAAAAGCCGTTCGCGGCCGAAGCCGAGGCCAAGCTTTTGAAGAACCTCGATTCCGGCAGTCCCGCGGTGCGCGAAGGCGTGATTGCGGGCCTCTCCGATCTGGCAGCCCAGCTCGACGAAGACGAAAAGAAAAAACTCGCGGCGACGTTCACCGGTCTGCTCGCCGACGCTGACCCCGGGGTCGGCCAGGCGGCCGGAGCCGCGCTCATCCGGCTGGGCGGCGTGTGCGTCGATACTCTCCGCGTCAAGCTCGCCGATCCCGCCGTGCGGACGAACATCCTCGAGGTGCTGGCCGGCCTCGGGCCGGCGGCGAAGCCGGCGCTCGATGACCTGGTGAAGGAACTCGGTGACGCCGATGCCGAACATGCCAGCGAGGCCGCCGTAGCGATCGCTGCGATCGGGCCCGACGCGGCCGCCGCCGTCCCAGCCTTGCGGCGACTGGTCGCCGACACGAAGGCCACACCGGGCCTGCGCTACACGGCGGCCTACGCATTGGGCCGGATCGGCCCGGCTGCCAAAGAGACCGTCACCGACCTGCGCGGTCTGACCGAGACCGAGGACGAGCTGATGGCGACCGTCGCGGTCTGGGCGGCGCTCAAGGTCGCGCCGGAGGAAACGTCGCTTGTCGAAAAGGCGATTCCGCTGCTCCGCCGGGCGCTGCGGGCCGAGCGGCACACGGTCCGCCTCGAAGCGGCCGTGGCCCTGGGCGACATCGGTCCAGCCGCGAGGTCGGCAATCCCGCTGCTGGAGCTCGTCGCCGAGGACGATCCCGCCAAGGACGTCCGCCGGGCGGCGGCCGAGGCTGCGAAAAAGATCCGGCCCTGAGCCGATCGGGCAAGTTCTGAGGCCCGCGGCGATCCGGCTGGATTCGGGCCGACGACCGATCCGATTTCTCCCCCGGGCGTGTCGCTGCCCGCCGGTTTCCGGCGGTGTCGAGACGTAGCGCCGGAGTTCATCTGAACACGGGTGGCATCATGACGCGTCTGGGGCTGTTCCGCAGGGTGTGGCTGACGCGGCTGTCGAAGCCGGCGGCCGAGCGGAGCATTTATCGACACGTTCTGCAGACGCCGCCGCGGCGGATCATCGAACTGGGCCTCGGTCTCCTCGGCCGCACCGAACGACTCCTCGACACCGTGACCGCCGCGACCGGAGCCGACGCCGTGCACTACGTGGGCCTCGACCGCTTCGAAGGCCGGGCGCCGGCGGATCCCCCGGGCGTGACGCTCAAGGAGGCGCACCAGCGGCTTTCAAAGCTCGCCCGCGTCCAGCTCGTGCCCGGCAACATCGACACGTCGCTGGCCCGCCTGTGCAACCATCTCGGGGTCTTCGACCTCGTGTTGATCGCGGCCGACAACGACGAGCGGCATCTGGAACGCTGCTGGTTCTTTCTGCAGCGGATCACGGGCCCCGGCACCACGGTGTTTCTCGAGGCCCGGACGGGCGGCGGCTCGCGGTGGACGACGCTGCCGAAGGCGCGGATCGACGAACTGGCGTCGCAGACCGTCCTCCGCCGCGCCGGGTGAGCCCTGCCGGTGGCGGCGTCGATCGGCCGCGACTACATTGGGGGTTTCGCAATCCGCGTTCCACCCCGTAGTTTCGCCATGCCAGCCCCGCGCACGCTGCTCGACAAGATCTGGGACGACCACGTCGTCTGCACACCCGCCGGCGAGTTACCCGTCCTGTATATAGACCGCCACCTGGTCCACGAAGTGACCAGCCCCCAGGCGTTCGAGGGCCTACGGCTCGCCGGCCGCCGCGTCCGCCGGCCCGAGGCGACCTTCGCCACGCCCGACCACAACGTCCCCACGAGCGACAGGCGGCTGCCGATCGCCGACCCGATCTCGAAGCAGCAGATCGACACGCTCCGGGCCAACTGCCGGGAGTTCGGAGTCCGCCTCTTCGACCTCGATGACGCCGACCAGGGCATCGTGCACGTCATCGGCCCCGAACTGGGCATCACGCAGCCGGGCATGACGATCGTCTGCGGCGACAGCCACACCGCCACCCATGGCGCCCTCGGAGCCCTCGCCTTCGGCATCGGCACCAGTGAAGTGGAGCACGTGCTCGCCACGCAGACGCTCCGCCAGGCGAAGCCCCGGTCGTTCGAGGTCCGCGTCGAAGGCGAACTGGCGCACGGCGTGACGGCCAAAGACCTCGTGCTCTACCTCATCGGCCGGCTGTCCACCGAGGGCGGCACGGGATACGTCATCGAGTACACCGGCCCCTGCATCCGCCGCCTCGGCATGGAGGAGCGGATGACGGTCTGCAACATGTCGATCGAGGCCGGCGCCCGGGCGGGCATGATCGCCCCGGACACGACCACCTTCGACTACCTCCGCGGCCGCGACCTCGCCCCCCGCGACTTCGACCGTGCGGTGGCCGCGTGGGAAAAGCTCCCCACCGACGCCGGCGCCCGCTACGACCGGGTGGAGGTGTATGCCGGGGCGGACGTCGTGCCGCAGGTGACCTGGGGCACGAATCCCGCCCAGGTCACCGGCATCGATGCGGCCGTGCCCGATCCCGATTCGTTCACCGACCCGAACGACCGCTCGAGCGCCGCCCGGGCCCTGGAATACATGGGGCTCACGGGGGGCACGAAGATCGTCGACATCCCGCTCGACCGCGTGTTCATCGGCTCCTGCACCAACAGCCGCATCGAAGACCTGCGGGCCGCGGCCCGTGTCGTGCAGGGGCACCGCGTGGCGCCGCGGGTCAGCGCCATGGTGGTGCCGGGCAGCGGCCGCGTGAAGCGGCAGGCGGAGCAGGAGGGGCTCGACCGCGTGTTCCGCGAGGCCGGGTTCGACTGGCGGGAGGCCGGGTGCAGCATGTGCCTGGGGATGAACCCCGACATCCTCACGCCCGGCCAGCGGTGCGCCTCGACGAGCAACCGCAACTTCGAAGGCCGGCAGGGGAAGGGGGGGCGGACGCACCTCGTCTCCCCGGCCATGGCCGCTGCCGCCGCCGTGGCCGGCCGCTTCGTCGACATCCGGCAGTGGGAGTACAAGTGATGCAGTCGTTCACCACGCACACCGGCGTCGTCGCCGCCCTCGATCGGGCCAACGTCGATACCGACCAGATCATTCCCAAGCAGTTCCTCAAGCGGATCGAGCGGACGGGCTTCGGCCAGTTCCTGTTCTGCGACTGGAGATTTCTGGCCGACGGCGGTCCGAATCCCGAGTTCGAGCTCAACCGCCCGGCGGCGGCCGGGGCGAGCATCCTCCTCGCCCGGCGGAACTTCGGCTGCGGCTCCAGCCGTGAGCACGCCCCTTGGGCCCTGGCCGATTACGGCTTCCGCGCGGTGATCGCGCCGACGTTCGCCGACATCTTCTTCAACAACTGCTTCCAGAACGGCATGGTGCCGATCCGGCTCGAAGAGGCCGACGTGGACGAGCTCTTCCGGCGGGCCGCCGCGGCGGCCGCCGCCGGCGGCCAGTATCGGCTGCACGTCGATCTCCGCGCATGCACCGTGGCCGACGATGCCGGGTTCCGCCGGTCGTTCGCGGTCGATCCGTTCCGCAGGCAGTGCCTGCTCGAAGGACTCGACGATATCGGGCTCACGCTCCGCCAGGTCGATGCGATCGGCGCGTGGGAGCGAGCCCACGGCCTGCCCCCGGTGGCCGGGTGAGCCTCATGAAGCGGGCGGGCCGGCTGCGTGCGCTGCTCCGCCTCGTGGCGCCGCTGGTCCTCGGCGCCGCGGCGGCCGCCGACGACACCGCAGTCGTCAGGCTCGTCGATGCCGAGTTCGCGGCGAGTGACCTGGCCTGTCCGGCCAACGGCCAGACGGTGTACTGCCTCGACCCCCGGACAGGCGCGGTGCTGTCGGTCGATCCCCAGACCCCGGCCAGGCGCCGCACCGCGATCGCCGCGGCCCCGGCCGCCGGCCCGCGGCCGCTGGCAATCGCCTGCATCGACACCAACACCCTCGCGGCAGTCTGCCGGGATGGCGCGGCCTGGTCGATCCGCACCTGGCGGCTCCAGCCCGACACCGCGGTCGATTTTTCCTCGCCGCTCCAAGACACGGCCGTCGGCGCCGCCGCGGAGTCGGCCCCGTCTCCGCACCTGCTCGTGATGCCGTCGCGGGATTGGCTCCTGGTGGTCGGCCTGCCGGCCCCGCTGCCACCGCTGGTCCGCGCAGCGCTCGCCGGCACGCGGGTGGGCAAGCCGACGGACAGCGGCTGCCCGCCGCGCCCCGCGGCCGCGATCGCCGCCGTGGCGGCGAATCGGCTCGACGAGACGATGCTCTTCACGGCTCCGGGCGACCGGCCAGGGCGGCTCATGTTCCACCACCTCTCCGGCCGGCCGCTGCTCGACCTCACCTGCGACCTGCCGGGCGTGCGCGACGCCGCCTGCTGCGCCGCCGACGGCACGCTGTGGGCCGTCGGCGGCGACGGTTCCACCGACCGTCCGCAGGGACTGTGGCGGCTCGACGCCGCGATGTCCGGCGGCCGCCAGGTCGTCCGGCCCGTGTGTGTGGCCCGGCTCGCCGCGCCGCAGGCGGTCGCCTGCGTCTCCCACACCGCCGTGGTCGTCGCCCACGGCGCGGGCGGCCGCACGCTCGTGCGGTTCGACCTGGTTCCCCGTCCGCGGGCCGCGGCGGCCACCACCCCAGGAGCGCCCCCATGACCGCATCGCGCCGCGCGAAAATCGAGGCTCTGCTCAAAGACGATCCCGACGACGTGTTCCTCCGCTACAGCCTGGCGCTCGAACTCGAAGCCACGCCCGACTGGGAGGCCGGCCTCGAGATCCTCGAGGGTCTCGCCCGGGCGACGCCCCCGTACGTGCCCGCCTTCCACATGGCAGCCCGGAGCCTGATCCAGCGCGACCGCGTGAACGACGCCCGCCGCGCCCTCCGCGAGGGCATCGAAGCGGCCCGGGCCGCGGGCGAATCCCACGCCGCCGCGGAGATGGCGGAACTCCTCATGAGCCTCGGCGACGCCGGCGAGGGGTGAGCGACTGCACGCGGCGCGGAGTGGCGCAGCGCCGCTCGGTGCAGACTGCCGCTGCGCGAGGTGAATCCGATTAATAAGCCCACGGAGTGGATCGCGTCACCCCCGGGCTTCCGCCCGGGGCTTTCGGGGACAACACTCGCTCCTCACGTGTCCTGACGGCTGGAACGGCAAGCGGATGCGACGACGCTCTGGAAGCCCCTCGCGGAAGCGAGGGGGTGACGGGATGCCTGACGCTTTCGGGGAAACAACCAAACACGATCCCGCATTCCCACGGAGTGGATCGCGTCACCCCCGGGCTTCCGCCCGGG
>JBIJCJ010000037.1:0-23163 GCA_044344765.1 Pirellulales bacterium | reverse complement strand
GCCCAGCTCTACCGCGTCATCCCGCTGGCCCTCGACGGCAACCGGCTGACGATCGCCTCGGCCGAGCCGCAGAAGATCCAGATCGCCGACGAGCTGCGGACGTTCCTGGGGTATGACATCCACGTCTGCGTGGCCACGGAGCCCGAGATCACCAAGGTCATCGAGAAGGTCTATTCGTCGGAGAGCGAGAGCGTGGAGTCGCTCGTCGAGGACCTGGAGAAGGACGACGAGCTCGCGGCGGCGGCGGCCGCCGCCGGCCGCGACGGCCCCACCGACCTGACGAGCGTCGAGGCCCTGGCCGAGAGCGCGCCGGTGCGAAAACTGCTCAACATGGTGCTCCTGCTGGCGATCCGCGACGGCGCCAGCGACATCCACTTCGAGCCCTTCGAGACGGAGTTTCGCATCCGCCTCAAGGCCGACGGGGTGCTCCAGGAGATGGTGCCGCCGCCCCGGCACCTGGCCTTCGCGATCACCACCCGCATCAAGGTCATGGCCAACCTCGACATCGCCGAGCGGCGGCTGCCGCAGGACGGCCGCATCGAGCTCAACGTCGGCGGCCATCCGGTGGACCTGCGGGTCAGCGTGCTGCCCACGCTGTTCGGCGAGAGCGTGGTGATGCGGGTGCTCGACCGCGGCGTCGTGTCCCTCGACCTGGAGAAGGTGGGGATGGAGCCGGCGATGCTGCGGAAGTTCCGCGAGGTGATCAAGCGGCCCAACGGCATCGTGCTCGTCACCGGGCCGACCGGCTCGGGCAAGACGACGACCCTCTATTCCGCCCTCTCCGAGCTCAACGAGGTGGACGACAAGCTGATCACCACCGAGGACCCGGTGGAGTACGACATCGACGGCATCATTCAGGTGCCGATCGACGCCGAAATCGGCAACACGTTCGCCGCCTGCCTGCGGGCCATCCTCCGCCAGGATCCCGACCGCATCCTGGTGGGCGAGATCCGCGACGTGGAGACGGCCGAGATCGCCGTCCAGGCCTCGCTCACGGGCCACATGGTCTTTTCCACGCTGCACACCAACGACGCCCCCTCCACGGTCACGCGGCTCCGCGACATGGGCGTGCCGCCGTTTTTGATCACCGCCACGGTGGAGGCGATCCTGGCCCAGCGGCTGGTGCGGCGGATCTGCTCGAACTGCCGCGAGGAGGTGGTGCCCGGGGCCGACGTGCTCGCCGACCTGGAGCTGACGACCGACCAGACGATCGGCAAGAAGTTCTACCGCGGCCGCGGCTGCGAGAAGTGCAACCGCAGCGGCTACAAGGGCCGGCTCGGCCTGTTCGAGCTGCTGATCATGAACGACGAACTGCGCGACCTGGTGATGCGCAACGCCTCGACGGAGGATCTCCGCGAGGTCGCCCGGCGGAACGGCATGGTGACGCTCCGCGATTCCGGCATGGAGGGCATCTTCGGCGGTCTGACCACCGCCGAGGAGGTCATCCGCGAGACGATCCTGGAGGCCTGACGATGCCCACCTTCCAGTTCGAAGCCATCGACGCCGCGACGGGCAAGGAAATCCGCGACACCGTCGACGCCGCCAGCGAGGCCGAAGCCCAGGCCACGATCCGTTCGATGGGCTACATGGTGACCAAGCTCAAGGCCAAGAAGGCCAAGCCGGTCGCCGGGGCCGGGGCCGCGGCCGGTGGCCGCAAGCCGGGCCGGACCTTCGTCATGGGCGGCGTGAAGGGGAAGGATCTCACGCTCTTCACCCGTCAGCTCTCGATCCTTCAGGACGCCGGCCTGCCGATCCTGCGGAGCCTGAAGTTGCTCGCGGAGATGCAGAAGCCGGGCCGCCTGAAGAACAGCCTGCTCGACGTGTGCGACGAGATCGAGGGCGGGGCCACGCTCTCCGAGGCGATGGCCAAGAGCCCCAAGGCCTTCGACCGGCTGTACTGCAACATGATCCGGGCCGGTGAGGCGGGCGGGGCGCTGGAGGTGATCCTGCGGCGGCTCTCCGAGTTCATGGAGCGGAGCGAGTCGCTGAAGCGGAAGGTGAAGGGGGCGCTCGTCTACCCGATCGTGGTCGTGATGGTGGCCGTCGGCATCCTCGCGTTCATCATGATCAAGATCGTGCCGCAGTTCAAAAAGATCTTCGACGACTTCGGCAGCGAGCTGCCGCCGATGACGCAGCTGCTGATCGACATCTCCAACTGGGTGGTGAACTACTGGTACCTGATCCCCGCCATCCCCTTCGGGCTCAATCTGCTGATCAAGCTCATCAAGATGATCCCCTACGGCCGCTTCGGCTGGGACCTGTTCGTGCTCAAGGTGGTGATCTTCGGGCCGCTCGTCGAGAAGAACATCCTCTCCCGCGCCGCCCGCACCCTGGGCACGCTGCTGTCCAGCGGCGTGCCGATCCTCGAGGCCCTCAACATCACCAAGGAGACCTCGGGCAACATGATGTTCGAGCGGCTGTTCTCCAAGGTTTCCGACTCGATCCGCGACGGCGACGCCATCGCCAAGCCGCTGAAGACCTATTCGATCCCGCCGTTCAACCTCGTGGCGCTCCTTTTTTGGACGGCCTTCGTACCGGTGGTGGGCGCGCTGATGTACCTCTTCCGCTACAAGAAGCCGGTCGTGGACGACCTCGTGGTGAACATGGTGGACGTGGGCGAGGAGTCGGGCGAGCTCGACACGATGCTCTACAAGGTGGCCGACACCTACGACGAGGAGGTGGCGGTGCTCACCGAGAGCCTGACGAGCCTGATGGAGCCGCTGCTGATCATCTTCCTCGGCGGTGCCGTGGGCTTCATCGTGATCGCCCTCTTCATGCCGCTCATCAAGCTGATCAACGACCTGTCATGAACCATGGAATCCTCCAACCCGAGCCGGTCCCGCCTCCCTCCCTCCCTCTCCCTCTGGGAGAGGGCCTGCCCTCTCATCTCCCTCTCCCTCTGGGAGAGGGCCGGGGTGAGGGTGCCTTGCCCCGCCCCGCCTTCACCCTCGTCGAGCTGTTGGTGGTGGTGTCGGTGATCCTCGTGCTCATGGGGATGATCGGCTCGGCCGTCTCGGCCGCTCGGACCAGCCAGAAGAAGCAGGCCACCCAGGCCCTGATCGCGAAGCTCGACGGAGTCATCCAGCAGCATTTGTCGTCGTACGCATCGCGCGGCCTGTCGGGCGCGGCAACGGAAACCCTCGCCAAGGTGGAGTTGCCCGACAACTGGACTGACGTCGGCGGCACGGGGACGGCTCCGCAGGCCGCCTATGCGAGCGTACGGTCTTCGATTTCGACGCTCACGACCGGCGTTCATGGCGATGCGGAATGCCTGTTCATGATCGTCATGCAAGGCGGCGTCGCCGACTGTCTCGACTGCGCCGGCCTGGCGCTTTCGGAAATGGGCGACAAAGACAATGACGGCGCCCTGGAGTTCTGGGACGCCTGGGGCGAGCCGATACGCTACGTGCGGCGGCCGACGCCGGGCGTCAAGATCCGACCCCTGATCTTCTCAGGCGGGCCGGCAAAGTTGGTCGGGGCGCCCGTGATCAACAACGGCAGCAACGTGAGCCAGGGTTTCATCACCAACTTCGACGCGGAGTTCACCAAATGAACCGCCGCGGCTTCACACTCGTCGAATTGCTCGTGGTGACCGGGATCTTTGCGTCGCTGTTCGGCCTCCTCCTCACGATGGGTCGGCCGAACCAGGCAAGCGCGGTCCGGCGGGCCGCGCAGTCGATCGCGTCGGTGCTGCTCTCCGCCCAGTCGTCCGCCCTGGGGAACCCGGCCGGCGCCGGCGTGATCCTCAAACCCCCCGCGGGAAGCAGTGCCGTCACCTCAATTTCGGCCGCCGACTTGCCGCCGGTCATCGCGGGGACATGCACCGGCGGGATGCCACCCGCCAATCTCAACAGCACGTCGGCAAGCGTGACGATCGTGCCCAGCGTCGCGGACGGCTACAAGATCCAGTTCTTGAACCCGGCTCGCGCGTCGCCCTGGATGTCGCTCACCTCCGGCAACACCGTCACGTTTCGTTCCGCGGACAGCCAGACCCAGCAAAACACGATCTGGCCGGCTGCCGGCGGGATGCTCAGGGTCTTGGTCGCCAGCTACCCGAGCGAGGGCGAAACGCTCCTCACCCTTCCGCCGAACGTCGGGATCGACCTCAGCCTCAGCGGGGTCGGCGACGGAAATACCTTCAACGCCTCCTGGAGCGACCTGTCGGGGAAGAACGCGATCGGCCTGACGTTCGACTCAGTCGGCGGCGTGGACGCCGTCATGCAGGGGATCGGCACGGGTGCTGCCAGCGCGGTGCATCCGCTGTCACCGGTCTACCTGTTCGTCGCCCCGCTGGCCGTCGTGGGGACCGGCTCGGCGCTGGCCAGCGAGCGTGCGATGTGGGTCGTCGTCCATCCGCAGACCGGCCGGGTCACGGTGTCTTCGAACGTTCCCCAGACCAGTACCGGCGTCACCGCCCTCCGCGACGCCCGCGCCAAGGCCCGGGCCCAGGCCGCCATCGGCAAATGATCGCGCCATGAACATATCCCGTTCACACACCGTCGCTCACCATCCGCGGGCGGGCCTTTCGCTCCTGGAAGTGCTCGTGGCATGCGGAGTGCTCGCGATCGGCCTGGCGAGCGTCGCGGCAATCCTGCCGGCGGCGGGTTCGCGGTTCGGTCAGGCCCAGCTGGCCGATCGGGCCGGCTTCCTGGCGGCGAACGCGCGGGCCGATCTTCTCAACCGGGGCGTGGTGGCGGCTGACGTTTTCGCATCAGGGACGCGTGCCTGTGCCTTCGGCCAGGTGGCCACGGCGCTGCTGACGATCAGTGCGACCGCAACAGGGACCGCGGGTCGGACGTGGCCCACGTTTGCCGCGTCGGCATCCGCGGTTCTTGCCCAGCGGATCGACACGGTCGGGCGCGGGTTTCTGCTCGAGGACGATCTGAAATACCTCCCGCCTTCCGGTGCCGAGACGCCGCGGAACTCGTTCATGATCTCGAGCACGACGGGCCCGCGGACGTTCGACCAGTCGATGTGCTGGGGTGCGACGCTTTGGCCCGCCGGCGGGCCAGCAGCGCGGGGCGTGCCGGCAGTGTTGAGCGTCGCGGTCTTTCGCCGGCCCGGAGATGCGTGCGAGTTTCGGCTGACGCGTACTGGCACCATTTCTCCGTCCGGGCCGGAGACCATGCAGTGCGATGGTGTGCTCCGGAGTGGCGCCGCGAGCACACTCCAAACCGGGGGCGCGGCGGCATTGGCCATCGAAGCCGCTCGGCTTCAATACCTCTCTCCCTGCTCCTTCGTGCTCGCGGTCACAAACCCTCCGCAGTGGGCGAGAGTGGCGTCGTCGTGGACGCTCTCGGGCACGATGGTGTCGGGGACGGAAAACGTCAACTCGCGACGGTCGTTCGTCGTCCTGGAGCCTGCCCCCCAGTTCACGGGCACGACCATCCGTGTCGTCGGTTTCGACGGGCTCCTACGGGTCGATCAACATCCGGTGACGCTCGAATGACCAGCCACAGCCGAACAGCATCGGTGCGGGCTCCCGCGCGGAGGCCACGAACCATGAGCCAACCCAAACCGCAGGCCCCACGCGGCATGATCCTGCTGCTGGTGCTCACGGCGCTGACGTTCTTCATGCTGATCGGCGCCTTCATGCTCGCCACTGCCATGCGGGCCCGAACGGCCGCCCGGGCCTTCGCCACCGCCACACAGGCCTCCTCGCTGGAGAGTGTTCAGGCCCGTACGCTCCTCGACGAGGCCCTGCTGATCGCCCTCCGCGGCTCCAACAACCCGACGGTCATGAGCCAGCTCCAAAACGAGAGCATCCTCGGCGACAAGTACGGCACCAGCTCGGTTCCATGCAGCGTGACGCTCGCCTACGACCCCGCCAACCCGCTGCTGCCGGCCACGATCAGCGGTGCCACGCTCGATGCCCGGCGGAATGGCTGCGTGCTCACGCTCGTTCCGGATGTCGGGCGGGGTGGGCCCGTGAGTTTCCGGATCGTCGGTGCCAGCGGCAACCAGGCCTTCCTCGCCAACATTCCGCCGCGGCCGGAATGCCGCCTGGCCGCGGTGGCGACGACCTACTCGGCGTTCATCAACGGCCGCGAGTTCGCCACCGAATCGCACGATGCGCCTATTCCCGCCCCGAGCGTGACGCGGACCGGGGGCTCGTTCCCGCTGCCTACCACCCCGCCCACGCTCCCGGCTGATCCGCTGCCTTCCGACCCTTGGCTGGCGCGTGTCTCGCTCGTGAATGGCGAGGTGTCACAGCCGTACGCATCGTTCGGGTATGCACGGGTCTCGGCCTCTGGATCGGCCGTCGCCGATGCTTTGCAAAACATATATGTCAGGCGACTGGATCCGGAGTGCGACAACGACAACGACGGCGTCGCAGACGGCGTCTGGCTGTCCAACATCCTGCCCAGCAGCCCGTCGCCCCGCGGTGGAGAATACCGTTACAGGGTCTCCTACCTTGTGCTCGACCTCGACGGACGGATCAACGTCAACGCCGCCGGCATGCCCGACCGAGCCAAAGGGTCTTACGCGGGCACACCCGACGTTTCGCTCGGCATGGGCTACGGACCCGCCGATCTCGATCCCTCGCTCGTCGTGAGTGCGTCTCAGACGCTTCCATCGGCCACCGGCACGTCGGCGTTCACGGGAGCGGGCACTGCGACCCCCACCGATCTCTGGTACACGAATTTCCTCAGCGCCACCGGGGCGACCGCCGCGGGGCAGGCGTCGGCATCCCAACGCCGGCCGCCGCCGGGGCTTCCGCTTGTCGGCCGCTACGGCCGCGACGGGCTGCCGGGGGGCGACGGTGACGACACCCGCGGCAACCAGCAGACGACCGCTGCCTCCACGAATGCCGCCCGCTATACGCTGACGGTCGCCGGCGCGAACGCCGTCGCCGACCTCAAGGGCCAGATGCGGGTCTACATGCGGCCCCCCGCCGCCGGGCAGATCACGCCCACGCTGACGTTTTTCACGGCCCAGCCCGGCACCGATGCGGCGGACGATCCATACGAGATCCGGTTGGACGGTGTCGGCCCGCGGCCGACGGTCGCCGCCAGCGGCGCCATGACCGTGAACGACGACAACCCGTTCACGGTGGCGGATTTGGAGCGGGTCCTGCGGGCCAACGACGCCGATGCGGCCGCGCTCCCGCCGCGGCTTGCTGCGGCGTTTGCCGGCATCGCACAGGCGTCGCGCATGCGGATCACGACCGACAGCTGGGACACGCCCGCCCTGACCGGCGACGCCGCGACGCGGATCGGAACCGCACTCTCGGGCGGCGTGTGCGGCACGCTCACGTACCCCTGGGCGAACGCCAACGCCGCGTCGCCCGAAGTGGCCGCGGGCCTGCGTTTCAATCTCAACCGCCCGGTTACGACCGTGGCTCAAGCCCAGGAGTACTGCAAGGGACTCTATACGCTCGTCAGGGCGCTGGATTCGACTTTTTCGGCACAGCAGGCCGCGCAGTGGGCCGTCAACGTGCTCGACTTCCGCGACAATGACTCGACAATGACGGGCTTCGAGTACGACACGAATCCCGAGAATGGATGGAACGTCGATGGAAACCTGACCACGACGAGCGACCCTGACCGGGGCGTCGTCTGGGGCGTCGAGCGGCCGGACCTGCTCGTCGCGGAGACGGCGGCCTGGCGGGAAACGAGCGGAACCGCGCAGCTCTTCGTCAACCTGATCCGTCCGCCGTGGAACGCGGCGGTCACGACCGGCAGTAGTCAAACGCTCGTCGCCTCCGTGGAGCAGCTCGATCCCGCACTCGGGGATGCGAACGCCCCGACTAATCTGGCGATCGGTGCCGGTCAGGTCTGGCAGTTGCGCGTTTCCGGCTCGGCGGCGTCGAGTGGCACGTCCGTAGTTCAGTTCAGGTCGGTGAGCGGCTCTACGACCCAGAATCAGGTTCTCCTGACCGGCACCGGCGTGACGACCGGCGCCGCCACGATCCTCGGCGGATCGACGGCCGTCGCCGCGTTGGCTCCGGGAGACCAGTGCATCGTCGTGCCCGCGAATCCGCAGTTCTTTTCGGTGACCCCTAGTCCCAGAAGGTGCGATGTGAGCCAGGGCGGTCAATTCTCCCCCGCTGCGGACATGACCGCCGACACCGGTACGGTCTGGCTGGAGCGGCTGGCCGACCCGACCCGACCCAATGGGATCGACAACCCCTACGTGGTGGTAGACGTCGCACCATTCAAGGTTTGCGAGTACGAGGCGCCGGCCACGCCGATCCTCGAAAAGCGATCTCGTCCCTCCTCGGGTGCAAGCCTGTCCGCGTTCTGGAAGTCGCCGACGCCTTGGAACACGATTCCCGGCGCGGGCGTGGGCTCGTACAGCGTCGCCGGGACGGCGCCGTGGTTCCACTGGCCCAACCGTCCGTTCATCAGCCAGGCGGAACTCGTTCTCGTGCCGGCCGACGGTTCCCGCGACCTGCTGCGAAACTATGACGTTCCGACATCCTCACTGGTTTCTGGTGCCTCGACGTTGGCCAGGCTGTTGCTCGACGCCACGTACGTCCCGAGCCGCTTTGCGGGCTGCGGCCTCACGGTCACGAGCGGCAGCATGGCGGCCTGCGGTCTTGATCGGTTGGCCGCGAACCACTTCTCGACCTGGCGCGAGCCCGGCCGCTTGAACGTGAACACGATCCCGACCGGGACGACGGGCGTGGTGGATACCGACTCGCTCGTGTGGGCGACGCTCCTCAGCGGCACGTCGCTCTCTTTGGCGGGCGGCGGAACGGTGACCGTGAACCCCTTCGTATCGACGGGCGTTGCCGCGGCCACTCCGGCCACGTCCACGGCGCAGCTGCTGTCGCTCAGCGGCGCCGGCAGCCCGGCGATGGCGAGGGAATTGTCCGGCACGACCGGCCTCCGCGACAAGAACCCGTTCTTCGCGTATGCCGCCGCGATCCGGCTGGCCAACACGGCGACCATCCGGTCGAATGTGTTCGCCGTCTGGATCACGCTGGAGACGACCGACTCGGCCGACAACTCCACGACGTACCATCGGCTGTTCGCCATCGTGGACCGGTCGATTCCCGTGGGTTTTCGGCAGGGCGAAGACCTCAATGTCCGGGACACGATCCGCCTGCGCCGCTTTCTGGAGTGACTCCATGCCGGATACGATGCGGATCGCACGCCGAGGCGGGAGCGGGTCGCGGAGCGGCTTCAGCCTCACGGAACTGTTGATCGCCTCGGCGATCGCGTTGGTCATCATGACCGGCGTGGCCTCGCTGTTCGGCGTGTTGGGCGCCACGGTCTCGCAGAGCCAGGCGATCGCCGCGTTGAACGGCCGGCTGCGGAGCACCGCCTGGCAGCTGCGGCAGGACCTCACCGGCGTGACGGTCGATCTCGTGCCTTGGACGCGGCCCGAATCGAACTCCGGCTACTTTGAGCTGCTCGAGGGGCCGCAGCGGGATGCGACGCTGGCGCTGGCCAGCGGCGGGGCGAGCAACGTCGAGGGCGACACCGACGACACCCTGCTGTTCACGACCCGCGCGGTGGGCGGGCCGTTCGTCGGCCGCTACGACACCGGGACGATCGAATCGGATTGCGCCGAGGTGGCCTGGTTCTGCCGGGAGATGGGCACGCAGCCGATTTCGGGCACGAGCACGAAGTTCTACAACCTCTATCGCCGGCAGCTGCTGGTGATGAATTACGTCGGGCGGGCCCCGTTTTTCAACGGCACCGCCGCGACCTCGGTGCCCGTCGCGAACCTCGTGAGTGGCGCGACGCCGCTTTACGATCTGTCGCTTCGACTGGACGGCGCCGGCCAGGTGGTTCCCAACAGTCTTGCGGACCTGACCAAGCGGGAGAACCGCTGCTTTCTGGGCGGTAACGCGTCGATCCGCAGTGGCACGTTTCCGTTTGCCGTGCTGAACGACGGCACGGCGCGGCTGGCTCCCAACGCCACGTTCGATAATACCGATCGGGTTTGGGAGGACGTGATCCTCACCAACGTGATCGCCTTTGACGTGCGGGTGTTCGACCCGGCGGCCAGGGCTCAGACTGGAACGGTCACAAACCTTTATCCGGGCGATCCCGGCTACGCCGTCGCCACCGCGGTCAGCGGCACCGGGGCCAGCGGTGCCTACGTGGACCTGGGCTGGGGGGGCGGTTCGCCCACGGCAATCGCGTCGGCCGCCACCTGGCCACCGTCGGGCACGACCGCCTTCCAGACGGCGGGGGTTCAGGTCCGGAATGCGGGCACGAATAACACGCTGCCCGTGACCACCTACGACACCTGGAGCCTGCACTACGAGTTCAACGGCGTGGATGAAGACGGCGACGGCGTGATCGACGACGGCACCGACGGGGCCGACAATAACGGCAACGGTGTGCCCGACGACCCGGCCGAATACGAGACCTCGCCCCCCTACCCGGTGCCGCTGCGGGGGATCGAGGTCCGGATCCGCTGCTACGAGCCGACCAGCAAGGAGATCCGGCAGATCACGGTCCGGCACACGTTCGTGAAAAAGTAGGCCGCCGTCCGATATACTTCAGGTGGGAAGACAGACTTCTCTTCCGGGGGCACTGCGATGACACGCTCGCCAGCCACGCCAGCCATTCGCCGGGGCTTTACGCTCGTGGAGCTGCTCGTCGTGATCACGATCATCGCCGTGCTGATCGGTCTACTCCTGCCGGCCATCCAGGGCGCCCGCGAAACCGGCCGCCGCACGGCGTGCATGGCCAACCAGACTCAACTTGCGCTCGCGCTGGGCCGGCACGACGCCACGAATGGGTTCATACCGGGATGGAGAAACCAAGTTCCCGGTATGACAGGCACCACTCCCTGGCCGTTCATGACGCTGCCGTTCATCGGGCGGATGGATCTCTATCGTCTTGGCAGTCCGTCGAGCACCTACGTTTCCACGTTCGTCTGCCCGTCGAGCCCGCCGGATTCCATGACCGGACCCACCCTTGCCTACGCGGGAAACTGCGGAACGGGCGTAAATACCAACCGAGCCGCTGGAGTGATGCTCAACACCACGATCACCGCAGCGGGCAACACGAACGGCCGAATTTCCATGGCGGACATCTTCGACGGCACTGCGACGACCTTGCTGCTTTCGGAAAAATGTGGGCGCGGGTACGCAAACGGGGCCATGTCTTGGAACGTGATGCCGGGCGGCGGTCCGAATCTGCTTTACTCTTACGCGGGGCCTGAATTCGGGATCGCCGGATCATCACGAGCTGCGGTCATCAATGCTCCGCGGAACCCGGCAATGGGATCGACCGATGATAAAGTGTTTCCGTCCTCCAATCACCCCGCAGGAGGCGTAGCCGCTTTCTGCGATAGCCGCACGGTGTTTCTCAGAGATTCACTCCAGCCGTGGGTATACGCACAACTTTTGAGCTCCAATCATGCCGCTCTGACAGCTAGTGACTGGAATCGAATCACAACTGGAACTGCACTGACAGTCACTGGGACCTACCGCACTCTTCGGGAAGCCGACTACAAGTGACACTCCACCACCGCCCCAGACTTCGTTGCTCTCGACCCGCACGCGGTTTCACGCTCGTGGAACTGCTCGTCGTGATCACGATCATCGCCGTGCTGATGGGCCTGCTCCTGCCGGCCGTGCAGGCGGCCCGCGAGGCCGCGCGACGTGCGACGTGCCAAAACAACCTCTATCAGCTCGCGTTCGCTGCGATCCAGCACGGTGAGTCGAACAATTTTCTGCCGGGATGGGCGAACAGCGTTCGGACAACGAGCGGCGGCACGGTGTCGCACTCGTGGCCCGTAGTGATCACGCCGTTCATGGAGCGGACCGACATCTGGAGGGCCGTGCAGCAGGCGGGCGCTGCACCACAGGTTTTCGTGTCGTCATTCGTCTGCCCGTCGAGCCCGCCGGATTCACAGGCCCAGCCCTGGCTGGCCTACGCGGGCAACTGTGGGAGTCTCGCGAACACCCGGCGGGCCGACGGGGTGATGCTCGACACGACGGTCACCACCGGACCGGCATCGGGCCGGTTGTCGCTCGATGATGTGACGAGCAACGACGGCACGGCGTTCACCGTGATCCTCTCGGAGAAGTGTGGCCCTGGATCGCCGACAACGCCGCTCGTTCAAGCGTCGTGGACCGCTGGTCCGTCCGCTTCGTTTGGCAATGGGGTGAGTTTGTTCGGGATCGTTGGGGCGACGCCGCCACCAAAAGTAATCAATTCTGGTACGGCAGTGGTCAATTCGAATCCTGCCTTCTTCAGCCAGCCGTCTTCGAATCATCCCGGCGGTGCCGTGATCGCTTTCTGCGACGGACACACGGAGTTTGCCAAGGATTCACTGGCGGCAGCCGTGTACGCGCAGTTGTTGAGTTGGGACGATAATAGCGTGCAGTCGGTCGCCCCATACTCGAACTGGCGCGGGACTTATAGCGTGCTCAACGAGGCGGATTTCAAGTAGCGGGCCAGGCGGGATCGAAGGTCGGAAACTGCCGCTACCGGGGGGCGGGACGCTGGCCGGGCGGGCCGCCGGGGCTATAAATCGGCAGCGGTGCTCATCGTGCCCTGTCGAGCCCTGGAGCCACACGGAAAAATCGCATGTCCGCCCCAGCCATTCCGGTTCCACATCGCCCGCACTTAAATTCCCCCGCAGCCCGGATCGACCTTGGTGACGGCCGCAGGCGGCTCGTCGATCACCCGATCTATCGGCTGATTGACAGCCCGGACCGGCTGCGGCGGTTCATGGAGCACCACGTGTTCGCGGTCTGGGACTTTCAGAGCCTGCTCAAGGCCCTGCAGCAGCGGCTCACCTGCACCACGATCCCCTGGGTGCCGACGGCCGATGCGGAGGCCCGACGGCTGGTCAACGAGATCGTGCTCGACGAGGAGTCGGACGAACTGCCCGACGGCGGCTACGCCAGCCACTTCGAGCTGTATGTCGCCGCCATGGAGCGGGCGGGGGCCGACACGGGCCCGATCCATCGGCTGCTCGACACCCTCCGGGCCGGCACCGCGTTCGACCAGGCGCTCGCCGGCTGCGGCGGCCCGCCGGCGGCCGTCGAGTTCGTCCGCCGCACGTTCGCCGTCATCGATGCCGGAGAGACGCATCGCATCGTGGCCGCCTTCACCTACGGCCGCGAGGACGTGATCCCCGACATGTTCCGCGGCCTCGTGGCGACGCTCGCCGACCGCGATCCGGCCGCCTGGGGGCCGTTTCGCTTCTACCTGGAGCGGCATATCGCCCACGACGACGAGAAGCATGCCCCCGTCTGCCGCCGGATCATGGCCCGGCTGTGTGGCGACGACGCCGCCAGGTGGGCGGAGGCCTCGGCCACGGCACGGGACTGCCTCGAGGCGCGGATCACCTTCTGGGACGCCATCGCCGCGGCCCTGTAGCGGCGGTCTCCGACCGTCGTGCCGCGGACGATGACTGTCGTATCGCGGACGATGACTGTCGTATCGCGGACGATGACTGTCGTATCTGGTTGCTGGGAAGCCCGAATCGTCAGATGAGGGAATACGCGTCGATTCTCCGGAAGCCCGGCCGCATTCCCTCGGCTCACGCCTCGGGCTTCAAGGGCAAGGGAAGAAGCCAAGGGGATAACCCCTGAATAGCGACGACTCCCGCCCCCAACGTGGCGCACGCCTCCAGGCGTGCGAATGCCGCCTCTGGTGCGCGAACGTCTCTTCGCAAGCCTGGAGACTTTCGCCACGACGGCAGATTACTTGGCCGCGGCCAGCTCCGCCTTCTTCCGTTCCTCGACGATCTCCTTCTGGATGTTCCCCGGAGTCGGCTTGTACTTGCTGAACTCCATCGTGAACACCCCCTGGCCCTGCGTCATGCTCCGCAGGTCGGTCGAGTAGCCGAAGGTCTCCGCCAGCGGAACCTCGGCGATGATCGTGGACGTGTTGCCCACCGTCTCCGTGGAGATGATCAGACCACGCCGCTTGTTGAGCTCGCCGGTGACGGGCCCCTGGAAGTCGGCCGGCACCTCGACCTCCATCTTCATGATCGGCTCGAGGAGCACGGGCTTCGTGTTGAGGAACGCCTCGCGGAAGCCGGCCCGGGCGCAGACCTGGAAGGCCATATCGCTGGAGTCGACGTCGTGGTACGAGCCGTCCTCGAGCGTGGCCTTCACGCCCACGATCGGGAAGCCGGCGATCGGCCCCTTGTTGAGCACGGCCAGGAAGCCCTTTTCGACCGACGGGATGTATTCCCGTGGCACGCGACCACCGACGACCGCATCTTCGAAGACGAAGTTTTCGGTCGCGTCTTCCGGCAGTGGCTCGAGGTGGCCGATGATGTGGGCGTACTGGCCCGAGCCGCCCGTCTGCTTCTTGTGCTTGTAGTCGTAGGCCGTGCCCTTCGTGGGCGCCTCGCGGTAGCTGACCTTCGGGGCGCCGACGGTGACGTCGACCTTGTATTCGCGCTTGATTCGCTCGACGTAGATGTCGAGATGCAGCTCGCCCATGCCGGCGATCAGCGTCTCGCCCGTCTCCTCGTCGGTAAACACGCGGAACGTGGGATCCTCGCGGGTGAACCGCTGCAGGCCCTTGCCGAGCTTGTCGAGGCCGTCGCGGTTCGTCGGCGTGATCGCCATCTTGATCACGGGCTCCGGCACGAACATGTTCTCGAGGGTGCAGTACTTCGCATCCGCCGCGTAGGTATCGCCGCTGGCCGCGTCGACGCCCATCACGGCCACGATGTCGCCCGCCTCGGCGGAGTCGATCTCCTCGCGCTTGTCGGCGTGCATCCGCACGATGCGGCTGAACCGCTGCTTCTGGCTGGTGCGCTGGTTGATGTAGGCCTCGCCCTTCTTCATCGTGCCCTGGTAGAGCCGCATGAAGGTCAGCTGGCCGAAGGGATCATCGACGATCTTGAAGGCCATCGCCACCAGCGGCTTCGCCGGGTCGGCCTCGAGGTCGAACTTCTCGTCGGCGTTCGACCAGTTCTTGGCGATCACCTTCCGCTCCAGCGGGTTGGGCAGGTAGCGGACGACGGCGTCGAGCAGCGGCTGCACGCCCTTGTTCTTATAGGCCGATCCGCAGAACACCGGCGTGATGCTCTGGGAGTGGACCGCCGCCTTCGTAACGGCGTGGATCTCGTCCTCCGTGGGCACCTCCTCCGAGAGGAGCTTCTCCATCAGCGAATCGGAATACATCGCCAGGTCTTCGAGCAGCTTGTGCCGGGCCTCGGCGGCCTTCGCCTGGTAGTCGGCCGGGATCTCCTCCTCGCGGACGTGCTCGCCGTTGTCGCCGTCGAAGTAGATGGCCTTCATCCGCACCAGGTCGATCACGCCCTGGAGCTTGTCCTCCTTGCCGATCGGGATCTGGTAGGGGATGGCGTGGCAGCCGAGCTTGTCCTTGAGCTGGCCCACGACCCGCTCGAAGTTGGCACCGGTGCGGTCCATCTTGTTGACGAACGCCAGCCGCGGCACCTTGTAACGCTTCATCTGCCGGTCGACCGTCATCGACTGGCTCTGCACGCCGCCCACGGAGCAGAGCACGAGGATCGCGCCGTCGAGCACGCGGAGGCTGCGCTCCACCTCGACGGTGAAGTCCACGTGGCCCGGAGTGTCGATGAGGTTGATGGCACAGTCGCCCCACTGCACGCTCGTGGCAGCCGAGGTGATCGTGATCCCGCGCTCCCGCTCGAGGTCCATGTAGTCCATGGTCGCCCCGTCGCCACCGCCCTTCACTTCCTGGATGCGGTGGATGCGGCCCGCGTAGTAAAGGATCCGCTCCGAGAGGGTGGTCTTGCCGGAGTCGATATGGGCGGAGATGCCCATGTTGCGAAGCTTGGTCAGGTCCATGGAAACGAAGCACCTTCTGGAAACGGAGGGAAACTCACGGGCCGCCGGGCGGGAAAACGGACACTCTGGCGGCGAGCCCGTGGAATATACTCGCGGCCGGAAAATCGCGACAGCCGAGGCTGTTCGAGCCTCGGGAACCGGGAAAACGCCCATGGAATCGCCGTCTGCGGCACCCGAATCGCCGGCCTTCGATCACGGCCCCGACCGGCCGTGGCAGACCTGCGTGGTGCCGATGGTGGCCTTTCTCACGCTCGGCCTGCTGGAGCCCACGCCGTCCGGCGGCGGGATCGCCGGCAGCCTGGGCATCCCCTACGCGGCCTACCCGTGGGTCTACGCCGCCCGCCTGGCGGTGACGCTCGGGCTGGTGGCCGCCGCCTGGCCGGCGATCCGGGCCTGGCTGGGCCGGCCGTCCTGGTGGCCGCCGCTTTTGGGCGTGGCGCTCGTCGTGCCCTGGGTGGTGCTCGCGGCCCTGCAGCGCGACGCCGGCTGGGCGGGCGGCCTGCACGAACGCAGCGGCTTCAATCCCTGGGAGCAGTTCGGCTCCAATTCCACCGCCGCCCTGGCGTACCTCGGCCTCCGGGGCCTCGGGCTCGTCGTGGTCACGCCCCTGGTCGAGGAGCTCTTTCTGCGGGGCTTCTTCCTGCGGTTCATCGTCAAGGAGCGGTTCTGGGAGGTGCCCTTCGGCCTGCTCACGCCCGCGGTGGCCGGGGCCTGTGTCGCGTATGCCGCGGCTACGCATCCCAACGAAGCGGTCGCCGCCGTCGGATGGTTCGCGGTCGTGACCGGCATCGCGGCGGCGACGCGGCGGCCCATCGATTGCGTCCTTGCCCACGCGGCGACGAACCTCGCCCTCGGAGCCTGGGTGTTGGTGACGGGAGCATGGTGGCTGGTGTAGGAGGGGTGCCCATGCCACGCCTCCGGACGTTCACTCCAGCCCTCCGGTTGCAGAAGCTCCCTCTCCCTCTGGGAGAGGGGTCGGGGTGAGGGTGCAGGCAATCCGCGTAGCATCAGAAGCACCCTCACCCGGCCTGCGGCCGGCCTCTCCCAGAGGGAGAGGCGAGAGGGGCCGTGTCGCCTTCGGCAACCTGTAGCGGCGGTCTCTGACCGCCGAGACCGCCGCTACAAAAAGAAGAAAGCAGGGTTTCGCCGGATGCCCCTTCGTGGCCGACTCGCACCGACGCCGACGGGTTTACTGCACGTGGGGCACGCGCGGACGTTCGCGCTCGCGGCGGCGCGGGCCGCTGGAGCGGGGCTCGTGCTGCGGATCGAGGATCTCGACAGGCCGCGGTGCCGGGGCGAGTTCGTCGCGGCAGCCGTCGAGGACCTGCGCTGGCTGGGCCTCGACTGGACCGAGGGGCCCGACGTCGGCGGCCCGCACGCACCATACGAGCAGAGCGGCCGCACGGCCTGGTATCTGGAAATCTGGCGGCGGCTCGAAGCGGCCGGGACGATCTACCCCAGCCCCCACTCGCGTCGCGACGTCGAGGAGGCGGCCACCGCGCCGCACGGGCCTGATGCGGAGCCGATCTTTCCGCCGGCCTTGCGGACCGCCCGCCGGGACCGGGCCGCGGAGCCCGGCGGCGTGCCGTGGCGGTTTCGCGTGCCCGACGGCCGCACGATCGAGTTTCACGACGCGGTGCAGGGAACGGTGCAGCGGACGGCGGGCGTGGACTTCGGCGACTTCGTCGTCTGGCGCCGCGACGACCTCGCCGCCTACGAACTGGCCGTCGTGGCCGACGACCACGCCATGCAGATCGCCGAGGTCGTCCGCGGCGCCGACCTGCTGACGAGCACGGCGCGGCAGCTGCTACTCTGCGAGGCGCTCGGCTGGGAGTCGCCGGCCTTCTGCCACGCACCGCTCGTGTGCGACGCCGCCGGCCGCCGGCTCGCCAAGCGGAGCGGGGGCCTCGCGATCCGCGACCTGCGGGCCGCCGGCTGGTCGCCCGCCGACGTCCTCCACCAGCCCGTCGCCACGCTCGCGGAACCGCCCCATGGATGAATCACCCTCCCGCGCACAGCCCTCCGTCACCTGGTTTGTCGATCTCGAGGTCGATGCGACGGTGGACCTGCCGGACAGCGACGCCGTCGCCCGCGACGCGTTTCTCGAATGGCTGTGGGCCGCGGCCGACGGTCTCGTGGGCGTGGACGAAGGAGCGGTGGACGTCGTCGAGGCCGCGGCGCTCGGGCTTGTCGAATCGCCACTGGTAATCGACGCCGCCGCGGCCCCCGCGGATCGCGACTGGGTCGGCTCCCTGGCGACGGCGCGGATCGCCTGCGCCTTCGACGGCGAAGCCGCGGCGCGGCAGGCCGCCGCGTGGCTCGGGGGCCTCCGCGGCTGCCGGGTGGCGGCGATCCGCGCGGAGACCGCCCGCGACGCGAACGCCTGGCGGGATGCGTTCGGGCCGATCGAGGTCGCCGGGTTTGGCACCGTGCGGCCGGCGTGGGAGTCGGGCGAGGCCGGCCGCGACGGCGCGACGATCTTCATCGAGCCGGGAGTCGGATTCGGCACCGGCCTCCACGAGACCACCCGGCTGTGCCTCGCCGCCCTGGCGGCCTGGCGAGGCGCAGGCCTGCCGTTCGATCGCGTGCTCGACTTCGGCAGCGGCTCGGGGATTCTCGGCATCGCCGCCGCCGTGCTCGGGGCGCGGGAGGTGGATGCCGTGGAGATCGACGCGACCGTCCACGGCGCGATCCGGGCCAACGCCGCCCGCAACGGCGTCGATGCGGGCGTGCGGGTTTCTGCCGCGTTGCCCGCAGCCGATGCCGGCTACGACCTCGTGGTCGCGAACATTACCGCGGACGTGCTCCTGAAGCACGCGGTGGACCTATCGGCGGCCTTGCGCAGCGGTGCCGAAGGTGGCCTCGTGCTCTCGGGCCTGCGGGGCAACGAGGTCGATCGCGTCGCGGGCCGCTATCGCGAATTGATCGGCATCGCCCCGCGCCACTCCACGCTCGGCGATTGGCACTGCCTGCGGTTCGGCTGACCGTGACTGGCGATTACCGGCGCTGCCCACCTTGCCTGCCCCGCCGCGGGACCGGATCTTGTTTGGACTCGATTCCCGGCGGCCCCGGGGTCGATAGGCCATGCAGATCCAACGAAGGGGGGTGGGCATGGACATCGCGGTCATCGTCTCCACGTATCAGCGGCCCGAGCACCTGCGCCGCTGCCTCGCCTCGCTCGAGGTTCAAGAGGGCGTAGCCGGGCGGTTCGAGGTGGTCGTCACCGACGACGGCTCGCGGGACGAGACCCTGCGGCTGATTGCCACCACGGCCCGGCGGGTTGACTTTCCGCTCTCCTTCACGACGCACGACCACGCCGGGTTTCGCCTGGCCCGGTGCCGCAACGAGGGGGCGGCGGCCTCGACGGCCCCCTATCTGCTGTTCACCGACGGCGATTGCATCCTGCCCCGCGACCATCTGCGGCATCATTTGGCGCTGCGGTGCCGAGGCCGGGTGGTGGGGGGCGACTGCATCCGACTCGACGCGGAGACGTCGTTTCGCATCGACGTCGATGCGATTCACGGCGGCGACGTCACCAGGTTCGTGCCCCGTGCGGAGGCGTGGCGGATCCGTCTCAAGGGGCTGCGGGCCAAGGTGTACGAGTGGACCCGGGTGCCGATGCGGCCGCGGCTCTCCGGCACAACATCGCCCTCTGGCGGGACGACTTCGAACGCGTCAACGGCTTCGACGAGGGCTTCGTGGGCTGGGGCCTCGAGGATCGCGATCTGCAGTTTCGGCTCGAGCGGCTCGGGCTGCGGGTGCGGTCGATCCTCCTCGCCACCGCGCCCATTCATCTCTGGCATCCGGTGCCGCCGAGCTTCGCCCGCAACAACGTGGGCACGGCCAACCTCGCCTACTTCCGCGCGATCCGCGAGCGACCGACGTTCTGTGTGGACGGCATGGTCAAGCACTGGGAGCACGATGTCCGGGGCACGCCTGTGGATGCCGCCCCCGCACGCAAGGCAGCCTGACCGATGTGGCCTCCGTTCATTCCCGCTGCCGCCAGGCCGGTGCACGTCGGGCCGTCGCGCCGACATGCCCGGGACCGCGGCCAGACCGTGTCGGCGGTCGTGGCCGGCCGCCGTATCTGGTTCGAGTCGGCCGACGCGCCATTGGCGGTGTCGGCGGAAGCCTTTGGCACGGCCCTGCTCGTGCCCGCGATGCACGCCGGGCGGCCGCTGGCCCTGCGTCAGCCCGCCTGCCCGGTCTGGGTCGGCAACCTCGCGCCGCTCGCCGCGGCGTTTCGCGAGCTTTGGTATCCGGCGGCGCCCGCGCCCCGCGTGGCAGCCGGGGATGCAGCACCGCCCGCCGCCACGGGCACCGCACTCTGCTTCAGCGGCGGCGTGGACGCCTTCCACACCCTGCTCGCCGGCGGCCGCCCGGTGGACACGCTGGTCTACGTGGCGGGATACGACGTGCGGCTCCGCGACGTCGCCCGCCTCGCCGCCGTTGAGCGGATGCTCCACGAAGTCGCCGCCACGCATGGGGTCCGGGCCGTGGTCGTGCGGACCAACCTGCGGCGGCATCCGCTCGTGCGGGCCACGCCCTGGCTGCGGGAGTTCGGGGCGGCGGTGGCCGCCGTCGGCCACGTGCTCACCCCGACGGTCGGGCGGCTCCTGATCGCCAGCGACGGCCTCGGCTTCGAGCACCCGGAGGTGGGAGCGCGGTGCGGCACCGATCCGCTTCTCGGGTCGCGATCGCTCACGGTCGAGCACCTGGCGCCGGACGTGACCCGGCTGGAAAAACTGCGGGCCATCGGCGCCGATCCGCTGGTGCAGCGGCACCTGCGGGTCTGCTGGGCAAACGTCGCCGGCCGCACGAACTGCGGCCGCTGCGAGAAGTGCGTGCGCACGATGCTCTGCCTGGAAGCGTGTGGCACCCTCGGCGGATTCGCGGGCTTCGATCACGGTCGCGGGCTGGCCGAGGCCGTCGAGGCACTGCCGGCCGTGGACGGCGTCGTGGAACCCTTTTATCGCGAACTGCTCGACGCCGGGCTCGGCGGTCGGGTGGCGGCTGGCGTGCGGCGGCTGCTCGACCGCAGTGCGGCGCCCCGTGCGACGCGGCCGACCGTCGCGCCGATCGCCCGGCGACATCGCCTCCTCGGCCCCGCGGCGTTCGCCGACGTTTGCACGCCCCTCGTCGGCAGACGGGTGGGATACGTACGACCGGTGGGCAACGTCGGTGACGATCTCATCGAGCTCGCGATGACCCAGTTGTTCGCCGCCTATGGCATCCGCTGGCGGCTGGTCAGCGCGGAGGAACTGTCGGGGCATGGCGCCGACGTGGACCTGCTCGTCTTCGGTGGCGGCGGCAACATGGGCGAGCGCTACCGCGGCAACTACGACCTCCGCGGCCGGGCCCTGGCCACGGGGCTGCCGCTGGTGATCCTGCCGCAGTCGTTCACGTCGCCGGAAGACCGGGGTTTTCATCGCGTATACGTCCGCGAACGGAGCAGCCTCCGCTTCCACACAGGCGGCATCCTCGCGCCCGACCTCGCCCTCGGCCTGGCCTGGCCCGAACCCTCCCGGCCGGACCGCGACCTGGGTGTGTTCCTGCGGCGCGATCAGGAACGCGGCGGCCGCAAGCCGCTGCTCGTCCGGGATCCCGTGCGGATGGCCCGCACGCCCGCCGCGTATCTCGCGCTGGCCGCGCGGCATCGGCGGATCGTCACCGACCGGCTCCACTTCGCGGTGGCCGGCCTGCACGCCGGCCGCGACGTCACTCTGGTGGCGAACGACTACCACAAGAACCGCTCGATGCACGAGACGTGGCTGGCCGGGCTCGGGTGCCGGTTCGCCGCCACCGCCTCCGAGGCGCTGTCTGCGGCCCGTCGGGCGGCCTGACGTCGCCGGGAGCAGGTCATGGCCCACCTTGCGGTCGTCGTCGACGATGCCCCGCAGCGTCGCGAGCGGTTTCTGGCCGTCGCGCGCCGCCTCTTCGAGTCGCTGCCGGGCCTGACGATCGGTGAGCGGCGGGACGGCCCTTGGGCCTGCATCTGGGCGGCCGGCCCGCGGGCACCGATCGACGTGCACGAGGATGCGGAGGGCTGTGCCATCTTCATCGGCTACGGTGTCGCGGCCGACGATCGGCGCGTGGCGGCCCGCGATCTTCGCGGCGATTGGCTCGCGCCCGCGGGCCGCCCGCAGCTCCACGACGGCTATCACATCGGCGTCGCCTGGGCGCCGCGGGCCGGCCTCGTCGCCGGTGTCGATGCGATGGGGATGTTTCCCTGGCAGTGGACCGACCTCGGCGGCGCCGGCCCGCTCGTCGCGGCGACGACGCCCGAGGTGTTTCGCTGCCATCCGCTGTTCGAGCCGCGGATCGACCGCCCCGGGCTCGCCGGCATCCTCCTCGTGCATGGGCCGCTGCTCGATCGCCCGCTGCTGGCAAATACGCGGCGGCTGCGGTGGCCGGGCGGCTCGAAATCCCGCTGGAGGTCGTTTCCACGGAAGGGAGCGATGCGGAGTTCACGGCCCGCGCACGCCGGGCCGCCCGCTTCGGCCACCTCTCCGCCGCGCCCGGGGCCGACGACTTCGCCGAGGGCGTGGCCGCGGCCGACTCGACCGGTCGCTATCTGTGGTCGGGCATCGCATACGACTGGGTCTATGAGCCGGTGTCGTATGCCGAGGGCTACGACGTGGGAGGCGACGCGTGGGACTTCGCCGGGCTCGTGGCGTATATGAACCGCTGGGGCGTGGAGTCGCGACTGCTCCCTGGCCTGCTGGGCAGCGACGGCGCACAGCTGCACGCCGCGGCATTCGAGGATTTGCGGGCCGCCTGCCTCCGCGGGCCCGATGAGCCGCAGTTCGAGGCCAGTCGGGTGCGCTGGGATCAGCGCGTCCGCAACCACCTGGCCACGTCCGTGCACCGCCTCTCGTTCCATGCATGGCCCCTGCTGCCGGCGATGGACCGCCGGTTCATCGAGGCGCTGTTCGGTCTCCCGCCGGCGGCCTATGCAGACCGCGTGCTGGAGCACGACGTGCTCCGCGCGATCCGGCCGGATCTCGCCACGGTGCCGCTCGACACGAACTCGTTTCGCTTCGAGCCGCCGACCGGCGGTCGGGCTGGTCTCGGCAGGCTCACGGCATCGCTGCGCACCCGCGTGCGCCGCCTCTATTGGCAGACGTTCCGGCGGCACGACCCCCGGCGGTACGAGCGGCTGTTCAACGTCGATCATCCGCGCTGGCGGGCGGTGCGGCGCGAGGTCGAGCCGCTGCGGCCGTTGCTGCATCGCCATCTCGATCCGCGGGCCCTGACCGCGGTGCTGCCGGGCCCCGAAGTCCGCACCGCCTTCAAGAACCCGGTCAACGCCGGCGGCGCCGTGCGGCTGCTGCTCGGCTTCGCGTTGCTCCTCGACGCCTGGGAGCAGCCGGGGGCGTGACGGTCGTGCCTGAACTGTAGCGGCGGTCTCTGACCGTTGAGCCCGGTTGCTGGGAAGCCCGAAC
>JBIJCJ010000036.1:0-23169 GCA_044344765.1 Pirellulales bacterium | reverse complement strand
GGCCAGGATTCGTTCCTCGACGTCGTCACGAACATCGTCGGCATCCTCATCATCCTCGTGATGGTGATCGGCGGCCGCGTGCAGCAGATCGTGCTCGCGCCCCCGCAGCCGGCGGCCGAGACGGCCGCGCTCGAGAAGCAGGTCGAGGACCTCGAAGAAACCGTCGATTCGACCGAGAGCGAGATCGAGCAGCTCCAGGCGCAGGGTCGGACCGTGGCCACGACCGCCGCGTTCGCGGCCGACGCCCGGCTGCAGCTGGCGACGGCGGTGTCGGCGGCGAAGGTGGGCCTCGACCGGTGGAAGCAGGCCAGCGACGCCAAGCGGGTGGCCGCGGCCGAGGCGGCGGTCCGTCGCCGGCAGCTCGAGGAGGAGATCCGCACCTGCACGCTCGAGGCGGAGGGACTGGCCCACGTGCCTGCGACTACCAAGGAGGTGCTCGCCTATCCGACGCCGATCGGCCGCACGGTGAACGGCGAGGAGATTCACTTCCGGCTCGCGGGCGGACGGATCGCCTACATTCCGCTGGAGGAGCTCTTCGGGCTCGCCAAGCACCACACGCAGCGGCAGGGCTCGTCGATCGCCCAGATGGCCAACCGCGTGGAGACGGTGGGGCCCGAGCAGGGGTTCACACTCGACTACGTGATCGAGGCGAAGATCGACCAGGCCCGCGGCCAGGTGCTGATTCGGTCGCGGGAGTGGGTCGTCAAGCCGCAGCAGCCGATCTGTGGCGAGACGGCCGACGAGGCCCTCGGCAGCACGTCGCGGTTTCGCCGCACGCTCGCGGGTGCGAAGCCGGAGACGACCGTCACGCTGTGGTGCTATCCCGACAGCTTTCCGGAGTATCGCCGGCTGCGCGAGGAGCTGCATCGCCTCGGCATCCCGTCGGCCGGCCGGCCGATGCCCGACGGCGCCCCGATCGGCGGCTCCACCGAGGGCAGCAAGAGCGTCGTGCAGTAGTCGCGCAGGGCGAGCCGCCGGCCAACGTGCGGCATCATGCCCGCCCCGGGCCATGGTTTGCGCAGGCCGTCAGTGGGCCGCCGCCTCGGCCCAGGCGGAGACGGGCACACAGTTGCAGAACAGGTTGCGGTCGCCGTGGACGTTGTCCACCCGGCCCACGGGCGGCCAGTACTTCGCCCGCCGCAGCGCCGCCACCGGGAAGACGGCCGTCTCGCGGGAGTAGGGATGCGGCCACGCGGTCGCCGCGGTCGCGGCCGCGGTGTGCGGCGCGTTCTTCAAAGGGTTGTCGTCCTGCGGCCACTCGCCGGACTCGATCCGGGCGATCTCGCCGCGGATCGCGATCAGCGCCTCGATGAACCGGTCGAGCTCGGCGAGCGGCTCGCTCTCCGTCGGCTCCACCATCAGCGTGCCCGGCACCGGGAAGCTCAGGGTCGGCGCGTGGAAGCCGTAGTCGATGAGCCGCTTGGCCACGTCCTCGGCCGTCACGCCGCTCGTGTCCTTCAGGGGCCGCAGGTCGAGGATGCACTCGTGTGCCACGCGGCCGTTGGCGCCGCTGTAGAGCGTGGGGAAGTGGTCGCGGAGTCGCACGCTCACGTAGTTGGCAGCGAGGATCGCGGCCTCGGTGGCATGCACGAGCCCCTCGGCCCCCATCATCCGGCAGTACATCCAACTGATCGGCAGGACCGCGGCGTTGCCCAGCGGCGCGGCCGAGACGGCGCCCACGGCGGCCGCCGGCAGTCCTCCCGTGGCGTGGCCGGGAAGGAAGGGCACGAGATCCTCGACCACGCACACCGGCCCCACGCCCGGCCCGCCGCCGCCGTGCGGGATGCAGAATGTCTTGTGGAGGTTGAGGTGGCTGACGTCGCCGCCAAACGCCCCCGGCGCGGCGAGCCCCACGAGCGCGTTCATGTTGGCCCCGTCCACGTACACCCGGCCGCCGTGCCGATGGACGATTTCGCAGAGCTGCCTGATCGACGTCTCGAACACGCCGTGGGTGCTCGGGTAGGTGATCATCACCGCGGCCAGCCGATCGGCGTGCTCGCGGCACCGGGCCTCGAGCTCGACGAGGTCCACGTTGCCCTGATCGTCGCAGCCGGTGACCACCACCTGCATGCCCACCATCTGGGCGCTGGCGGGATTCGTGCCGTGGGCGCTCGACGGGATCAGGCACACGTCGCGGTGGCCCTGGCCGCGGGACCGCTGCCAGGCCTGGATCGCCAGCAGCCCCGCGTATTCACCCTGGCTGCCGGCATTCGGCTGGAGGCTGATGCCGGCGTAGCCGGTGGCCGCCGCGAGCCAGCCGCAGAGCTGCCGCTCGAGAATCGCGTAGCCCGCCCGCTGCTCGGCCGGGGCGAAAGGGTGCACGTGCGCGAACTCGGGCCAGGTGACGGGGATCATCTCGCTCGTCGCGTTGAGCTTCATCGTGCAGCTGCCGAGCGGGATCATGCTCCGGTCGAGGGCCAGGTCCTTGTCGGACAGCCCGCGGATGTACCGCAGCATCGCCGTCTCGGAGTGGTGCGTGTTGAACACCGGATGGAGCAGGAAATCACTCGTCCGCCGCAGGGCGGGCGGAATCGCCGGCTCGACGCCGCGGCCGAAGGCGGCCACGTCGGGCACGGCCTGGCCGGCCACCGCGAACACCTGCCACAGCCGCACGAGATCGTCGCGGGTGGTGGTCTCGTCGAGGCTGATGGCCAGCGTGGCGGCGTCGAGCGTGCGCAGGTTCATGCCCAGCTCGCGGGCCCGCTCGGCGAGGGCCGCGGTGCGGTCGCCCGTGTCGAGGCTCAGGGTGTCGAAGGCCTGGGCGTTGCGGACCCGTACGCCGAGTCGCTTCAGCCCCTCGGCCAGGATCGCCGCGTAGGCCGCGACCCGGGCTGCGATCCGAGTCAGGCCGTCCGGCCCGTGGTACACGGCATACATGCTCGCCACGACGGCCGGCAGCACCTGCGCGGTGCAGATGTTGGAGGTCGCCTTCTCGCGGCGGATGTGCTGCTCGCGGGTCTGGAGCGCGAGCCGATAGGCCGGGCCGCCGTGGGCATCCACGCTCACGCCCACGAGCCGGCCCGGCAGCGAACGCTTGAGGGCGTCGCGACAGGCGAGGTAGGCGGCATGCGGCCCGCCGCAGCCCATCGGCATCCCGAACCGCTGCGTGTTGCCGACGACGACGTCGGCGCCCCACTCGCCCGGCGGCACGAGGAGCACCAGCGCCAGCGGATCGGCCGCGACGCACAGCAGCGCCTCCCGCGCGTGCACCCGCTCGGCGAGGCCGCGCCAGTCGTCCACGGCGCCGTCGGTGGCGGGATACTGCACGAGCGCGCCGAAACACTCGCGGCTCTCGATCAGGCGGCCCACGTCGCCGACCACGACCTCGATGCCCAGCGGGGCCGCCCGCGTGGCCAGCACCTCGAGCGTCTGCGGGTGGCAGCGGCGGTCGGCGAGGAACACCGGGCTCTTGGAGCCCGCCGTCCGCCGGGCGAGCGTCATCGCCTCCGCGGCCGCGGTCGCCTCGTCGAGCATCGACGCGTTCGCGATCGGCATGCCGGTGAGGTCGCAGACCATCGTCTGAAAGTTGACCAGCGCCTCCATGCGGCCCTGGCTGATCTCCGCCTGGTAGGGCGTGTAGGCGGTGTACCAGGCCGGGTTCTCCAGGATGTTTCGCAGGATCACGCCGGGCGTGTGCGTGCCGTGATACCCCTGGCCGATGAAGCTCTTCAGCAGCCGGTTGCGGGCCGCGATCGACTTCAGCTCGGCGAGCGCGGCGGCCTCCGGGACGGCCGGCGGCAGGTCCATGCGGTCGCCGCGGGCGATCGTCGCGGGCACGATCTCCGCGATCAGCGCCGCCCGCGTCGCGGACCCGACGGCGTCGAGCATGTGCCGTTCGTCGGCGGCCGAGAGGCCGACGTGACGGGACTCGAACTCGGCCGGTTGCTCGAGCGCGGCGAGCGGTGGCGTGGCGGAATGATCGGAAGAAGAGCGGCCGGCGGCCGTGAGCAATTCGGACATGGCAGGGCTCCGTGCATGGCGGCGACGGCGGTGCCGGCGCCGGGAACCCTGTTGTCCTGGAACCTGAGAGATTCGCCGCGGGCGGCGCCCACGGTTTGCCCCTTCGGTGGACGCGAGCCCTCGGGCCCACGTCGCTCTCCAACAGTGTCTTCGTCAGTCCTTTTGCCTGAGCGTTCTGCCTTCGGCGGCCTTGCGGCTCTCTCCTGACGCCAGCAGTCTAGCCGTCGGCCCTGGGGACGACAACCGCCGGCCCACGCCGGAGCGGATGACGCAGTTCACCGGCCGTCAGGTCACCGGCGGCTTCGTCGTCGACGTGATCTTGAAGGTCGCGGGCATCGGCGGCGGGTAGTCTCCGTTCGCGTCCGGCAGGACCGGAGGCGTGGCGTCCCAGGCCATTTTCTCGGGCATCGTCCGGTAGTCGAGGGCCAACGCGTCGGCATATTTCCAGCGCTTGCCGGAGTACGTCGCCAGGCGGCCGAGCACCGCCGAGAAGCTCGACGTGGCGCCGTAGACGGCGTTGTTGAGCGGCTTGTCGTTGCGGATCGCATCGTGTAGTTCGTCGTGCTCGACCTGGTAGGAATTTTCGGCCTTGCCCTCGAACTTCCAGAGCACGTTGCCGGAGTAGTCTTTGATCTCGCCGATCGTCACGAAGGCCTTCGTGCCCTGAAACTCCTCGTTCACTCGGTTGTCGCCGCCGGGGAACTGCCGACACTGGCTGGCGATTCGCACCCCGCCCGGATACTCGAAGTTCACCGCGTGGTGGTCGTAGATCTCGCTGGGCTGCTTGGGCTTGCGGACTTGTCGGCCCCCGACGCCATAGGCCGCTTCCGGCAGCGCGTCGAGTACCCAGTTGGCGACGTCGATGTTGTGGACGTGCTGCTCGCAGATATGGTCGCCGCACAGCCAGTTGAAGTGATACCAGTTCAAGACCTGAAACTGCATCTCGGTCATGTCGGGCTGCCGGTCGCGGTACCAGATGCCGCTGCCGTTCCAATACACCTGCCCCCCGATGATGTCGCCGGCGAGCCCCTCCCGGATCCGGGCGATCGTCTCCCGGTAGCGGCGATCGTAGCGGCGCTGCAGGCCGACGACGACCTTGAGCTTCTTCTCGTCGGCGATTTTGGCCGCCTCGAGGCACAGCCGGGCGCCGAAGCTGTCGATGCAGATCGGTTTCTCCATGAACACGTGTTTGCCAGCCTTGACCGCCTCCTCGAAGTGGAAGGGGCGGAATCCCGGCGGCGTCGCCAGAATCACCAGATCGCAATGGTCGAGCACCTTGCGGTAGGCGTCGAGGCCTTCGAACTGCCGCTCGGCCGGGCAGTCGAGCTTGTCCGGCATGCCCTCGACGGCGCGGAGGGCTCCCTTGATGCGGTCCCCGAACGTATCGGCGATCGCTGTGAGCTTGACGTTGGAGCCGGGCACCGAGAGCGTCTGTTTGAGGGCGCCGGTGCCGCGGCCGCCCGCCCCGATGAGCCCCACGCGGATCACGTCGCTCGAGGGGTTGTCGGCGTGGGCGGCGCGGCTCATGGTGAGCGCGGCGCCGACGGCGCCGGCGGCCTGGAGGGCTTCACGGCGAGAGAATGCAGGGCTCGAGGATTTCGGGGCGGTCATGGTGGAAAGCTCCGGTGACACGGGAGTCGGCGAGTATACCTTCTCGGTGATGTCGCGGCATGCCCGGTGCCATAGGCAGGCATGGGGCTACACCTCCGTCGCCGCCCGGATGCCCGCCTCGGCCGCTGCGGCCAGGTGATCGAGCTCGTCGAGCGTGACGCACAGCGGCGGCATGAGCACGACCACGTCGCCGAGCTGCCGCAGGAGTGCGCCGTGCTGCCGCGCGGCCAGGCAGGCCCGGGTGCCGCGCTGCTCCCGCCAGGGATAGGGCGTGCCCGCGGCCTTGTCGGCGACGAGTTCCAGGCCCGCCACGAGGCCGCACTGGCGAACGGCGCCGACATGGTCGAGCCGGCCGAGCCGCTCGGCGTGTTCCCGGAGCCGCCCGATCTTCTGCGGCAGGCTCTCGAGCACCCGCTCGTCACGGAACACGTCGAGCGAGGCCAGGCCGACCGCGGCTGCCAGCGGATTGCCGCCGTAGGTGTGGCCGTGGAAGAACGTGCGGCGGTCGGCGTGATCCCCGAGGAAGGCATTCCACACCCGCTCCGTCGCGAGCGTGGCGGCCATCGGCAGGTAGCCGGCCGTGAGCCCCTTGGCCAGACAGAGGAGATCGGGCGTTACGTCCTCCTGCTGGCACGCGAACATCGTCCCCGTGCGGCCGAAGCCGGTGGCCACCTCGTCGAGGATCAGCAGCACGTCGTGACGGGCGGTGAGGTCGCGGACGCCGCGGAGGAAGCCCGGCGGATGGACGTAGATCCCGGCCGCCATCTGCACGAGCGGCTCCATGACGAGGGCTGCGATCTCGCCGCGGTGGGTCTCCAGGACCTGCTCGACCGCGGCCAGCGCCGCGGCCAGCGCCGGCGGCGGCCGCCCGGTGGCCGGATCCGGCCCGCCCGGCGAGGGCAGGCGGATCGCCGCGAACGTCAGCGGGGCGAACATCGCCGTGAACCGATCGACGCCGCCGACGCCGATCGCGCCGAGCGTGTCGCCGTGGTAAGCCTCGCCGATGGCCACGAACCGCGTGCGGCGCGGCTCGGACGGCGTGGCCTGGAGCCAGAACTGGAACGCCATCTTCAGGGCGGCTTCGACCGCGCTCGAGCCGTCGCCCGAGAAGAAGACCTTCTCCAGGCCGGGGGGCGCGATCTCCACGAGCCGGCGGGCGAACTCGACCGTGGTCGGGTTGGAGAGCCCGAGATTCGTGGTGTGGGCGACCTTGGCCGCCTGGGCGGCGAGGGCCGCGTCGAGCCGCGGGTGGCGATGGCCGTGGACGTTGCACCACATGCTCGCCGAGCCGTCGAGGTAGCGGTTGCCGGACGTATCGACGAGCCAGCTCCCCTGCCCCGCCTCGATGAGCAGCGGCTCGTACTCCCGCATCTGGGTGAACGCATGCCAGACGTGGTCGCGATCCCACCGGGCGAGCTGGCCCACGTCCTGATCACCGGCCGCAGGGGGGCGGGACGACGGTGCGGTGGACGGTGCGGAGGCGGCCGGGTGCATGGCGGCAGTCTACTCGCAGCCGGGGCGGTCAATCCCAGGTGGCTCATACGGCTCGCTTGATCCTCGCGGGTCACCCCCCGGCTTCCGCCGGGGAATTCCGGAACCGCGCGACGGCGATCCGGAAGCCCCTCGCGGAAGCGCGGGGGTGACGCGGTCCACTCCGTGGGCTTGTAGGTCGTCTCGCCGGGCTTTGTCCACGCACAGTCAGCGACAGGCCACGCGGGTGCCCACGCCGGCGGCGAGCCGGAGGTCGGCGCGGCCTTCCACGACGGCGGCCTCGATGAATCCCTGCGAGCCGACGAGGGCCACGGGCGTGCCTGGCGCCGCGTCGCCGTAGGTGCGGACGAGCGTCGTCACGTCGTGCCCCTCCACCCGCAGCAGGCCGGCCGCCGCGAGCCGCGGCCAGAACGTGGCGGCCAGGTTCGTGATCAGGTTGCCGAAGGCATCGACGTGGATCACCTCGCCTTCGACGCCGGCGGGCGTCTCGCGCGGCTCCGGCCAGTCGAGCCGCACCAGGTCGTCGAGCGGCGGCCCGAGCGATTCGGGCGCGGCCCCGTCGAGCAGCCGCACCGCCGCGGGGGCGAGGACGTCGCGGCCGTGAAAGGTGGCCGCCGCGTTCGCGGCGACGGCGATCGCGCGGGCTGCGACCAGCGGCGCTCGCCGCAGGGCCCAGGAGAGCAGCCCGTTGTCGGGGCCGAGAAACTCCTGGTCGCCGATCCGGGCCCAGGCCAGCCGCCGGGCCGTGCCCACGCCCGGATCGACGACGGCCAGGTGGAGCGTGCCGGCCGGAAAGGAGCGGCAGGCCTGGCCCACGAGCCAGGCCGCCGCCCGGACGTCGTGGGCGGGCAGGTCGTGGGCGATATCGACGAGCGTGAACGGCTCCCGGGCGTGCAGGAGTCGGCCCTTCATCTCGGCGACGTAGCCGGAGCCGGGGCCGAAGTCGGTGGTGAGTGTGACGATCCGCGGCATTTGAAAAGCATACCGCCGCGGCCGAGACGCCCCGGTCACATCCCTTTGATCAGGTCGAGGCAGATCTGCCGGACCTTTCCCGGGTTGACGTTGGGGTTTTTCTTCTTCGCCTGGCCGATGAGGCCGGCGGCGGCCTGCTCCTTGCCCCCCTGCACGTCGGCGACGATCTTCGGGTTCGCCGCGAGCAGGTCTCGGCACAGGGCCACGAGGTCGTCGTCACTGACGGCGGCGATGCCCAGCGCGGCGACCACGTCTTCCACGACGCGGCCGCTGGCCAGCACCTCCGCGAAAATCTCCCGGCCCCGGCTGGTGTCGAAGTCGCCCTTCTGGACGCGGCCGATGATGTCGGCCACCGCCGCCGGCCGGAGCGGAAAATCCGCGATCGTGCCGCCACGCTCGTTGAGCGTGCGGAGCACGTCCTGCTGCATCCAGTTGCTCGCCACCTTGCCCTCGCCGACGAGCACGGCCAGCTCCTCGAACCAGGCCACGAGCTCCCGGCCCTGGTTGACGAGCACGTCGGCGTCGTAGGCGGAGATCTTCCACTTCTGCTCCAGGGCCTTGCGGAGCACCGTCGGCGGATCGCCCATCGCCGCCCGGGCGGCGGCGACCTCCGCCGCGGTCACGGTGACGGGCACGAGGTCGGGGTCGGGGAAGTAGCGATAGTCGCTCGACTCCTCCTTGTGCCGCTGGGCCCGGGTGACACCGGCCGGATCGTCCCAGCCGCGGGTCTGCTTCGGGGTCGTGCCCAGCTCCGCCTTCGTGGCCTGCCATTCCTCCCACTGCCGCACGGCCTCGTAGGCGAGGGCCCGCTCCACGGAGCGGAAGGAGTTCATGTTCTTGATCTCGACGATCGGCGTCTTGGCGACGCGGCCGTCGGGCTGCGGGATGTGGAGGTTGACGTTGGCATCGACCCGCAGGCTTCCCTCCTGCATGTTGCAGTCGCTGACGCCGAGGTAGACGAGCAGCAGCTTCAGCTCGTTGAGCCAGGCCCGGGCCTCCTGCGGCGAACGCAGGTCGGGCTGCGTCACGATCTCGCACAGCGGCGTGCCGGCGCGGTTCAGGTCGATGCGGGTGTCGCCCGTGCCCGCCGCTTCGTCGTGCATGCTCTTGCCCGCGTCCTCCTCGAGGTGCACGCGGATGATGCCCACCTTCCTGGCGAACGCGCCCTTCGGATCGACCACCTCCAGGCTGCCGGCGGACGAGAACGGCAGGTCGTACTGGCTGATCTGGTAGCCCTTGGGCAGGTCGGGATAGAAGTAGTTCTTCCGGTCCCATTTCGTGAACGGCGCGATCGTGCAGTCGAGGGCCAGCGCGGCCCGGATCGCGAGGTCGAAGGCGTGGCGGTTCATCACCGGCAGCGAGCCCGGCAGGCCGAGGCACGTCGGGCAGACCTGGGTGTTCGGCGGCCCGCCGAACCTCGTCGCGCAGCCGCAGAACAGTTTCGTCTGCGTCTGAAGCTGGACGTGCACCTCCAGGCCGATGACGGTGGTGTAGGGCGCGGCGGTGGCGGCGGGCGTGGTCATGGGCGTCAGGCGGGGAGCTTCGGCCGCCGCCGGTGCCAGTCGGTGAGCCGCTGGTAGCGGTCGGCAGCCCGGAGGAGAAGCGGCTCGGAGAGGGCCGGCCCCTGGAGCTGAAAGCCGATCGGCAGGCCGGCCTTCGTGAACCCGCAGGGGAGGGAGATGCCGCCGATGCCGGCCAGGTTCGCGGTCACGGTGTACATGTCCACGAGGTACATGGCCAGCGGGTCGCTCGACTTTTCGCCGAGCGCGAAGGCGGCGGTCGCGGAGGTGGGGCCGCCGATCAGGTCGACCTTTTGGAAGGCGTCGAGGTAGTCCTGGCGGATGAGCCGCCGCACCCGCAGCGCCTTGGCGTAGTAGGCGTCGTAGTAGCCGGCCGAGAGCGCGTAGGTGCCGAGCATGATCCGCCGCTGCACCTCGGGGCCGAAGCCCTCGGCGCGGCTGCGGCAATACATCTCGACGAGCGGTGACTCGAAGCCGCCGACCGTGTCCTGCCCCCGCCCCGCCTCGGTCCGGTATCCCTTCCCGGGCTCGGCCCGGTATCCATAGTGAGCTCCGTCATACCGCGCCAAATTGCTCGACGCCTCGCACGGCGCGATCAAGTAATAGGTGGGGATGCCGTACTTGGCGTGCGGCAGTTCGACGTCGTGGATCGTGGCTCCGGCCGCCTTGAAGGCGGCGAACGCCTCCTCCACACCGCGGGCCACCTCGGGGTCGAGCCCTTCCGCGAAGTGCGCGGCCACGCGGCCGATCCGCAGCCCGGTGAGGGGCTGTTCCAGCATTTCCGTGTAACGCGGCACGGCGTGCGAGAGAGAGGTCGAGTCGCCGGGATCGTGGCCGGCGATCGTCTCCATGATCAGGGCGCAATCGGCCGCCGAACGGGCCATCGGCCCGATCTGGTCGAGGCTCGAAGCGAAGGCCACCAGGCCGCGGCGACTGACGGTGCCGTAGGTCGGCTTCAGCCCGGTGATCCCGCACAACGCCGCCGGCTGCCGGATCGAGCCGCCGGTGTCGGAGCCGATCGCCACCGGTGCCATGTCGGCCGCCACGCAGGCCGCCGAGCCGCCGCTCGATCCACCGGGGGCGCGGGACAGGTCCCAGGGATTGTGCACCTTCCCGAACGCGGAGTTCTCGTTCGAGCCGCCCATGGCGAACTCGTCCATGTTCGTCTTGCCGACGATCACGGCGTCGGCGTCGCGCAGGCGGCGGACCACCTCGGCGTCGTACGGGGGGCGGAAGTTCTCCAGCATCTTCGAGGCGCAGGTCGTCGGCATGTCGGCCGTGCAGAGGACGTCCTTCACCGCCACCGGCAGGCCCGCCAGGGGCCCGAGTCGGCCGCCGGCCTTACGGCGGGCGTCGATGTCGGCCGCCCGGGCGAGAGCGCCGGCGCGATCGACCTTCAGGAACGCGTTCACCTTTCCATCGACCTGCTCAATCCGCCTCAGAAAGGCTTCGGTGCACTGTACGGCGGTGACGTCGCCCTGCCGGACGGCGGCGACGAGATCGACGGCGGAGAACTCGAGGGGCTGCATGCGCGATGCCGGAGGTCAGGCGGCTCCCGATTCGCCGAGCACGGCCGGCACCAGGAAACACTCGCCGTCGTGGCGGGGGGCCGACTGCAACGCCTCGGCCGTGGTGAGCGACGGCCGCAGTTCGTCGGCCCGGAAGACGTTCTCGGAGTCGAGCGGGTGGGCCAAGGGGGCGACGTTCGACGTGTCGACTTCCTCCAGCTGCGACACCAAGCCCACGATCTTTTGGAGCTCGCCCGTCATCCGATCGAGGTCGTCCGCGGACAACGCCAGCCGCGCGAGCGACGCGACCTTGGCGACTTGCTGCCGGGAGAGTGACATGGCGTGGGAAGACGACGAGGCTTACGGGCGAGCGCGAGGACCCGACGGCACCGCCTCCTCCGCAGCCGGCTTCGTCGCCTTTTCGACCTTGGGCAGATGGAAGGGCTTCTGGCGGACCAGCTTCGTGACCTTCCCGCTCTTGATGCACTGCGTGCACACGAGGAGGGTGGTGTTCGTCCCGCTCCCCACGGTGACCCGCAGCCGCTGCAGATTCGGCTTGAACTTCCGCTTCGTGATACCCGTGACCTTCGTGCCGACGCCGCCGAGATACTTGGCCTTGCCGCGAATGGTCACCTGATTGCCGACGGAAAAGCCCTTGCCGCAAACCTGACAGGAACGTGCCACGGGAAAACTCGAGCGAGAGGCGGGAAAGTTCAGGAAATCGAGCCCTTGATCATACTGACCGGCGATTTTCCGGCAAGGCCAGCCGGTTTCCAGCCCGCCGGGCCGGTCAGGCAGCCCCCAGCAGTGGCGCCGCCTTCTGCCACAGGGTCCATGCCCCGACGACGAGGAACCCCGCCGCCGACACCCAGAGCAAGGCGTCGAAGGCCGGGGTCGGCGTGAGCCGCGGGTCGGTGCTGCGATAGCGGAAGCAGATCACGGCCACGGCGAGGGCCCCGAGCATCACCGCCTGTGCGACGCCGCTGGCGAGCACCATGCCCACGGGCTCGCGGATCGCTGCCGCGAACACGAACGCCACGAGCGGCCAGGCCATCGCAACCCGGCGGGTCCACCGCCGCCTCGATGCATCGTCGCCGGGAATCACGCCGGCGAGCGCCAGGCCGTCGCCGATGATCCGCGCGTTGCCGTCGGCGGCCGCGAAGAGGGTCGAAAACAAGACCGCGAACGCCCCGATGAGAAACACGTCGGCGGCCCAGGGGCCGAACACGGGGCCGTACATCGCCCCCAGGCTTCGCACCATCTCGCTCCCGGCGGGCCGCAGGCCCAGCCGGCCGAGGGTCGCAGCGCCGAGCAGATAGAAGGCCACGGTGACGGTGGTGTAGACCGCCATCGAGGCCCAGGCGTCGAACTGCAGCACGCGGATCCACCCCCGGGCCCGGGCCGCCCAGGCCGGCGATTCGTCGCGCGGCCCCACCGCCCGGCCGTAGCCCTTCTCCAGGCACCAATAAGGATAGAACATCAACTCCGCGGCCCCGACGCCGATGATGCCGATCGTCGCCAAGCCCGTCACCAACGGGGCGCGGCCGGCCACCGGCGGCGGAATCGACGGCACCAGCCCGCTGGCCAACTCGGCCCCTGAAATCGCCCACGCCGGGTCGAATTGGAGCAGCGCGAGGGCCAGCAGCGTGACTCCGACGAACGTGCCGACGAGCACGAGCGAGACCCGCTCGATCACCCGATAGCGGCCGATCGCCAGCAGCGCCGAAGTGACGACCGCCGTGACCGCCGCCCAGATCATCTCGTCGGCCGGCCTGGCGAGCGTCTTGGCTTCGGCCGCTCGCTGCTGGTGGGCCGAGTCTTCCGTGGCCGTCTTCCCCGCGGCCGCTGCGGCGATCCGCTCGGCCGCCAGGGCGTCGTGCACGCGGTTCCACTCGCGGCCGGCCTGCGACAGTGGCACGCCCGCGGCGAGCGTCTGGGCCACTCCCATGATGATGCCCCCCTGCTGCACCAGGATCAGCATCGTCATCACCACCCAGCCCCAGTAGATCCAGCCGCGTCCCGCCAGTCGGGGGCCGGGGACGGCGTCGAAGGCGGCCAGCGGCGTTTGCCCCCAGGTGAGCGTGGCGCGGCCGATCTCGATCTGCGCCGCCACCTTCATCGCGCAGCCGAGGACGATCAGCCACAAGAGCACGAAGCCCGCCTCCGCGCCAACGGTCGTGGCGGCGATCAGCTCACCGGAGCCGACGATGCAACTGGCCAGGACGATGCCCGGCCCGAGGGCGGCGAGCGTCTCGCGGAGCGTTCGTGGGGGGTCGCGAGTCTGCGGCGGTGAGTTGCTCATGGCGTAAATGACGGCGGCGTCAGCCGGCCGAGTGGGTGGGAATCGTCCGCAGTCCGTCGAGGACCAAGTCGTGCAGCAGGCCATTAGTGGCTACGCCGTCGCCGGCGTCGATGCGGTCGCGACCGGCCCAGTCGGTGAACCGTCCGCCGGCCTCCGTGACCACGGTCTCGACCGCCGCCGCGTCCCACGCGTTCATGAGCGGATCGACCATCGCGTCCGCCCGGCCGGTCGCCACCAGCAGGTAGCCGTAGCCGTCGCCCCAGGTGCGGACCACGCCGCTGGCGGCCTCCAGTCGTTCTCGGGCCGCGGTGCCCGGTCCGGCGCCGCCGCTCCAGCGGGCGAACGACGTGAAATCGCTCGAGCACAGCAGCGCTTCCCGGAGCGTCGTCCGCCTCGACACCCGCGCAGCCACGGGGCCGGCCGCGCCGCGGACATGCCAGGCGCCGCCGCCGCGGGCCGCGTAGACGGTCTCGTCCAAGGCCGGGATGGCAATCACCCCGAGCACGCCGCGGCCCTCCCGCCGGCAGCCGACGAGCGTCGCATACAGCGGCACGCCCCGGATGAACGACTTCGTGCCGTCGATCGGATCGACGATCCATTCGTAGCCGCTTGTGCCCGGGGACGCCCCGGTTTCTTCGCCGAGGAAGGCGTCGGCGGCGAACCGGCCGAGCAGCTCCCGACGCAGCACGGCCTCCGCGGCGCGGTCCGCCTGCGTGACCGGGGAGTCGTCGGCCTTCGTGTCGATCACGAGTCCGGCGCCGCCGAACCAGCGGAGCGTCTCCGCGGCGGCGAGCCGCGCGGCTGCGAGCGCGGCTGCGAGGCGGGCGGCGACTGCGGGCTCGACGGCGCTGGAGGTCATCGGGACGCGGCTCCCGGAGATACGGCGTCGGCGGCCGGTGTTCGCAGCGACGCCACGAGCAGCATGGCCGCTCCGATTACGAGCCAGGTGTCGGCGAGGTTGAAGATGGGCCAGTCGATGACGCCGGGCACGACGACGTGGATCCAGTCGCGGACCGCCCGCACGGGCGTGCCGACCCGCTCCAGCGGAGCGTGCCATTCGAGCCCCGGCAGCCCCAGCCGATCGTAGAGGTTGCCGACGATGCCGCCGACGATCAGGCCGAGCGCCCCCACGAGCCATGGATCGTCGCGGGTCGCCGGGCGGGCCATCATCGCCAGGATGCCGCCGATCGCGGCCACGGAGATGGCGGCGAACGCCATGCCCATCCCCTGCCCCATGCCGAACAGCGCCCCCTCGTTGAGGTTCGTTTCCAGCCACAGCACGCCATCGACGATCGTGACCGGCGGGCTCGTGCCCGGCATGCCCAAGCCGCGGAAGACGGCTTCTTTCGTGAATAGGTCGGTGCCGGCCGCCGCGACCGCAAGGACGGCGAAACTCACCCAGCCGCGGGACGATCGTGCCATGCGGAATCCTTCCCGCGGAGTCGGGCTCCGCGCCGCCTGGTCACCGCGGCTGGCGCGGCCGGCCGCCGCTCCCGCCCTGCTCCTCCCTCTCGGCGCAGCGGATGCACAGCGAGGCGAACGGGATCGCCTCCAGCCGCTTCTTCGAGATCACGCCCTCGCACTCCTCGCAGACGCCGAAGGTGCGGCTTCGGATCCGCTCGAGTGCCTGCTCGACCATCTCGAGCGTGCCTTCCTCGGTGGCCATCAGGCTGAGCGTGAACTCCTGCTCGTAGGCGTCGGAGCCGATGTCGGCCATGTGGATCGGCATGCTGGAGAGGTCGCCGCTGGCCTCCGAACGCGTCTTCCGCAGGGCGGCGTCGGCCATCATGGAGACGTCGCCGCGGAGCCGGGCCCGGATGTTCTCCAGGGTCGCCTTGAAGGCTTTGAGTTCCGCCGCTTTCATGGCCGCTTTCATGGTTGCTCCCGCCTGGAGGTGCCACGCCCGCGATCCTGGAACGTCCCCGGACCGCCAAGCCCCGCAAATGTAATAGATGGACATGCGGCCTGTCAAACTGGCAGGCGAGGTCGGGCATCGGATCAAATCGCGTCGATTGCGATGGGACGCGTCACCCCCCGGCTCCCGCCGGGGGCTTGCGGGGCACCAGCCGCGGCGGGCTTGGCCGCGTCGCTTCAGGGAAACCGCCGTAATGCCCGCACAATCCCCGCGACCGGATCGCCCGGAAAAACTTGCTGCCTCCGCGGGCCTGACCTACCTTTGAGCCCGTCGGGATGCCGTTTCCGACACGCTCCTGCTCACCGGTCGGCCGCCGAGTGCCGATGGAAGGGGCATCGTTCGGAGACATGTTCGTGGCCGTCGCCGCCCGTACCGACCTCGCCTTTCAGCAGTGCATCGATCCCGCCTGCGCGGCGACGTTCTCGGTGGACGAGGTGCTCACCGCCTGCCCGGCCTGCGGCAACCTGCTCGACGTCGAATACGACTGGGACCGGCTCCGGCCGCCGAACTCGTTCGAGTTCTTCGAGCGGAAGTGGATGCGGCGCAGCGACCCGCTGGCCTTCAGCGGCGTGTGGCGGTTTCACGAATTGCTCCCTTACGCCCCGCGCGAGTCGGTGGTGACGATCGGCGAGGGGCAGACGATGTGCAGCCCCTCCGACGGCGTCGCCGGCTACGTGGGCGTCAACCCGGGCCGCCTGTTCCTCCAGTACGAGGGGCTCAACCCGTCGGGATCGTTCAAGGACAACGGGATGTCGGCCGCCTTCACCCATGCGCGGATGATCAACGCCCGCCGGGCGGCCTGCGCCTCGACCGGCAACACGAGCGCGTCGCTGGCGGTGTACTGCGCGGTGACGCGGCTGATGCGCGGCATCATCTTCATCGGGTCGGGCAAGATCTCCTACGGCAAGCTCTCACAGGCCCTCGACTACGGCGCCCTCACGATCCAGATCGCCGGCGACTTCGACGACGCGATGGCGCGGGTCAAGGAAGTCTCCGGAAAGCTGGGCATCTACCTGGTCAACAGCGTCAATCCCTTCCGGCTCGAGGGGCAGAAGACGATCATGTTCCGGGTGCTCGAGTCGCTCGGCTGGGAGGTGCCCGACTGGATCGTCGTTCCCGGCGGGAACCTCGGCAATTCGAGCGCCTTCGGCAAGGCGTTCGCCGAATTGCGGAAGCTGGGCCTCATCGACCGCGTGCCGCGGCTGGCGGTGATCAACGCCGCCGGCGCCAACACGCTCTACGAGCTCTACCATCGCCGCGGCCTGCGGTGGGCGGGCGGCCGGGCCGACCTCGCCCCTGCCTGCCACTACTACGACGAGCTCGACCGCGACAACAAGCGGGCCGACACGATCGCCAGCGCCATCGAGATCAACCGCCCCGTGAACCTCAACAAGTGTCTGCGGGCCCTCGAGGTCTGCGACGGCGTGGTCCGCCAGGTGAGCGAGCAGGAGATCCTCGACGCCAAGGCCCAGGTGGGCGCGGGCGGCCTGGGCTGCGAGCCGGCCAGCGCCGCGAGCGTGGCCGGGGCGCGGCAGCTCGTGGCCGAGGGCGTCATCGGCCGCGACGAGCGGGTGGTCTGCATCCTCACCGGCCACCAGCTGAAGGATCCGACGGCGACCGTGGCCTACCACACGACCGACCAGAAACTCTTCAACGACGTGCTCGGCAGCCGCGGCGTGAGCCGGGCGAGCTTCGCCAACCGCGCCGTGAGCGTGGGCAACCGCGTCGAAGAAATCGTGCAGGCGATCGACCTCTACGGCTGATCGCGTTCATTCGTCCCGCCCGGCGGCCGTATCGGCCGCCGGGCCATCGCGCAGGAGGCAGCCCATCGTGTCAGCCAGTCCGCTTCGTCTCGTCGTCCATGGTGCCGCCGGCCGCATGGGGCAGCGGGTGATTGCCTGCGCCGCCGCCGACGCGCCCCCCTGGCGGCTCGTGGCGGCCGTCGAGCGGGCCGGCCATCCGCGGTCGGGCACCGACGCCGGAACGCTCGCGGGCCTCGGCCCGGCCGGGGTCGTCGTGGCCCCCGCCTGGGACGTGCCGGCCGACGTGGTCGTCGACTTCTCGCTGCCCGAGGCGGTCGGCGGGATCGTGGCGGCCTGCGTGGCTCGCAAGCTTCCGCTCGTGGTGGCGACCACCGGTCTCGAGGACGGCGAGCGACAGGCGATCGCAGATGCGGCGCGGGAGATCCCGATCCTGCAGTCGCCGAGCATGAGCCTGGCCGTGAACATCGCCATGGATCTCGTGGGGCGGGCGGGCGGCCTGCTGGCCCGCGTCGGCGGGCGGACCGACGTCGAGATCATCGAGTGCCACCATCGCCACAAGGAGGATTCGCCGAGCGGCACGGCGCTCAAGTTCGGCGCCATCGTCCGCGAGCAGATGCGGCAGACCAGCGAGGTGCACGGCCGCGCCGGTCGGCCCGGCGCCCGGCCCGCCGACGAGATCGGCTACCACGCCGTGCGGGCGGGCGACAATCCCGGCGAGCACACGATCCTCTTCGGCATGGACGGGGAGTCGTTCTCCGTGAACGTCCGGGCCACCAACCGCGACTGCTACGCCCGCGGCGCGCTCGCCGCGGCCCGGTTTCTCGTCGGCCGGCCCGCCGGCCTGTATTCGATGCGCGACGTGCTCGGGATCGCCTGACCGGCGCGGGCCCGCCGCCGCGGCCGTGTCCGTCAAATCGAGCCCCTGCACGGTGCAGCATCTGAACGTAACGCCGTTCAGGTTCATCCGAGAGAAGTCGCGCCCGCACAGATCAACGCCATCGAGCGTCACGCCAAGCAACTCATGCCGGCGAAAGTTTGCCGTGGTATGACGGCCGGGTCAGGCGTCGTGGACAGGGCATCAACCGCTGCCAGGAATCCCCGCGACGGACGTCCGACAAGGCTTGCTGAAGCACCCGCCTCAGTTTCTGCTTGAACCCGCCGTTCACCGTCGGCACGTTCAACAGCGAAATGTCGTCATTCTCGGCAGCCGTGCTGTTGATGTCGATATCGACCGAATCCGCGGCGATCACCGTGACGCGGACGATGTCTCGTGCCGGAGGGCCGTCGGTGTCGCCCGTGAGGGTGTGCACGATGTCTCCCGGGGACGTGCTCGGGGCGACCGCAGGAAGCGGCGGCCGTCGATCGAGCGAACCCTTGGCGTTCGCTCGCAAGGATTGTGCCTGTCCTTTTGGACTTTCGGAGATGGTTGCGGAAGTGCCATTGAACGGAACCCCGGCGCTCCACACGAGCAAGGCCGGTCCCCTCATGATGGTGCGCTGGCGACAGCGGCATCGCCACGCTCGGCCAGCGCGCGGACCTGTCGCGGCGGACGATTCGTCCCGCTCCCCGGCTGGATGAGATCGGGATCCGCCATGTGCCGCTCATGGGCGTTACTGTGGGTCGGACTCGCGGAGAAACTCGGCGGGCGTCACGATCCGGACGTTGCGAAACGGATGCAGTTCCAGGAGATCGGCGTCTCCGGAGACCACATGGGTGGCCCGCCCTGCGGCTGCGAGCTCCAGGAACTTGTCGTCGCGTGGATCACGGCAGATCGTCATCCGCTCCGCGACAGTCACTTCCTCGCATTCGCGGACCAAGGCGGCAAGGAACTCCAGCCGCAGTTCTTTCGGCAGATAGGCGTCAAACTTCGGTCGGCGGAGCACCTCGTCGAGCTCCTCCAGCGTGGCGACCGAGAACAGGATCGTCGCCCGGCGCGCCCGGTCGATGGCCTGCCGGAGCATCGAGTCGGCGATTAATAGTCCGCTGACGATGACACCGGTGTCGAGGACGATCCGCATGTCAGTCGTCGGCGAGCAGATCGCGGAGGATGTCCCCCGTGAGCCCACGGGCAGCGGCGGCACTCGCTGCCTCGTCGAGCACGTCGGCGAGAGGCCGCGGTGGCTGCTCAGTCAACTCACGAAGCCGGAGCCGGAGCAAGAGTTGGAGTTGCCGCCGCTCGCGGTCGGTCACCGATTCATACGCGGTGGCTGTGGCCGGATCGAGCGGGATCGAGATCGCTTGGGTGACCATAACTTCATAGTAGCCGCGAACGGTCACTCCCGGCAATGCCTGCGTCAGACGGCGCAGATGGTCCGATGATGCCTGTCCTATGCTCTATGCCTCTTCGATCAGGCTGCGGAGCGTGGTGTGGGAAGACCGGGCCTGCTGCTTGGCCCGGAGCAGGAGATCATCGGCAATATCGATGGTTGTTTTCATCTGGGTGACAATATTGCCGTGCGTCGGCCTCGTTAAGTATTCAAGCGTGGCGGCCTGTCTACAGAAGCGACGGCCGGGGGGCATGCCGCCCCCCGGCCGTGCCGTCGATATGGCTGAAGCCCGTCTACTACAGGGCGAACTTGGCGCCCGACTGCAGAAGCGCGTCGAACTCTCCGCTTGCTCGCAGCCCGTCGACGCGGCCGAGCGTGGCGAGCACCTTCTGCCGCGTGCGGCACGTTTCGCCCGCTCGCTGCGAAAACAGTCGACGGTGATGACTCACTCGACCGTGATGGCCGCACGGAACTCGCGGATGAGCGTCGTCTCCCCGAGGTCGAATCGCCGCACGAGAAAGCCGTCAATCGTAGCCGCGGAGAGCCCTGGCAGGCCGAGGCTCGATTCGATCTGCTGATAATCCCCTGCGACAAGCCTGCCCATCCAGAGCTTCGTGCCATCGTGCCGCCAGACTTCGGGCACGCCCATCGCCGCAAAGAGCTTCAGCTTCTTGATCGCCGAGGAGGTGAGTTCCACCTCGATCACGAGATCCGGTGGCGGATCGATGGAAAGATCGACCTCATCCTTGGGCCGGATCAGTTCGGCGTGGGCGATGTAGTACGACTCGTCGGGCTCGAAAGCCCGATCGAGATCAAACCGCTTGAACGTGGTCGACGCACAACTGGCGATCTCCTTGCCACGGACTTCCGAATAGGTTTCGACCATCCGGCCGATCAGTCGCCCGATGTTCTCGTGCTGGCGAAACGGCGTCATGAACTCCAGCACTCCTCGATCGTAGGTCATGCGGGGCACGCTGCCGGAGCGGCCTTCGGCGAGCTCCAAAAACGTCTCCCAGCGGACGTGTTCGAGCACCGTGCGAGTTTCAGCGGGGGCGAGAAGTGGCACCGAAGGCCTCCTCGGACAACGCGGCCGTATACTGAACAGAATATTAGTTCTGGGAGGCTCGGTCAACGCGGCCGTCACCGCCAGCCGCGGGTCTTGGTCTGGATACGGACGAGAAAACGGTGGCCGAAGTGCCATTGGCCGGGCTATTCTTCAAATGATAAGTTGCAGGCATGCGGGTTGCGGAATTCGAGAACATTGTGAGGGTGCTCAATGCCGCCGATGTGCGTTACCTCGTAGTGGGCGGGATCGCGGTGGTGGCCCACGGTTACGGTCGTATGACGTTCGATTTGGACCTGGTGCTGCATCTCCAGCCGGACAACGTCGTCCGTGCCTTTCGAGCCTTGAACACTCTTGGATACCTGCCGCGAGTCCCCGTTACGGCTGAGCAATTTGCCGACGAGGAGAATCGAAAACGGTGGATGAGAGAGCGGGGCATGACGGTGTTGAACCTGCACAGCGACATCCAACGAACGACACCGATCGACGTGTTTGTCGCCGAGCCGTTCGATTTCGATACCACTTACGTGAGATCCATCGAACAGCCATGCGGCGGGGGACCGTTCCGGGTTGTTGACATAGAGACTCTGATCCGGATGAAGGAAGGCCGCCGGCAGGCCGAAGGACTTGGACGATGTGGCGCACTTGAGGATGGCGAAGAATGACTGAAGAAACGCAGGGCTGGAGAATTCGCGAAGCGGACGCGGATTGGGATTGCGACTGGAGTGGGGCCGAGCGATTCCACATTCGTTGTTTCAAGGCGCTGCCGATGCAGGAGAAGCTCGAGGCAGTCGAAGAAATGTGTCGTTTCGTCGAGATGTTCCGCGGCTGCGCGTTGCGACCGATCGCCCCGGACCATCACCCCATGCGACGCACCAATGGGGATGCTGCGGCAGAACGGTAGCGGGGTGATCTTGGCGTCGCTGGCGGGCGGTCACCCTTCGTCCGTCTGTAGGCGTTGAGCGCAGGGTGCCTTTGCGTCATCGCAGGCGCGGCCCCTGGAGCCGACCTGGGCTCGGCCTGCTGGCCCGCGTCGGCTCGGTCAACGCGGCCGTCACCGCCAGCCGCGGGTCTTGGTCTGGATGCGGACGAGAAAGGCGTCGGAGCAGATATAGAGCCACGAGCCGTCGTCGCCCCCGAAGCAGCAGTTGCCGCAGGCCATGCGCGTATCGATCCGGGCGATCAGCTTGCCGTCGGGCCGCATCACGTGGACGCCGCCCGGGCCCGTGGCCCACAGCCGGCCGGCCACGTCCACCTCGAGCCCGTCGGGCAGCCCGCGGTGCCCGCTGACCATGGCGGTGGCATCCGCGATCACTCGCCCAGCCCCGAGCGTGCCGTCGTCTTGGATGGGAAAGGCCTTCCAGATCGCCGCCGCGGGGTCGGACTGGGCGACGTAGAGCGTGCGGCCGTCCGGCGCCAGCGCGATCCCGTTGGGGAACGTCATCTCGCGGGTCAGCAGGGTGACGCCACCGTCTGGGGCGATCCGGTAGACGCCGCACCAGTCGAGCTCGCGAAACTTCTTGTCCTGCGGACCCTCGGGCAGGCCGTAGGGCGGGTCGGTGAAGTAGATGGCGCCGGCGGCGTCGATGGTGCAGTCGTTGGGACTGTTGAACCGCCGGCCCTGGTAGTTGTCGGCGAGCGTCCGCTTCCCGCCGCCGGGCGTGAGCACCGACACCCGCCGATCGCCGTGCTCGCAGAACACGATCCGCCCCTGTCGATCGAGGGCCAGCCCGTTGCTGCCGGCCTCCTTGCTGTAGCCGGGCAGGCCCGTGTAGCCGCTCGGCGCCATGAACACCGAGAGCCCATCGCCCTCTTTCCACCGATGGACCCGGTTCTGCGGCACGTCGGAGAAGATCACGTAGCCGCCGCCGTCGGGCTGGCGGGCGTCCCGCGGGATCCAGACCGGCCCTTCACTCCAATCGAGGCCGCTTCCGAGCACTTCGATCGTCGCATCCTTGGCGAGGATCTCGTCGGCCTCGGCGTCGAGCCGCAGGATCTCCCCCATGGTGGGCCGCGGCGTGAGATCGTCGGCACGGACGGCCACGGTGGACGCGAGCACGAGAACGACGCAGGCGACGGGCACGAATCGCGGATACGTGGCGGACATGGATCAACTCCCGGGGGGCGTGTCTCGAACGGGAGGCAGAATACACCGGGCAAGCACCTTGGGGAATCCGCCTGGCGAGACCCATGACGAGGGCGAGCGCGAGTCGGCAGCGTTCCGGCGATCCGGCCGCCGAACCTACTGAATATGGCTGCCGATTTTGCCGATTGAACGGGTGGGCCGGTTCGCGGTGAGCCGGTCGCAGAAAATATCCAGCCAACCACACGCAGGAGCCTCCACCATGGGCAAGGGAAACAACTCGCAGAAGAACGACAAGAAGAGCATGAAGCCCAAGCAGGACAAGGCGAAGCCCGCCGCCAAGAAGTGACGCTGAGCGACTGCCGCCGGGTCTCCGGCGGCAGTCGCTTCGGGGCCTTCGACTGCCTTTCGTTCGGCGGCTATACTGCTGCAAAGTCCGCGGCGGCAGGATGCACGAGGCCGTGGTTGTCACCCCTGTTCGATCAGGGGCTCAAGTCGGGAAAAGTCGCGAAAATCTGTTCGATCGGCGTTCGATCAGGCCATTCGCGACCACCGGTTCGAGTCCCTTCAGTCGAGCAGATTCAGTGACTTACGGAGGGTAAGCGAATGGCTAGCGGCGACACTGGAAATGTCGTGCCGGGAAACCGGTTGTGGGTTCGAGTCCCATGCCCTCCGCTTCACGCCTGCACCGCCGTCCTGGCCGGTGCAGGCTGG
>JBIJCJ010000035.1:0-23270 GCA_044344765.1 Pirellulales bacterium | reverse complement strand
ACACGCTGGGATTCCTGGCTCGTCTACTACGGATTCGACCAGTACTTCGTCCGCTACACCGACAATCCCGACCGCGGCTGGGGCCTGTTTGGCCGGGCCTCGGTAGGCGACGGCAACCCGAACCCGGTCCAATATTTCCTGAGCACCGGTATCGGTGGCTTCAGTCCGCTGGGCCAGCGGCGCGGCGACACGTTCGGGCTCGGCTGGTTTCTGGCGGGGGCGAGTGACCAGTTCGGCCCAGTGCCCGAGGCCCTGCTTGGCCCGCGAGACGGCATGGGCGTCGAATGGTTTTACAACATCCAGGCCACGCCCTGGCTCAACATCACGCCCGACCTGCAGTGGATCCGCCCGGGCCTGGGGGCGATTTCGACCGACAATGCCTTCGTGTATGGCGTCCGTGCCAACGCGACCTTCTGACACCTGCGAGGTGCCCTGATCAGTTGGCCTGTCCTTCCGACATCAGCTTGATCACATCGTCTACGTTGAACTTCGCTGGCTTCTGCCGCATCGGAAACTCCTCGAACGACTTCAGGAAGTTTCCGACGATCGCCTGCGTCGGCACCGCCACCCATGCCCGCTGCAGGGACCAACGGTTGTAGTTATTCGAGTCGGTGTCGGCCCGTTCGAATGGATCCGAACGCAGGTTGAACAGCTTTGGGGCCCGCAGCATGACGAACGGCTCGGTCCAGACCTGCAGTTGCCTGGCCCGCTGCTCGGCAAAGACGAGTTTCCATTGCTCACGACGCAGCGAGACCAACTGGGCGTCGTCGCTAAAATAGAAGAACTCCTTCCGCGGCCCCTCGGCCGTTTCGCCCCTGAGGTGCGATAGGAAGTTGTAGCCATCCAGATGGGCCTTGTAGGTCGTGCCTTCAATCTGATGCCCCCTCAGCAGTTTGTCCTTGATGTCGGGCTCGCCGACGGCTGCCAGCAACGTCGGCACCCAATCCAGGTGGGACATGATCTGGTTCGAAACACTCCCCGCCTTGATCGTGCCAGGCCAGCGGACCAGTCCCGCTACCCGGTAGCCACCTTCCCAGTTCGTATTTTTTTCACTGCGGAACCAGGTGTTGCCACCGTCCGGCCATTCGTTGAAGTGCGGGCCGTTGTCGCAGGTGTAGATCACGATGGTGTCGTCGGTGATCTTCAGCTCGTCGAGGAGATCAAGGAGTTGGCCGACGTGGTTGTCGTGCTCCATCATGCCATCTGCATAGAGCCCCAGCCCCGTGACGCCCTGACTTTCCTTCTTGAGATGCGTGTAGAAGTGCATGCGAGAGGTGTTCATCCACGCCATCCACGGCTTGCCTGCCTCGTGGTTCTTGCGAATGAACGTCTTCGTGCGATCGAGGAACTGCTCGTCCACCGTTTCCATCCGCTCGCGCGTGAGTGGGCCGGTATCCTTGATGATTTGCTTGCCGACTCGGCCAAACCGCGGATCCTCCGTCGAGTCGTCCGTCTTCGAGGCTGTCGTGTCGAGCACGCCACGGGGCCCGAATCGCGCACGAAACGCCGGGTCCTTCGGGTAATCCTCGTTTTCCGGCTCCTCCTCGGCATTGAGGTGGTAGAGGTTGCCGTAAAACTCATCGAAGCCATGAACGGTCGGGAGAAATTCATTGCGGTCGCCAAGGTGATTCTTGCCAAACTGGCCCGACACGTAGCCGTGCGGCTTGAGCAGTTCGGCGAGCGTCGGATCCTTGGGCGAAATGCCGATGGAGGAACCGGGCAGGCCGACCTTCGTCAAGCCCGTGCGAACGGGGTGGATGCCGGTGATGAACGCGGACCGTCCCGCCGTGCAGCTTTGCTCGCCGTAGTAGTCGGTGAACATCATGCCCCCCCTAGCGATGCGGTCGATGTTCGGTGTGTGGTATCCGACGAGCCCCATGCTGTAGGCGCTGATGTTGGCGATGCCGACATCGTCGCTCATGATCAGCAGGATGTTGGGCTGCTTCGGCTGCGCCGCGGCGGCGCCGGAGGCTGGCAGGCCGAGAATCGCAACGGCGATCAGAATCAGCAGGGAAGATCGTTGGATAGTCATCGTGAAAAGATCCTTTCGGAAAGGAGCGAGTGGCGAATGTTAGATCTGCCAACCACAGTTTTCAAGGGGAAGGACGTTCAACGGTACTTCGGCAAGCATCAGACGGTTGACGAGCGGCCGATGAGGTGCAGTCCGGTGCCGTTCGCGGCACTGTGGGCTGGTCCGCTTTCATGGTACGTTCCTCGAGGGAGAGGCGCAGGGCCATTAGTCGCAGTCGTTTGGCGACGGAGGCGGGTCGAACATCTGTACTTCAACACTTTGTGCTCTTTGATTCGCTAACAGACGAGGAGTTTTCACGATGTTGAAACGAGCGCATGTTGCTTCGATGGTTCTTGCATTCACCGCCCTGCATTGGATAGGTCACCACAACGTCGCTGCTCAAACTGGGGCAGACGGAAACAAACCGAACATCGTCGTCATTTGGGGTGACGACGTCGGCTTGACGAACCTCAGCATCTACAGCCGCGGCGTGATGGGCTATCGCACGCCGAACATCGACCGCATCGGGAAAGAAGGGGCGCTGTTCACCGATCACTACGCACACCCCTCCTGCACGGCCGGTCGGGCCGCCTTCATCACCGGCATGTACCCGATCCGCACGGGGCTCACCTCGGTCGGCATGGTCGGCGGGCCGGTGGGCATGCAGCCGCAGGACGCCACGCTCGCCGAGGTCTTGAAGACGCGGGGCTACGCCACCGGGCAGTTCGGCAAGAACCACCTCGGCGACCGCAACGAACACCTCCCGACGCTGCACGGGTTCGACGAGTTCTACGGCAACCTCTACCACCTCAACACCGAAGAGGAGCCGGAAGACGAGGACTACCCGACCGATCCGGAGTTCAAGAAGCGGCACGGCCCGCGGGGCGTGCTCCACACCTGGGCGACCGACACGGTCGATGAGACCGTCGATCCTCGGTTCGGCAAGGTCGGCAAGCAGCGGATCGTCGATACGGGGCCTTTGACCCGCAAGCGGATGGAGACCGTCGACGAGGAGCTCGTCAAGGAAGGCATCGGTTTCATGAACAAGGCTCACGCAGCCAGGAAGCCGTTCTTCGTCTGGTTCGCCACCACGCGGATGCACACCTTCACGCGGGTGCCCGGGCAGTACCGCGACAAAGTCAAGCGGCACACGAGCTTCCACGACGACTACGGCGCGGGCGTGATCCAGCACGACGAGCACGTGGGCATGGTCTTGAAACAGCTCGACGAGATGGGCATCGCCGACAACACGATCGTCATCTACTCGACCGACAACGGTGTCGAGCACTCCACCTACCCGCACGGCGGAACGACACCGTTTCGCTCGGAGAAGATGACGACCTGGGAGGGAGGCGTGCGGGTGCCGATGCTCGTCCGCTGGCCGGGCAGGATTCCCACGGGATCGGAGCTCAACGGCATCCAGAGCCACGAGGACGTGTTCACGACCTTGTCGGCGGCCGCCGGGGTGACCGACATCCGCGAGCGGATCGCCCGAGGCGACACGCTGGGCACCGCCGTGGAGCACAAAAACCACATCGACGGCGTGAACAATCTTGATTACTGGTGCGGCCAGGCGGAGGAGTCGGCCAGGGACGAGTACATCTACTACGCGGAATCCCGGATCCAAGCCATCCGCATGAACCAGTGGAAGGCTCACTTCTTCATTCGCGACGGCTATTACGGCACCACGACGAAACTCGACCTTCCTTGGCTGTTCAACCTGCGACAGGATCCCCACGAGAGCTACGATCAGGCACCAGGGCCTCGGGCCACGCTCTCCCAGCAGAAGACATACCTGTTCAACGACATCATGGATCGACTGGGTCGGCACATGGCGACGCTCCAAAAGCATCCGCCGAAGCAGAAAGGCACCAGCCTGAGCGTCGGAGAATGACCCAGACCGGTCGCGGGATCTCCGTGTGGCCTCCTGCGTCCTCCTGCGGATTGGAAAGTGCGTCGCTTTCTCGCCGACCCCGGTCTTTGTTCGGAGAAAACGGCGGTTGTGACGAATCCTACTCGGGGAGTGTTCTTCACAGGGTGGCGCACCGGCTCGCATGGTGCCGCACCCAGCATCGTCGATCAAGCGTTGCCAGCAGCTTTATCCGGCGCTGATCACTGGCTGGTCATGCGCAGGGCGGGCAGTCAACGATGTCCATAACGCCCCTCCAGGATTCCCGCAAACGAAAGGTCTTCGTCGAGCGTCGGCCAATGCAGACCGAATGGAGAGATTTCGATACGGCCCACATCTTCCTCGGCAGCGGATTCCAGCCGTGGGTTGCCCTTCGTGGGAAAACTGACCTCATGGCCGCTGGCGAATCTGACAAAGATCATTCCTCGCTCATGCCATGCCTTCAGGGCACGGTCAGCCAAGGTGCTCAGCCCACTTTTGTTTGATGAGTTCGAGGTGGTCATCGATGAGGTCCTCCGCTCGCGAGAGCTCTCTTACATTGAAACCGACTGATTCACGCAGTTCTACTTTCGGGTCAACAACGAACACTGCTTCACCCCCCGCCCCGGCGAACATGGACGTGGATGGGGGCATGATCATTGCTGTAGAAGAAAAACGAATAGCCATCGTGTTCGAAAATCTTCGGCATCGTCCAAGTGTACCTGGCCGCGGTCTCGGAGCCCCTCTCCTCCGTGGCATGATCGCTGGGCAAGTTCCAGGGCGGGGGTTCGTCTGCCACGGCCCTTTGCCGAACACCGCCCGGGGGCCCCGTGCGAACTCATGCGGCCTCCTGCGGATTGGAAAGTGAGTCGCTTTTTGAGTCGCTTTCTCACCGCCCCCCATCTATTCACGGAGAAAACCGCGGCTGTGACGAATCCTGCTCGGGGAGCTTTGGCCCTTTTTGAACGTGGCCGCAAGAGGTCGCGCGCAGTGCACCCTCAGGATGGCGCACGACCTACAGACTTTGCGGGTCAGGCGTTTACGAGTTCCTCCGCGGTGATCCGAATGTCGCGGGCAATCTGCCGCAACAGGATCGGGGAAATATCGCGACCCCTGTGAAATGGAACCGTTGTGCAGCGTCCGTCCGCGTGACGAAACTGTTTGTGCGACCCTTTTTGCCGAACCTCTTCAAAGCCGAGCGCAACAAGTCTCGTCACGACTTCCGCCGGCTTGAGAATCGGCAGCTTGCGTTTCGCCACCGTTCAGCCCACCTGTACGGTCTGGGTTCCGATGAACTCGGATTCCATGGCAGGCTCGCCGTCCTCAAGCAGCATCTCGATAACTTCGGCCAGATTCGCATTCAGTTCTTCGATCGTTTCGCCCTGGGAATGCCCGCCGGGAAGGCCCGGCACATATCCCACGTAGAGGCCCGTGTCAGGGCACCGCTCGATGACGGCCGTGTAGGTGCGCATACAAGAATCTCCACCGATGTACCGGACACTGTCATCTTACCCGTTTCGGATCGGAGCAAGCCGGCAAAATCCTGCCGGCTGCGGCCTCCTGCGGCTTCCTGCGACGTTCCTCGTGCGTCGGATTCTGCGTCGCCATTGCTGAAGACCGCCTATTTCCCCGCGGAAAAACCCACATGTTCTCGATCCTACGCGGGGAGCTGCGCCACTCATGTCTTGGAGTGGCACGATGCGGCCGCAGGTTGCAACACCTTCTGCCTCTCGGCGTTTCTGGAGGTTGGTGGTTTGGGCACTTTCGCTCCCTGCCACTCTGAATGACATCGCGTCTCCACCGCCTTGGGGCGACTATCCGTCCGCGTCTTCGGCAGCATGGACATCGGACAGCACCCACGAGCGGTCGAAGTAGGCCTGGGTGGGGCCATAGAGGCGGAAGTAGCAGAACCAGCCCTTGTTCGGAAGCGTCTTGATCCAGTTACTCTCCGGCATGCCGGCGGGAGGCGTGGGGCCGAACGTGATGTCCACGGAGCCGTCGGCGTTCGCGACAATGGCGTCGCGCGATGAACGATCCGGTGACACGCCTGAGTCGACGAAACAGCGGGTCTCGTTGTCGTACACCGTGACAGACCAGAATTGCGCCACGGGCACGTCCTTCGGAACCGTGAGGCGATAGGTCTTGCCGCCATCGAGCCAGCGGTCCTGGCTGTCCTTCGCGGCCTCGAGATAGACCTGCCCGACGCCGACGGCCCGGCCCATCATGCCCACGGAGACGCCGACGGCTTCGTAAAACCAGCTCGTGCGCTCGTCCAGCTGCGTGTGGTGCGGGGCTTCCTGATTGGTCTCCTTGAGAAACAGCGACTGCTCCCATTTTCTGCCCGGCCACACCTTCGCGCCCTCGAACCGCTTGTGGTAGGCGATCGCCCGGGCCATCACCTCTCCGGTCTGCGCGGCGTCGACGAGAAGCTGCTGCTGCCGGTCTGTCGGGCTGAACGGCCTGCCCTTTTCGATGCCCAGCGGCTGGAGCATCCCCATCATCATCCGGTCGCGCTCGTGGACCGGTTCCTCCTGGATGATCTTCGCAAGGCCTTCCCAGTAGGCGAGGCCGCGCGGTTGTTCACCGCTCCAGCGCCGCCCCGCGGGCGCGACGTGGCGGGTCGGTGCCGGGTTGTCACGCTGGCTGTAGGGATAGATTTTCAATCCGTCGATCAGCCGCCTGGCCTGCATGGGATCGGGATCGAGCACGCGGTGGGCGGACCAGATGTTCACCGTGGGCGAACGGAAGACGTAATACCCTTCCGGATGCATCTCCGGGTCGTCGGGGCCGAGGATCAGGTACCGGCCACCCGCGCCCTTGTCGGGGCCGGTTTGGCCCGAATCGGTGATCGGCCGCTGCCAGAAATCCGTGAATCCGCCTGCCGTGGGGCCGGCGGGAACTTCGCACACCAGCGGCCCGGTTTCCTGCAGGCTGGGAAACGCCATGATGTACGGCGTCGTGGCGTTGGCCGTGAGGAGGCCGAGCTTGTCCTGGAAGGTGAGGTAGTCGACATAGTCGAGTTTGCCGGCGCCGAACTTGGTGCGGTGCTCGCTCTGCCATTGCTGCATCGCCATCAGCGGCAGCGCCCAGAGGTAGGCCTGGCACGCCCGCTGGTAGTCGATGTCGTCGAAAATCTTCGCGACGGTGGCAGCGGTGGGGTAGCCGTGCTCGATCTCGAGCGGGCCGAGCCGGGATGCAAGTCGTGGCATGGTCAGGGCACCTTCTCGATGTCGCCGGGCTTCCAACTTTTGTCGATGGCGGCTGCCGTCGGACCGTAGAGCCGCAGGACGGCGAAATACCCCTTGCCAGGTACGGTCGCGAGCCAGTTGTCCGCCTTGCCTGCCGGCGCCGTCGGGCCGAAGAAGAGGTCCATGCTGCCATCGGCGTTCTGCGCCGGCGCGTCGCGCGAACCGAGCGACGGAAATGGCTGCCCGTTGGCGAGTCCCGACCCGTTCTCCGCCTCGTAGAGCGTCACCGACCAGAAGTTGGCCGCCGGGATGTCAGGCGGCAGCCGGATGCGGTAACTGCTGCCGCCCGACAGGTTGGCACCGCGACTGTCAACGAAGGCGATCATGTACTTGGCGCCCCGTCCGGGCGTCTGCGACAGCATGCCGGGGCTGACCGAGTAGTAGTTGGTGAAAAACCAGATCCGGGCGTCGAGATCGAGAGCGCCCCCAGCCACCCTGCGCCAGCCCAGGTCGAAAGGGCCCGCCAGCTTCTCCGGGGTCGCGTCGGCCATGGGGTTGATCCACCGGCGGTCCGGGTACATCCGCAGGGAACGACCGCCCACCTCTTCCTCGAAGCCGATGACGCGGCTCATCTTGTAGGCCGTCTTCGCGGCATGATCGAGAATCGCCCGCGTCTTTGCATTGGGTGCGAAGGGCTGGCCCTTGGCGATGCCGATCGATGCCAGCATGCCCAGCGCATCGGAGTCGGCAAGCGCGGCGCCCTCGCTGTCCACCAACTTCTTGAGTTCGTCGAAGGCTGTCCCATCGCTGATCGGCAGCATGTTGACCGGCACACCCGAGGCATCGGGAAACTGCATCGGCCGGGCGGTTTCTTTTCCATTGAGCGGATAGATTCTCGACCGTTCGATGAGCGCGACGGCCGGCGCCAGGTTTTTCGGGTCTTGGTAGAAGGCCCGCAGGAAGACGAAGACGTTGTTGGTCGGCGAACGGTAGACGAAACAATCCTCCGCTACCGCTCCCGCGTAGCCGGGGGGCAGGAGCAGAAACTTTCCCCCCTTGCCGGCGTCGGGACCCGGCAGGCCGACGTCGCCGAAGAACGTGCCGCCATCGACCGGGATCGGTCGCTGCCAGGCATCGAGGAGGATGCCCTGCAGGTTGGGCGGCGCCTCGAACACCAGCGGGCCATCTTTGCCGAGGTCAACGTAGCCCATGGCATAGATGACATCGGAGTTCGGGGTCGTCACCAGGGTCTTGGCGTCGAGACGTTTCTTCCACACCGGCAAGACGTCGTAGCCGGCGCCGAAGACCTTTTCCGAGCCGACCTTCATCCCGAGCGTGTTGATCAGCGGCAAGGCCCAGAGGTAGGCCTGCGTCGCCCGCTGGAACAGCAGTTCATCGCGCAGGGCATGCGCCGTCTCCGGCGTGGGCCTGTTTTCCGAGAAGGGAAGGCTGCTCAAGGCCTCGAATCGGGCGGGCTCTGCGGCGCCCGCCACGCCGTGCATGAGCACGACAGCGACCGCCGCCGAGATGAGCCGATGACCGCGTTGGTTCTTCATTACTGTCTCCAGTCGCTCCTGAGGATATTCCAGTCAACGGCATTTCTGCGAGCGTCGAGATCGGCCCCGTCCCGCGCTCCGCGGGGAGCTTCCTGCGCCGCGCGTGGTGCCGGCAGACGGACGTCAACCCGAAGGCGGATCCGGGTCAGGCTGCGGCGACCGTCGCGGCGGGCTGTTCCCCGACCACGCAGGCATGATCCTCGTGGAAGTCGGTCGGGTGATCCTCCGGCCGGTCGCCGTAGATCTCGTGCATCCCTGCAATCGCCGCCAGATACTCGTTGAAGTGGGGATCCATGATTGTGCCCTCCGTGGCTGGAGAACTATACGCACGCCAGCGGCGTTGGATCGGTGCCGCGCATCTTGCCCAGCCTGCCGCGTCGCGACAGGCGAGGGTCATTCACACTGCGTGCACTGCCCCTTGAGCAGCACTTCCTGCACGGAGCCGATGCCCCCGGCGGCCGACCGGGCGGCCGGGCCGCTACCCGACCGACCGGGGCGGCCGGGTTTCGGGGTGATCGCCACGTCGACACCGTCGAGACACGAGACTTCGCCACAGGTCGTGCACACGAAATGCGGATGCTCGTCCTTCTTCCCGTGACCGGCATGGGCCCGCCGGATCTCGAACCGCCAGACATGATCGCCGAGCTCCACCCGGTTCACGAGGCGGGCCTCGGTGAGCTCCGTCAGGTTGCGGTAGATCGTGGCACGGTCGAAGCCGCGGTCGGCCAATGAGGCCGCGACCTCGGCGTGCGTCCTCGGGCCCCGGGCCTGAAGCAGGTGCTGGAGCACCGCCAGACGGGCCGCCGTGCACCGCAGGCCCGCGTCGCGAACGACGGCCCTGACCGCATCGAGATCTGGTGGGGCTTTCCGGCTCACCCGATCAGTTTACCTCTCCTGGGAAAAAATCATCCCTGACGTTTTTCGCGCGGCCGACCCTGCCCAAAACCCGCGGTCTTCTCTGCCCGCCGCAGGCCGCCGGCGGCGGCGGTGAACCGCTACACCACGGCCGCCGCCGCCAACACGTCCACGATCGCCGCCATGAACGCCGGCAGGTCGGCCGGCTTGCGGCTGGACACGAAATGCCGATCGACGACGACCGGAGTGTCTTCCCAGATCGCGCCGGCGTTCATGAGGTCGTCCTTGATCCCCGGGCTCCCGGTGACCCGCACGCCGCGATACACCCCCGCCGAGATGGCAATCCAGCCGCCGTGGCAGATCGCCGCCACCAGCTTGCCGTGGGCGGCGAACTCGCGCACCAGATCGAGCACCTTCTCGTGCCGGCGCAGCTTGTCGGGCATCCAGCCCCCCGGAATCACGATCCCGTGGAAATCGCCAGCTTCCATGTCGGCCAGCGCCGCGTCGCTCGTGCACGGATAGCCGTGCTTGCCCGAGTAGGTGCGGCCCTGCATGAGGCCGGCCACGGTCACATGACCGCCGCCCTCCTCGAGCCGCAACTTCGGATACCAGAGCTCGAGATCCTCGTAGTCGTCGTCCACCAGCATCAAGATCCGAATCCCGTCGAGCGGTCGCTGCAGTCCGGAAACATGGGCCATGGTCAGGGTCTCCTCGTGGGGTGCGCGATGGGGCATATCACAGCCCGACTCCCTGGCTCGAACACGACTGGTGTCGGGCCCAATTGTCGCCCCCGGACAGGCCAAAGGCGAGCCTCCCAAGAACCCCCCCCTCCAGGACTGCCGCCGCCATGCGGGCCCGGACCGGCTGGACCGGGGCCACCACCCGTGATTTCAGCCCCGTTTTCTCGCTCCAAAAAAAGTTGCTTGACTGCCCATGTGGCCCCGCTACATTCACGCCCCGGCCAATAGGAAGTGGTCGCCGGGACGTCCGCCCCAACATCTTGCGATAGCATGCAGAGGGAGCTGCTTTCCGGCGTTGGCGTTTTTCCGCCGCTTCTGGCCGGCTGGGGACTCAACAGGCTTCCAATCCCCTGCCGATAGTGGCTTGAAGAATAACTATACGCCAGTATACTTTTCGGGCTCGACACTTTATCCCGCAAGGAGCACCGCCCCATGGCAGCGTTCGACGCGTCCGCGACCCTTTCCGGCACCCAGGCCCCCGGCACCCCTGCGGCGGAGCGGACCGCGCTCGAGATCCGGCCCACATTCTGCCCCACCGACGTCGACAGCCCGTTCGACACGACGGAGTGGGAGCTCCGCACCGCCGCCATCAAGGGCGAAGACGGCAAGGTGCTCTTCGAGCAGCCGGCCTGCGAGATCCCCGCCGCCTGGAGCCAGCTCGCGACCAACGTCGTCGTCAGCAAGTATTTCTACGGCGAGATCCACACGCCCGAACGCGAGCACTCCGTGAAGCAGCTCGTCCATCGGGTCGCCCGCACGATCGCCGACTGGGGCACCAAGGACGGCTACTTCAAGTCCAAGCAAGACGGCGAAAACTTCTACCGCGACCTGGCGTGGCTGTGCATCCACCAGCACGGCGCCTTCAACTCGCCCGTCTGGTTCAACGTCGGCCTCTACAACCAGTACGGCGTCAAGGGCGCCCCGTGCAACTGGCGGTGGGACGAGGCGAAGCGCGACGTCGTGATGCCCGACAATCCCTACGAATATCCCCAGGGCAGCGCCTGCTTCATCCAGAGCGTGAAGGACAACATGGAAGACATCATGGACCTCGCCCGCAGCGAGGCCATGCTCTTCAAGTTCGGCTCCGGCACCGGCACCGACCTCTCCACGCTCCGCAGCCAGCGGGAGAAGCTCGCCGGCGGCGGCAAGCCTTCGGGCCCGCTGTCGTTCATGCGGGTCTACGACCAGGTGGCGGCGGTGGTGAAGAGCGGCGGCAAGACCCGCCGCGCCGCCAAGATGCAGTCGCTCAAGGTGACGCACCCGGACATCATGGAGTTCATCGAGTGCAAGAGCAAGGAAGAGAAGAAGGCGCGCATCCTCATCGAGAAGGGGGGCTACGACGCCAACTTCAACGGTGAGGCCTACAGCTCGATCCTCTTCCAGAACGCCAACCTCTCCGTCCGCGTCACCGACGACTTCATGGAGGCGGCCGACCGCGACGACACCTGGACGACCCGCTGGGTCACCGACCCCTCGAAGGCCGGCCCGAGCTTCAAGGCCCGGGAGGTGATGAACCGGATGGCCGAGTGCGCCTGGCAGTGCGGCGACCCGGGCGTGCAGTACGACACGACGATCAACCGCTGGCACACCTGCCCGAACTCGGGGCGGATCAACGCCTCGAATCCGTGCTCGGAATACATGTTCCTCGACGACACCGCCTGCAACCTGGCGAGCATCAACCTGATGAAGTTCCGCAAGCCGGACGGCGTCTTCGACGTCGAGCGGTTCGCCGCGGCCTGCCGGATCTTCTTCATCGCCCAGGAGATCCTCGTCGACCACGCCAGCTACCCGACGCCGCGGATCGCCCGCAACAGCCACCTCTACCGGCCGCTCGGCCTGGGATACTCGAACCTCGGTAGCCTGCTGATGGCCGATGGCCTGGCCTACGACAGCGACGCCGGGCGGGGCCTGTGCGGCGCCCTGACGGCGATCCTCCACGGCACGGCCAACCGCACCAGCGCCGAACTGGCGGCGGCGGTCGGCCCCTTCGAGGGATTCGCCGCCAACCGCGAGCCGATGCTGGGCGTGATGCGGATGCACCGCGACGCGGTCGAGCGGATCGATCCCTCGTGCCCAAAGGCGTTGCACGACGCGGCCCGGAAGATCTGGGACGAGGTGCTCGCCGGCGGTCAACGGCACGGCTACCGCAACGCCCAGGCCACGGTGCTCGCCCCTACCGGCACGATCTCGTTCCTGATGGACTGCGACACGACCGGCATCGAGCCCGACATCGCGCTGGTCAAGTACAAGCAGCTCGCCGGTGGTGGGATGCTCAAAATCGTCAACCAGACCGTGCCGCTGGCGCTGCGGACCCTCGGCTATGACGAGCCGACCGTGGAGAGCGTGCTCGCCTTCATCGACAAGAACGACACCATCGAGGGTGCGCCGGGCCTCAAGGAGCAGCACCTCGCCGTCTTCGATTGCGCTTTCAAGCCGCGGCTCGGCAAGCGGAGCATCGCCTGGGAGGCGCATGTGAAGATGATGGCGGCGGCACAGCCCTTCATCTCGGGAGCGATCTCGAAGACCGTGAACATGCCGCGGGAAACCACGCCCGCCGACATCGCCGGCGCCTACATGGAAGGCTGGCGGCTCGGGCTCAAGGCACTGGCGATCTACCGCGACGGATCCAAGGAGAGCCAGCCGCTCAACACCAGCACCGACACCGACAAGGCGGCCGCTAAGGTGACCGCCGCGCCCCGGCGCGAGCGGCTGCCCGATACGCGGCGGAGCGTGACCCACAAGTTCAACGTGGGCGGGCACGAGGGCTACATCACCGTCGGACTCTACGACGACGGGCGGCCGGGCGAACTGTTCATCACGATGGCCAAGGAAGGCAGCACGATCGGCGGCCTGATGGATGCCTTCGGCACGAGCGTGTCGATGAGCCTCCAATACGGCGTGCCGCTCGAGGTGTATGTGAAGAAGTTCTCGCACACCCGCTTCGAGCCCTGGGGCTACACGAAGAACCCCGACATCCCCGTGGCCAAGAGCCTCGTGGACTATCTGTTCCGCTGGATGGGCACGGAGTTCATCCCCGGCTATCGCGAGGCGAACCGACCCGGTGGCTATGGCGGCGGCGAGGAGGCCGCCGCGGGTGACGACACCGAAACCGAGATCAAGCCCGCCGCCACGACGGCGCGCGGGCTGGGCGATGGTCAAGGAAAGGCCACGACGAACGGCACGACGACGGTCAGCCGCGGGAAACATCCGGCGGGTGGCAACGGGCAGGCCGCCACGAAGACCGCGGCCAAGGCGTCGGCGGCATTGCTGGAGCGGGCCGGCCTGAAGATGGCGGTCGATCCCACTGCCAGCGCGACCGACCGGCAGAGCCAGTTCGCCAAGTTTCAGATCGACGCTCCGGCCTGTGACAACTGCGGATCGATCACGGTCCGCAACGGCAACTGCTACCTGTGCCACAACTGCGGCAACAGCATGGGATGTTCTTAACTTTCCGTGGACAAAGCCTTCCATGGCCTTTGTCCACTTGATCGATCGCAGGATTCGCAGACCGAAGGCGCAGCCGAGGAAACGCCGAGGGTTTCCTGGATCGATCGCCTGCGCATCCTGCTCGGGCAGACTTTTTGCATAGTCTGCTCACCACAGGGCGACCGGCGATGCCGGTCGTAGCGACGGTCGAGAAAAACGATGGAGGCGATGGGGGCGGCAGGTCGATGATTCCGGCATCGAAATCGATCTGTCGCCGCATTCCGTCGGAGGTGCCAACCCCTACGCGTTGATCCGGATCCCCTGAAGCCCCGCGGCGCTCGTCGTCGCCGGGCACGATCCGCATCAGTTTCGCATTGCTCTACCCCGTTCGCAGGCGGACGACAGGATCGATTCATGGGGGCCGTGGCGGCCGATGTCGCCACGGCCCCTTTTGCATGCGCCCGGCACGACGCGGAAAGGGGACCGCGGTGCCCCGCCAGGCGCCGGATCGGTCGTACTGATCGTTCGGCCTGTGGGGGCATCGTTTGCCGGGCGCCGGATAGGGAATTAGCATTAGGGTGCCTGGATAGAGCAGCGGTTCTGGCATCCGCGTGAGCTCTGATCCGGACGCCCTTCCCGGAGATGACTCGTGCGACGGCCGCTTCACTGCCTGCTCGTGGCGATCCTGATCTTCTCGCTCTCGGTGGACACGGCCCGGGCGTGCTGGCACCTGCGCCACGCCCATCGAGTGCATGCCGCGCATGGCTGCTGCCCCACTGCCCCGCGGCACGGTGGCTGGTCGCACCCGGTGGTCGTGTCGGATGTCGCCGTCGGGTGGGGATGGGGCGGTGCACCATGCGCGGAAGTGGTCGTCGTCCACGCCAATCCCTGCGTGGAAGAGATCGTCTGCGGCCCGGCCGCCGTGGGCTGCGCTCCTTGCATCGCCGACGTGGCGACGGAAACCGTGATCGCCGAGCATTCCGTGGTGACTTCGGCACCCGCGCCGGTCGTAGCGGCTCCAACGCCGCAGCCGAGGATCGAGACCCCGGCGGTCGTGGCCGAGACCGCTCCCCCGACGCAGCCGACACCGGCACCCGCCGAACCGGTTCGGGCGCCCGCGCCGATCGAGCCGGTGCCTGCAGCGAAAGACGAAGGCGTCTTCTCATTCGACGAACCGAAGCCCGTCAAGCCGGTCCCACAGCCCGTGATGCCGGCCTCGGCCGACGCGCCCGTGGACACGCCCGTGGAGCCGGTGATTCCGGAGACAGCGCCGGCCGAACCGATCCTCCCGGAAGCCGTGCCGCAGGCAGCCGAAGCGCCGGTCGCCGAACCGGCCGACCCAGTGACGCCGCCGCCCGCCGAGGCACCGAGTGCGCCGCCCGCGGCCGTGACGGAAGAGCCGCAGCCCGCGCAGCCAGTCGCTCCCGCCAAGGTTCCGGAGGAGCAGCCGTCGTCCCCTGCCGCGCCCGAGGAGCCAGCCGAGCCGAATCTCTTCGAGGAGGTTGAGGCGACCCCCGTGCCGCCGGCTGCTGCCGAGACTGCGGAGCCGGCGCCTTTCGAGACGCCCGCGGTCGAGACGCCGGCCCCCTCGGCCGACGCAACCACGCCTGCGCCGGATGCCGCTGCCGAAGATGACGCCCCGGTGGCCGACACCCCGGCGCAGCCGACTGAGGAACCGCCGGCCGCCACTGCCGAGCAGGCGGTCGCCCCCGAGGCTACGCAGCCGGCGGAGACCCAGGATCCCGCTGCAGAGAAAGCGACGCCGGAGGAGCCGGCCGAGCCAGCCGCGGACCCGTTCTCGTCCACTGAACCAGCCCGGCGCTGGATCGACGCCACCGGCCGCTATGCCGTCGTCGGCACGCTCCTGGCGGTCCACGAGTCCACGGCCGAGATTCGCAAGGCCGACGGCCGGACCGTGACCGTGCCCCTCGACCGGCTCAGCCCCCACGACCGCTCGTATGCCGAACAGGCGGGGCCGCGGCTGCTGGCCGGCCCGGCCGCACCGCGGCCGTCCGACACGGCCGGCCTGTAGGCGGGCTCGCATGACGGCCGGGAGCGCGGCTTCGTCCTTTCGCCTCTCCCTCTGGGAGAGGCAGGCCGCAGGCCGGTGAGGGTGCATAGGTCGGTGAGCCGATTCCCTGCACCCTCACCCCGGCCCTCTCCCAGAGGGAGAGGCGACATGTCAGCCACCGGGCCGTCGGCGATCACTTGTCGTCGAGCACGGCCACCGTCTCGAAGGCCTTGCCTTCGAGCATCTCCAGTGACGCGCCGCCACCGGTGGAGACATGGCTCACCTTGTCGGCGTAGCCCAGCTGCTCGACCGCGGCGGCCGAGTCGCCACCACCGATGATCGTGACCGCCCCTCGGGCCGTCGCCGCGGCCACGGCGTCGGCCACCGTCTTCGTCCCGGCGTCGAACGGCGGCATCTCGAACACCCCCATCGGGCCGTTCCAGACCACCGTACCGGCCGTGCGGATGATGTCGGCGTACTTCCGCGCCGTCTCCGGACCGATGTCGAGGCCCTCGAACCCATCGGGAATCTCACCCGCCGGCACGATCCGCTTGTTGGCGGCCGCGGAAAAGTCATCGGCACAGTGCGTATCGACCGGCAGCACGAGTTTGCCGCCCCCCTTGGCGAGCAGGTCGCGGGCGAGATCCAGTTTGTCGTGCTCGACGAGTGACTTGCCCGTCTTGCCGCCCTGGGCGAGCGAGAACGTGTAGGCCATCGCCCCGCCGATGAGCACGTGATCACAGATCGAGAGCAGGTTCGTGATCACCGCGATCTTGTCCGACACCTTCTTGCCGCCGAGGATCGCCACGAAGGGCCGCTGCGGGCGGGCGATCGCGTCGGCGAGGTACTGGATCTCCTTCTCCACCAGAAACCCCGACACGGCGGGCTTGCCCAGGGCCTTCATCGCCACGGGCACCGCGTGCATGCTCGCCTCGGTGCGATGGCAGGTTCCGAAGGCGTCGTTGACGTAGGCGTCGGCGAGCGTCGCCAGCCCCTGCACGTAGGCGGCGTCGTCCCCCTTCTTCTCCCCCTTGTTGAACCGCACGTTCTCCAGGACGAGCACGCCGCCGGCCGGCAGGGCACGAGCCTTGGCGTGGGAGTCGGGACCGCCGGTGTCGGCGGCGAGGGCGACGGGACGGCCGAGCAGCTCACCGAGCCGCTGCGCCACCGGCGCCAGGGAGAACTCCGCCTCGAAGCCCTTGCCGGCCGGCCGACCGAGGTGCGACATCAGCACCGCCTTGCCGCCCCGATCGAGGATCGAGCGAATCGACGGCAGCGCCATGCGGATCCGCCGGTCGTCGGTGATCGCGCCGGAGTCGTCCTGCGGCACGTTGAAATCGACCCGCACGAGGACGGTCTTCCCGTTCGGATCGAGGCCGGCGACGGACTGCTTGGGCATGGTGGGCTCCTTGGGGTGGGGGATCGGCGGGAACAGGTTCAGACGTCGAGATTCTTCACGTCGAGCGCGTGCTTCTCGATGAACTCGCGGCGCGGCTCGACCTTCTCGCCCATGAGCACGCGGAACAGGTCGTCGGCCGCGGCGGCGTCGGACATCGTCACCCGCAGCAGGGTGCGGTTCTTGGGGTCGAGCGTCGTGTCGCGGAGCTCCTCCGCGTTCATCTCGCCGAGCCCCTTGAAGCGGGTGATCGAGAGACCCTTCTCGCCGGCCCGGCGGACTGCCGTGAGCAGGCCGCGGAGATCCTCGAGACCGATCTCGTTTTCGCCACGTCTGAGCGTGTACCGCGGCGCCTCGCTGCCCGTGCGGTCCTGCGGCATCAGGCTCTCGATCCCGAAGCCCATGCCCTCGAGCTCCTTGAGGCCGGCGTTCACGCTTCGCACCTCGTGGAGATCGATGACCACCAGCTGGTCGTCGCCCGTGCCCGGCGCGGTGCCGGGGGTCGTGTCGCCGACGGCCTCCGCCTCCTCGATCCGGCCGACCTGGAGCTCGCCGCCGGCGGCCTTCTCCTTGCCCTTCACGAACTTCTCCAGCTCGTCGCGGCTGGTGAACCAGCGTTCCTCGAGCCCATAGTAGACGTGGTACAGCGGCAGCTTGCCGGTCGCGGCGTCGCGGCGGGCGGCGTGGTCGCGGAGGCTGATGCCCCGCTTCTCGAGGGCCACCAGCGCGTCCTCGAGGCCGGCGAGCGTGCGGCACAGCCGCTGCATGTCGTCGCCGGCGATCTCACGGCCGTCGCCCGGCAGGAACACGCCCTCGCCGAGGCCCTGGTCGAGGAGCTGATTCTTCATCTCCTCCTCGGTCTGCACGTAGTAGACGGTCTTCTTCGACCGCACCCGGAACAGCGGCGGCTGGGCCACGTAGACGTGCCCCTCCGCCACCAGACGGTACATCTGCCGGTAGAAGAAGGTGAGCAGCAGGGTGCGGATGTGGGAGCCGTCGACGTCGGCGTCGGTCATGATCACGACCTTGTCGTACCGCCGCTTGCCGAGGTCGGCCTCTTCGCCGATCCCGGCGCCGATCGCCGAGATCACGCTCCGGACTTCCTCGTTGGCCAGCACCTTGTCGTCGCGGCTCTTGTAGGCGTTGATGATCTTGCCGCGGAGCGGCAGGATCGCCTGGTACTCGCGGTGCCGACCCCCCTCCGCCGAGCCGCCGGCCGAGTCACCCTCCACGAGATACAGTTCGCACTTCTCGACATCGCGGCTGGTGCAGTCGCGGAGCTTGCCGGGCAGGCCGCCGCCCGAGAGGGCCCCCTTCCGCTCGCGGAGCAGCTGCTTGGCCTTCTTGGCCGCCTCGCGGGCCTCGGCCGCGAGCACGCCCTTCTGCACGATCGCCTTGGCGCTCTTCGGGTTCTCCTCGAGGTACTTCGCGAGGAAGTCGCCCACGGCCGAGTTGACGATCCCTTCCACCTCGCCGTTGCCCAGCTTGGTCTTCGTCTGCCCCTCGAACTGCGGATGCGGCACGCGGACGCTGATCACGGTGGTCAGGCCCTCGCGGACGTCCTCGCCGGTCGGCACCAGATCCTTGTAGAGGCCGCTCTTCTTGCCGTAGGCGTTGAGGGCCCTGGTCAGGGCGGCACGGAAGCCGGAGACGTGCGTGCCTCCTTCGGTGGTGCAGATGTTGTTGACGTAGCTGTGCAGGCTCTCGGTGTACTCCGTCGTGTACTGCAGGGCGATGTCCCACGACACTCCCTGGTTCTCACCACGGATCGAGATCACGTCGGCGTGGACGGCGTCGCTGGCCTTGTTGAGGTGCTCGACGAACTCCTCGATGCCACGCTCGAAGAAATACTCCTCCTGGTTGCCGCTGGCGGCGTCGAGGAACCGGATCCGCAGGCCCGAGTTCAAAAACGCCAGCTCCCGCAGCCGGCGGGCGAGCACGTCCCAGGAGAACTTGGTCTGCGGGAAGATCTGCGGGTCGGGTTTGAAGGTCGTCTTCGTGCCGGTCCGGCTGGTGGTGCCCATCTTCCGCACCGGCCCGGTGACCTCGCCCCGCTGGTACTCCTGCTGCCAGGCGTGGCCCTCGCGGGACACCTCCACCTCGCACCATTCCGAGAGGAAGTTGACGACCGTCACGCCCACGCCGTGCAGGCCGCCGGTCGTCTGGTAGGCCCCCTTCTCGAACTTGCCGCCGAACTTGAGGACGGTCATCACCCCCTCGAGCGTGGAGACGTCGCGCTCCATCTCCTCGGAGAGCTGCGGATGGCGATCGACCGGAATCCCGCGGCCGTCGTCCTCGACGGTCACGCTGCCGTCCACGTTCACCGTCACGCTCACGTGCTTGGCGTGGCCGGCCATGCACTCGTCGATCGAGTTGTCGACCACCTCGTAGACGAGGTGATGGAGGCCGCGACTGGTGTTGTCGCCGATGTACATGCCGAACCGCTCGCGGACGTGGTCACGGTCGGAAAGGTGCTTGAGGTCGGCCGACGTATAGGCCTGCTGTCCCGGTTCGTCTGCCATGGTCTTCGTCTCCGGTCGGATGGGGCGGTGAATGGTGGCGGCGTCAGGCCGTGCGGCCGGCGTCGGCCATGAGCCGGCAGCGGATGTCGGTGATGCCGGCGGCGGGCAGGAGCTGGGTGAGCCGCGCCAGCACCTCGCGCTTCTGGAAGCCGAGCTCCTGCACGAGGGCCGAATGGCTCACGAACACCTCGAGCACGCCGCGGCGGACGAGCCCCGGCTGCGAAGCCGCCTTGAGGGCGGCCGGAGCGGCCTCCTGCCAGGCGGCGGCCAGCCCGTCGGCGGCACGCTCGCGGTCGTAGCCGGTGCGGGACATGAGCCGCGAGACGATCCTGCCGATCGAAATCGGGCCGGGGGCGGAGTCGGGGCGGTGGGATGCAAATGCCATGCGGAGTCGTGCGGGATGTTCCTAGTCGGCGGCCAGGGGCATGATCACGTAGCCATAGCCGTCCTCGGTGCGGCACACGCAGGCGCTCTGCGGGTCGGTGATCTCCACGGTCACGTTCGTGCCGCCGTCGAGCACCCGGAGAAAATCGGCGACGAACCGCGGATCGAGCTTGATCCGCACCGGCGCGCCGGCATGATCGATCGGCAGTTCGACGCGGCTCTCGCCGCTCTCCGCCGACCGTCCCGCGAGCACGAGCTGACCTGACTCGAAGGAAAAATCGACCCCCTTCGACTGCTCGCTGGTGACGATGGCGGCCTGCCGGACGGCCGCCAGGAACGGGCCCGCGACGAGATTCACCCGCACGGCCTCCGGCCGCTCGGGAAACACGTCGCGCCAGCGCGGAAACCGCCCCTCCACGAGCCGGGCGGAGATCGTGCTCCCGGCGGTCTTGACGAGGATCTCGGCGGGGCGGGCGGCGATCAGCACCGGCGCGTCGGCCGCGGCGAGACAGCGTTCGATGAGCTGCATGGCCCGGGCCGGGACGATCGGCTGGACTTCGGGAGGAGCGCCCCCCTGCGACTTCGCCGGCCCCTCCATCTTGGCGAGCCGGCGGCCGTCGGTGCCGACCGCGATCACGCTGGCCGGCGCCAGTTCGACGAGCACGCCGCCGAGGGCGTAGCGGCTCGATTCGTTGTCGGTGGCGAACACTGTCCGGCGGACCAGTTCCCGGACCAGCGGCGTCGAAAGCTCGAAGCAGGCCTCCGTCGGAAACGTCGCCACCGCCGGGAACTCCAGCGGATCCTCGGCCGGGAGCCGAAACTCGCTTCGCGGCGCCTTGACCACGGCCGCGGTGCCATCGGCATGGATCTGGAACACCGTGCCCGGCGGGCTCTCGCGAACGATCGCCGTCAGCCGGCCGCTCGGCAGGAGCACGGCCCCCGGGGCCAGCACCTCCACGGCGTCGATTTCGATGCGAATGCCGACCTCGAGATCGGTCGCCGACATGACGGTGCCTTCCCGGCCGGCCTCGAGCTTCACGTTCGTGAGCACGGGCTTGGGCGAGCGGGCGGGCACGACGGCGGAGGCGGATTGCAGGGCCGCGAGGAGAGGCTCCCGTGGGCAACGAACGTTCATGGAGGGCGGTGTCCTGGCGATGCGATGCGGGCCGGAATGGTACCCCCGGCGATGCCGGTCGGAACCCCGACCAGACCCATTACTGTACCCGAATAAATGCCTACGAAAATGCCCTTTCTGCTCGATCAAAACCCGGTTTTTTTGGTGTCACGCCGGTTGCCTTCCGGGCTCCGGGCCGGGAATGCTGATATTTCTTTTTTGTTTTTAGGAAGTCAGTAGGAAAACAGGAGAGAGGAGTAAGAACAGCAACCAAACACGCCTGTCCAAACAAACCTGAATCACCCTGGAGGCGCCGTCCCGGCAGGGGGCAGAAGTGCCGAAAAAATGAGCCTCAAACGCAGGCATGGCCCGGTGATGAGCCCTGTCGAAAACATGTTGAGAACGTGTCGATAACAGGATGGGAAGCCGTGCGGAAGGCGATGCAAAAACGTCTATTGCGTGGTCGATCAGGGTCGTCCAGGGGATGGTTCGCAGCCATCGAGGTGACGGTGGGGCGCCTGTTGGCGGTTCGTCGTCGTGTCGCCTGCCGCGCACAGGAAAAAACGTCGCGCCATCGACACGTTATTGACACGATCCGCGTCCCTAGGCGCCGAGCCTGACAAGCACCGGCGTCAGCCGGCGGAGGGCGAAATCGACCTCTTCCGGCGTCGTGGTCAGGCCGAAGCTGAATCGCACGGCCGACGCGACGGTTTCCGAGGCGAGGCCCATCGCAACCAAGGCCGGCGCCGGCACGCTGGAACCGCTGGCGCACGCGGCGCCGGTGCCGCAGCACACGCCGGCCAGATCGGCGGCCATCACGAACGCCTGCCGGTCCACGCCAGGCATGGACACGGTGAGGATGTGCGGGCTCGATGCGACGGGATCCACGATCGGTTCGCAGGTCAGCCCCTGGCCGTACGCAGCGGTGGCGAGCGCGGCGGCAAAACGTTCACGGATCGCCGCCAGCCGCGCGGCCTCGGCAGCCCGTTCGGCCACCGCCAATTCCAATGCTCGGGCGAACCCGGCGGCCAGCACGACCGCCTCGGTGCCGCCGCGCAGGCCCGCCTCCTGGGGGCCGGGAACGATCGGCTCGACGGCGACGTCGCCGCGCACGATGACGGCCCCGATTCCGCGCGGCCCGGCGAACTTGTGCGGCGCGAGCGTCAGGGTGGCGGCTCCGAGATCCGCCAGGCGGATCGGCTGGGTGACGACGGCCTGCGTGGCATCCACGTGGAGGAGCACCTCGGGCCTGGCTGCGAGAGCCGACTGAATGCGGGCGAGGTCTTCGATGGCACCCGACTGGCCGCAGACGAGCGTCGTCGCCAGGATGCCGCGGTCGCACCGCGGAAACACCCACTCCGGTGCCATTCGGCCGGTCCGCGCCAGCGGCGGCTCGACCACGGTCCAGCCCCGGCCGGCCAGGTCGCCGCGAAGGTTCCGCAGGCTCGTGTGGTCGCGGGCCGAGCTCGCGAACACGCCCGTCGAACCGGCCGCGAGGCCGAGGATCGCGAGCCGGTTGGCCTCCGTGGCGCCGCTGGTGAAGACCAGCCGGTCGCGATCGACTCCCGTCGTCCGGCCGCCGACGAGCGTGAGAATCGCCTCGCGGCTCTCCTCCAAGACCCGCTTCGCCCGCCGGCCGGCGGCGTGCGGGCTCGACGGGTTGGCCCACGACTCGGCCTGCGCCTCGGCCATGGAGGCAGCCACCTCCGGCCGCACCGGTGTGGTCGCGGCATGGTCGAGGTAGACGGAGTCGAAGGCCGTGGCGGTCACGGGGCCGCCGTTCAGCGGACCGTGATGAGTTCCACGAGGAAGTGGAGTGTGGCGTCGGGCGGAATGACCCCGCCGGCACCCCGCTTGCCGTAGCCGAGGTTGCTCGGGATCTCGAGCTCGATCATGCCCCCCTCGCCGACGAGCTGCATCCCCTCGGTCCAGCCGGGAATGACGCCATTGAGCGGAAACTCGATCGGTTCGCGCCGGTCGTAGGAGCTGTCGAACTTCGTGCCGTTGTCGAGCCAGCCGTGGTAGTTGACCTTCACGGTGTTCGTCGCCTTGGGCATCTTGCCGGTGCCCTTGCGAAGAACGCGGTACTTGAGGCCGGAGGGGGTCGTCGCGAACGTCTTCGGCGCGTCGGCGTCGATCTTGCCGGCGCCGGCGGGCAGGTTCGGGTGGGCGACTTCGG
>JBIJCJ010000034.1:0-23322 GCA_044344765.1 Pirellulales bacterium | reverse complement strand
CCGGCACGTGCACCGTGTAGGTCTGCTCGACCGACTCGGTGTAGGGGACCTGGACGGTGTACTCGGCCGTCTTGGTCTCCGTCACGTTCTTGTTGACCGTGTAGTTCACGGTCTTGGTCCGAGTCTCGGGAACCTGCACGGTGACCGTGCGGGTCTTCGTCTCGGTCCGCGGGACGCGCTTGTTGACCGTGTAGGTCCGCTCGCGGGTCTCGGTGGTGTACTCGGTCGACGTGACCGTCTTCATCTCGGTCACGTACTGACGCTGATACACCGTCTTGGTCCCGCCGCACGCGGCGCCGGCACCACTACCACCACAGGCACCACCGCTGACGACGGCGCCGCCTTCGCAGCCACCCTCGCAACCGCCACTGCAGGAGCCGCAGTCCTTCGCCCACGTGCTGGTGCACAGGGCGACGACGGCGAACGCCGGCAGGAGGCAAGAAAGAACTTTGCGAATCACGCAAACCTCCGGGAAAAAAGAAACAGGAAGAAACACACTCGAGCAGGTTTTTCGCACGCGCCCGAACGTCGGTCGGTCGAAGAGACCCTTCTCTTGCGACGACCGATACGCCTCGGCCGCCTGGTAATTTGGATAGATTACGTTGACTTGTCCGGCTTTCAAGTCGCGGGCCGTCCGATTTTTGAAATTGTCGAAGAGCGGCCCGATCCTCAGGATTTTCCCGGCAAAAACCGCCGAAAAGCGGCTTTACCTACCCGCCTGCGAACGTTTGGAAAACCGGCCTTGTCGAACGGTCCGCAGATGGTGGCCAGCAGCCATGGGGCGCGTTTTCCAGGGACATTTAGCCCCATCGCAATCCGTCACCCTGTTCCCCGACCGGCAAACAACGCCCCGGTCAGCCGCGACAGCAGCCACAGGGTGCCCAGCGGGAGCACAATCGTGGAGATCGTGAAGTAGATGGCCAGATTCACGATCGATTCGCCGACGGCCGCCAAGGCCTCGTAGAGCCGCTTCGCCTTGTCGCCGATCACGTCCACCGGGTTGTACCGCTCGTACCACGGCCGCCGCTGATCCTCGGACTCCACCTTCTCGATCTTCTCCGTAGTCGCCGTGACGACCGCGGCGGCCTGCTGGTAGTTGGCCTCGAGAAACCGGTCCGCCACCCACGAGTCGATCCAGCCCGCGACCGGCAGCGCCAGGCGGGCGAAGAGCGCCAGCCCGAAGAGCCGCCGGCTCCAGCCGATCGCCGTCTGCCGCCCCCGGCCGCCGCACACCGCCGCCACGGCCAGAGCCGCCAGCGCCGGCACGAACAGCCACCAGCCGAGCGTCCGACCGATCTGCATGCCCAGCCGCTGCACGCCGAGGGCCGTGGTGCTCGTCAGCAGCAGCGCGCCGTACTGCTCGACCAGGTCGTTGACGGGATCGAGCGCCTGCCCGATCCCCAGGCTGCCACCGGGCCCGAAGGAAAAGCTGACCTCCGAACTCTGGGCGAGCGAAATCGCGCTGTCGAGGCCACGGGTGGCGGCGAGTGCGGCGAGCGTGCGGGCGAACGTTGCCTCCAGATACGCATCGCCGCGGGAGTCGGCCCACGGCGCGAACACGAGCAGCGCCAGCGCCGCGCACACCGTCTGCAGCATCGCCCGGGCCGCGGGCTCCCGCAGCGTGGCTGGCAGCACGCCGAGCCACGCGCCGCGCATCAGCCAGGCCAGCGCCCCATCGATACCTGCGAACGCATCCGTTCGATCCGCCTGCTCCGTGGCCATCCCGCACCTCCTCGTCGCCTCATGGTCCTGCTCGCCGCGGCCGACCGCCGCAGCTCACTCCTTCAAGAGACGCTCCAGAGCCGGCCGCATGAGTGCCGCCCGCCGCGAATTGCCGATCGTGCTCGGATGCTGGTGGTCGTCGAGGAAACACTCCGCCGCCGGCCGGCCGTCGGGCCCGAGAAACGCGGCGCCGGCGTCGATGTAGGCGAGCCCGGAGCCGCCGGCCTCGACGGCCGCGCGGATCGCGTCGTTGGCGGCCGTCTGCCGATCGAGCTGATCCCACCGCCGCATGCTCGGCGCAATCGCCAGGAACGCGACCGTCGTCTCGGGCAGATCCTGCCGCAGGCTGGCGGCCAGGCGGAGAAAGTCGTCGCGAATCTGCTCGGCCGTCCTGCCCGCCGCGACGTCGTTGGTGCCGGCCGAGACGACGACTACCCGTGGCTTGGCCGCGGCCACCAGCCGGGGCCCGAACTCGGCCAATTCGCCGAGCAAACACGCCCCCACGCCCCGGTTGACGACGTTCAGCCCCGGAAAATCGTCCGCCAGCGTCGTCCACATCCGGATGTTCGAGGAGCCCAGCAGGCAGATGCCCCCCTCCGGCGGCGGCGACTCACGGTCGCGGGCCTCGTAGGCGGCGAGCTCCTCGGCCCAGTTGACCGGCGGTGGGCCTGCGGACGGTGGCGCGACGACCGGAGCCGCCGCAGCCGTCTCGCCCGCAGCCATCGGCATGGCCGCGGCGGGCGCCACCGGCGACGCGGGGCTCTTCTTGGACAGCGGCCGGGCGAACACGGTCTTCCAGTCGCGGGCCATCCGCACCACCTGCCAGCCGTAGCGCTCGGCGGCGGTCAACGACGCGTCGTTCGGTTCGCCGTAGGCCATCTCCCGCTCGGCGTCGTCGTGCAGCACGAGGATCTGCAGGTTGGGCCGATCGGCCGACTGCGACCACCGCAGCATCGCCACGTCGCCCCCCGTGCCCACGTTGCCGGCCGCGAAGATCGGCCGACGCCCGATCCGCTCGCCGATGCTGACGGGCTTGCGATCCTCGTCGTTGAGCACGTCGATCTCGGGCAGCACCTCCAGGTCGAGTCGCTTGTTGGGCGATTCGCCTTCTGCCAGCGTGATGCCGTCGATCTCCCGCATCGCCAGCTTCGGTCGCGAGGCGATCACGTTGCCCGGGCCGATCCCGTACCACTCCTCGGCCGCCGGCCGCATGAAGTGGATGCCGCTGCCGGAGCAGAGCCAGATCGAAAAGCCCTTCGACTTCAGCAGTGCCATCAGTTCCCGCATCGGCTGGTAGGTCGTCTCGCCGAGCGGCACGTCGAACACCGGGTGCCGCGTGGTACGAACGAACTCCCGTGCCTCCGCCTCGAGCCGCTCCTCGGGCATGCCGCCGATGGCCGCGAAGGTCAGGTCGAGGAAAAACTTCTTGCCCAGCTTGCGCATGAACTCGATGTCGCCGGTGAGGAGCGTGGCGAACGGCTCCTCGTGGGCCAGTTCCGGCCTTCGCTTCACCAGGTCTCGCACCCGGTCCACGAGAAACATGCCGTGGGCGATCGGCTTCTCGCAGACCAGCGTGCCGTCGTGATCGAACACGGCCACGCGCTCGGCGACGGGGACGAAGGTGTCGGCGCCCTCGCGGGTCACGGCCGCGACGAACGCCAGGATCGCCTTCTTGGTCGGCCCCTCATTCCAGCTCGGCAGCGGATCGACGGTGAGCGGCACGGCAGCTGGCTGACCGGGAGCGGTCGGCTGCGGGGCCGGGGCCGTGGACGTGCCGAACCACACCGCGGCACCGAGCAGGCCGAGGGCGACGAGGGGCACCCAGACCTCGGAAGCGGAGGATCGCGGGCCGTGATTGGGGGAGGGGGCGTCTTGCATGACATGACTCCTGCCGATGGAACGACTGCCTCACACCTTACCTTCCCCGGAAAAAAACGCGAGAAACGGTCGATGGGCCGCCGCCTCATGCAACGCATAGTCGATCGGCGAGTGACCATCCGGAAGCCCCCGGCGGGAGCCGGGGGGTGACGCGCCCGATCACCATGGACGCGGTTGCTGCCACCCGGTTGCTGATGGTCACGCGTCACCCCCTCGCTACCGCGAGGGGCTTTCGGATTTCGGTCGCACGATCCCCCGGTCGCACGATCCCCCGGTCGCACGATCCCCCGGTCGCACGATCCCCCGGTCGCACGATCCCCCGGTCGCACGATCCCCCGGTCGCACGATCCCCCGGTCGCGGGTTACCCCAAAAGCCCTGGGCGATCACCACGCAACGGGGTAATCTGCCGGTATGCAGGCGGGCCGCTGGCGTCACCGCCTGCCGAGGCTTCATGAACAGGGAGGTTCTTGCCGTGAACAGCGTCGCATCTCGATTCGTCGCACCACTTTTGTCCGTGGTGTTCGTCGCCGGCTGTTCACCCAGCCAGGTGGCCCCGCGGCCGGTCGGCGTTCGCGCCCCCCTCGCCGGCGATCGCTCGCCCGCGGCCCACGCCGGACAACGACCGTCGCGGCCGATTCCCGAAGTGATCACGAAGCCGCAGGCGTTCCGCCTGTCAACGCTGCATGGTCAGCCCGCCGGCGCCGAGCCCGTCGCGCACCTCGAGCCGGCCTCCGTGGCCGAGCCGCATGCGTCGCCGCGTCGCCTCGCCGCCGCGGCCGAGCACAACCCGACCGTGGCCGAGGTGCGGGCGATGCTCCGCAGCTACCTGCGGGCCTTCAATCGGCACGACGCCGCGGCGCTGGCCGCTCATTGGAGCGAGACCGGCGAGAACCTCGACCTCGACTCCGGCGTCGTGACCGCCGCCGGCCGGCGGGAGGTCCGCGACGTGTTCGCCTCGCTGTTCGCCGTCGACGCCGAGGCCACGATCGACATCGACATCCACGCGATCCGCCCGATCCGAGACGACGTGGCCGTCGTCGACGGCGTATCCCTGATCTCGTTCGCCGACGGCACGCCGGCGAGCAGCCGGTTCTCCGCGGTCGTCGTCCGGCAGGATGGCCGATGGATGCTGGAAAACGTCCGCGAGGCGGCGGCCCCGGCGCCGCCCGCCGGCCCACGCCGGCCACTCGAGGAACTCGACTGGCTGGTCGGCTCGTGGGAGGACGAGGGCGCGGGCGTCACCGCCAGCACCCGCTGCGCCTGGAGCCCGGGCCGGGGCTTTCTGGTCCGCAGCCACGTGATCACGCCCGACGCGGCCGCACGCCCCGAGAACGGCGACGACCGCATCCCGGCGTTGCTGCCCACGGCCGACACCAAGGCCAGGGAGCTCACCGAGATCATCGGCTGGGACCCCGACCGGGACGCGATCCGCTCCTGGATCTTCGCGGCCGACGGCCGGTTCGCCGAGGGCACGTGGGAGCGTTCGGCCGCCGGCTGGACGGTCCGCGTCGAGGGCCGGGGACGCGACGAGGGGGCGGTGGCCTCCTGCACGATCGAGCCGGCCGACGAGGGCCTGACGATCCGCTGCGACGCCGACCGGCTCGCCCCCCTGCTGCCGCCGGCCTGCGGCTTCACCCGCACGGCGCGGTAGCCGGCCCGCCGCGCTTCCTGCTCGGGATGCCGATCACGCTCACCGTCGCGACCGCGTGCTCCGCGTGGCGGGCGCGGTGGTGGCGGTCTGGGGCCGCTTCACGAAAAAGACCTTCGGGTCGTCGATCACCCAGGGCGTGCTCCAGGTGCGGCCGTCGTCCCGCGTGCAGACGTTGAAGAAAAACGTCTTCAGCCACTCGGTGCGATAGCCGTAGGGAAACTGCGACGTGATGTGGTCGTCCATCGTCAGGTCGTCCACTCCCGGGCTGGCGAAATAGTGCACCATGCCGTCGGGCGTGAACGACAGCCCCAGCGTCCACCAGCCGAGTTCCTCGATCTGCGGCCCGCGGATCTCGCCACCGTTACGGCCGCTGCGGACGCGGATGTAGGCGGAATCCTTCTCGATCTTCCGCTTCGGGTTCTTCGGCTCGAAGCAGATGAACATGCCGGGCCAATACTCCTCGAGGCCGAACTTGCCCTCGTCGGGATGGTCGTCGCCGGTGATGATCGCATGTGTGTAGCAGCCGGCGCGGAAGCCGAACGTCGGGCCGGTGCGCCGCTCCCACTGCTCGAAGGGAGGCACGTAGACGCGGACGACCACGCTCGGGCTGTCGGCCACCGACATGCCGCGGCCCGTGACCTTCTGCATGTTGTAGATCAGGTCGTCCTGCTGCATCTGGCCGGTGACGCGGCCGGGAATGCCGGCGTGCAGCGAGGCCATGAGCAGGCCGTACGAGCTCCCCTCCAGGCCCGGGGCCGGCAGTTCGATCCGCTTGACGACGTCGGGCGTGCCGCGCTTCGGGCCCTCGAACCAGCGGCCGTTGGCGCTCTTGCCCAGGGGGCCGCGCATCCGCTTGTCCTGCTCCTCGGAGCTCTTGGGGTGGTTGTAGTACCACTTCCAGTTCTCGTCCTCGAAGTCGTCCACCACGCCCTTCACCAGCGAGCCGGTGCCGGGGACGAGGACGGGCTTCTTCACGGGGGCGGGCTTGGCAGCCGGGGCCTCGGCGTCCGCAGGTTCGGCCTGGGCCAGTGCGAATCCCAGACAGACATGGCAGCAGGCGATCGCCAGACGCGTGCGGTTCATCATTCCCGATCCTCCCCTGAAACCCGGTGCGATTCGTTCGGTCCACAGCAGTCATCGGCGGCCCGCAGGCGGGCGCTGCAGCAGCCGCCCCCGCACCCGGGGCTTCCACGCCGGATGGCCGGAAGCCCGCACCTTCCCCGGTCTGCGACGAACCGCGATCCTGCGCACCTTCTCCAGCCTGTCACGGTAGAGGCCCGCGCCGCTCGCCACTTCCTCTTCGCGATTGAAAAAACCGTTCCCGTGCAGAATCCCGAAAGCCCCTCGCGGAAGCGAGGGGATCGACGTAACGCCCACGTGCAAGTCTCAATAAACATCTGGCGTCGGAGCACCACCTTCGGCGAAACTCCGTCCGGTTCCGCACCTCCTCGCCAGGGTTTGCCTGCCATCATGCACCTGATCGTGTCCAGAACCCGAGTCGTGTCGTCACGGACGGCGGCCCTGCTGCTGGCCTGCGTCCTCCCCTGCACGTCCATCCGCGCGGCGGATCCGCGGCTCGCCGCCGGCGGCGAAGTCGTCGACCCGCCGGTCCCCGGCCAGCGCCGTTCGCACATTCAGTCCGTCGGTGAACTCGCCGCCGCCACGACCCGCGACACCGACGATCTCGGCCTCCGTCTCTCGCGGGCATCCACCGTGCTGCGGCAGCAGCTCGCGCTGGCCCGCGGCGCCGGCCTGGTCGTGGACGAAGTCGCGGCCGGCTCCCGGGCGGCCCGGGCCGGATTCAAGCAGCACGACGTCCTCGTGATGCTCGACGACCAGCTCCTGCTGCTGCCCGAGCAGCTCACCGCGCTGATGGAGGCCGCGGCCGCCGACGCCCCGCTGCAATGCACCGTGCTCCGCGGCGGCCGCAGGGTGCAGCTGCCGCTCGGCGTGGCCACCCCAGCCGGCAGCCGTCCCGCGACGGCCGGCCTGCGGCCCACCGAGTCGACGCTGGCCATGGTGCGCGGGCACAGCCCGCGGCCGGCGCCGCCGCGGGCCACCGCTCCGGCCACGCAGCCGGCCCGGCTGGCGCGGATCTCGTCGGAGACGTTGCTCCGCCAGGATCCCGACTACCAGATCCGCCTCACGGGCGGTGACGAGACCCGCGTCGTCGTCACCGACAACCAGGGCCGCGTCGTGTTCAACGACACGATCGACACGCCCGAGGGCCGCAGCCGCATGCCCGTCGTCGTGCGGCAGCGGGTCGAGGAGATGGAGAAGGCCCTCGAGCGCCAGCCGGTCGCCGAGATCGGCAGCCTCGACGTCGCGCCCATCGAGCTGCGGTAGATCGGAGTTGAATTGGGCGCAACTCGCACATCTCGCGAGACGCCGTCGGCAAGGCTGTCGTGATCCCCCGCTTCGCCAGCGTCACCGTCCCAGCCAGCATGCCGTGAAGTCGTGTCCGATACTCTCGGCGTCAGAGAAGCGGCACCGCTGCCGCTGCGGCCACCTCCGCGCCGCTGCCGGCCACCTCCGCGCCGCTGCCGGCCACCTCCGCTGCCGCTGCCGGCCACCTCCGCGCCGCTGCCGGCCACCTCCGCTGCCGCTGCCGGCCACCTCCGCGCCGCTGCCGGCCACCTCCGCTGCCGCTGCCGGGAAGCCCGAAGCGCAAGCTGAGGGAATACGCGTCGCTTTACCGGAAACCGCTCCCCATTCCCTCGGCTCGCGCCTCGGGCTTCCAGGAACGGGATCGCCAAACCCGACAAGCCGGAAGCCCGCTATCCGGCTCACACCTGATCCTCGCGTGTTGTTCCCGGAAGCCCCTCGCGGAAGCGAGGGGGTGACGCGGTCCACTCCGTAGAATTGTGAATCGCCTTCCCACGTTCTCCCAAAACCCGCGGGGCAGCCCGTCATCGCGGGGCAGCCCGTCACCCCCCGGCTCCCGCCGGGGGCTTCTGGGATATCGCGCTCGATTTTCATTCCACCATCGGAGCCTCCGCCCGCTGGTGGCGGGCGTTGCCTCCGGCAACGCAGTCCCTCCCTACCAACCAACCTGGGCGATGTCTCTCGACCAGCTCCACGCGAACCCTCGCCATCCTGGCTCCGTTCGCTTGGCGGGCCTCCGCCCGCTGGTGGCGGGCGTTGCCTCCGGCAACGCAGCCCCTCCCTACCAACCAACCTGGGCGATGTCTCTCGACCAGCCGCCTCCAGCCGTTCGCGAGGGGGCGCTGCCGCCACCACCGCCGCCGCCGAGCGTGCGCCAGGGATCGGGGCCGGTGAATGAGCCTCCCGGCAGCTGAATCACCCACGGACCCGCGCCACGCGACATCCGCGAGAACGACTCCTCCAGCCGCCGGCGCTGGATCTCCTGCTGCCGCCGGAGCCGCCGCCGATCGGCTTCGGCCGTCGCCGCGGCGTAGGCGGCGCGGGCCGCCTGCGCGGCCTCGGCCGAAGCCTTGATCGAGTCTTCGTATTGCATGCGGCCCAGCAGCCCCTTCGCCGTCTCCAGCATCCCGGTCGCCCCGCGAACGTCGGCCTGCACGCCTTCGGCATACCACGCCGCCACACGCCGCAGTACGGCGTCGGTCTCCTCCAGATCGTTCGCCGCCTGGTGGGCCAGCCGCTCGTCCTCGTCGGCCAACTGCTCGGCCCGCACCGCCGTCTCGTCCGCAGCCTCGACGAGCTGCTTCACCTTCCGCAGATCCGGCCGGCCCGCGGCCATGCCGCCGTCGGCCACCTCGAGGATCCGGCCGGCCTCGCGGCACCGCTCGTTGGCGCGGATGCGATCGGTCCGCTGGCGGTGGAGCCGTTGCTCGAGGGCGTTGAGCCGCAGCCGCACCTTATCGCGGCGCGGCGGCAGCGACGCCCGCAGCTCGTCGAGCTCCTCCCGCCGATCGGTGATCGCCCCCTGGCAGCCCTCCACCCAGTCCTCCTGCCGCACGGCCTCCTCCAGGAGCGCGACGGCCCGGAAATAATGCTGCCGCGCAGGCTCGGCCGCGGTCCGGGCCTCCTCGATGAGCGCATGCACGCGGCCGAGCCCTTCGTCGGCCTTCGCCACATTGTCGGCCACGTCGGACCAGCTGCTCGGTGCGTAGGCGGCCTCGAGCTGCTCCAGCGCCCGCACCGCCGGGCCACGGCGGCCGGCGAGTGCCTCCAGCCGCGCGGCACAGCCGGGCAGCAGGTCCTCGACCCGGGCCCGCGCCGCCACGATGCTCTCGAGGAGCGCCGCCGCCTCGGCGGTGGCCTTCTCCGCCCGCTCGACGTGCACGAGCGCCGCATCGGTCTCGCCGGCGTCGAGCAGCTGCGCCACAAGGCCGGCCTCGCGGCGGGCGGTCTCGATCCGATCGTCGGGGTTGGCTCCCGGCTCGGCGAGCAGCCAGCCCTCCGCCCGCCGGGCCCGTATCGCCGCGGCTACCTCGTCGGTGGATGTCACCGCCCGCTGCCGTCGATCGTCGGCGGCCTCGATCGCATCGACGCGGTCATTCACCGCGGCGACCGAGTCGCGGATCTCCTCGAGCCGGCCCCGGGCCGCCACCGGGTCGCGTTCCACGTCCCGGCCCGCCAGCTCACGGCCCCGCCCCACCTCCGCGAGCACCGGCTGATATGGGGCCGCCGACCGGCCGCGGCGGGCGAGATTCTCGAGCCGCGTGTGCGTCGCAGCCACCGCCGCATCGACGTCGGTCACCATCTGCCGCGCCTTCTCGTGGGCCTGCTCGAGCGCGTCGAGCGGCCCGCGGCACTCCGCGGCCACGTCGGCCAGCGGCGGCCGGGCCTCCGCGGAATCAAGGAGGCGGAGGGCGTCTTCCGCGGCCGCCGTCCCCAGGAACCACTCGGAGTCGACGCGGTCCTGCGCCTTCTCCCACACGTCCATCAACGCCAGCCACCGCTCGCGGTAGCGGCGGATCGCCCCCTGCACGTTGTCGTAGGTGGAGCGTGTCATGCCTTCCATCGGCGTCTGAAAGTCCGGGTCGGTGTGCGGCAGCATGCGGTGCCGCTCCTGCTCGGCGTCGAGCAGATCGGAGAGCGCCACCACGTCGCCCTTGAAGGCGGCGAGTTTCTCGCGGGCCTCGCGGAGTCGCCGGGCATGGCGACCGCGCTGCAGGAGCAGGCCACCGAGCAGCGACGCGCCGGCAAGCCCCGCCAGGCTCAACGGCAGTGTGCGGGTGCGGAAGGTCCGCCGGGCCTCGATCCGGGCGATCTCCTCCTGCCGCACTTCCTCGACCCAGTGCTCGGTGGCGGTGACGAGCTCGGCGAGGCCTTTGTCATACAGACCATCTCGGGCACGGGGCACGAACGCCTTGCGGATCAACTCTTCCTCGACGGTCTGCTGGTCGAGTCCGCTGCCGACCTCCAGTCCCGAAGGCACCCGCATGGCCAGGAGCCGGTGATCGGTGTCGAGCAGGATGGCGACGTCTTCGGCGGGCTTGTAGTCGGTCGCGTTCGCCTCCACGGCCGTCGACCACCGCTCGAGGATCCGATCGAGCAGCGTTCGTGCGTCGCCCGCGACCCCGGAGGAGTCGACGACGATCACCCGGTAGCGCCGGCCGCTCGTCTCCCGGGCCCGCTGGATCGCCGCGCGGACCTCGTCGAACCGATCCGGCACGCCGGAGACGAACACGTCGTCACCTCCCGCGGCAGGAGCGGCCGGCAGGGATTCGTCGGCCCACACGGCACCGCCGGGCAACGACGACATGAACGCGCAGGCCACGAACAATGAACGAAGCAGGAGCATGGCAATCCTCGGCCGGTAATCAGAGCCCGATGAGACCGCAGTTTAGCAAGCCGTGTCAGCTGTTCCCCGTCACACGAACGGGGCGGCTCGAAGCGGCGGTCTCCATCTCGCCTCTCCCTCTGGGAGAGGCCGGCCGCAGGCCGGGTGAGGGTGCTTTCGATGGCGCAACGAAAAACACCCTCCCCCCAGCCAGCACCCTCACCCCCGCCCTCTCCCAGAGGGAGAGGGGGCTTGGACAGAAGATTGACCGCCATGCGGCGGTGCGGCGACGGCGTCGTCCAGGCCGCACACGCACGGCAGGCCCGCCGCGGCGGCCACGGGGGCGACGGCGGCCCGCAAGTCCGCAGATCCAACGACCGCCACCACCGTGGCGTCCAGACTGCGGATCTCCACTGCGATCGCCGCCGCATCTCCCCCCACACGCACGCGGTGCACCCGGCCGGCCGCGGCGAAATCACGCGCCCACCGAGCCGCCAGCCGCCCCACGGCGGCCACGTCCGCGACCACGAGTACGGGCCCGGAGGCGATCAGCGCCGCGGCTGCCTCCGCGATCCGCTCGGCGGGAACTGACACCGTCGCCAGCTGCATCTTTTTCAGTAGACGTCGTAATCGTCCACCGTTCGCCGCGGCGGCGCCGACGGCGTCGCGGGCGCGACCGACGGACGGCGGACGTTCGGCAGGAGGCCGCCGCTGGCCGGCGCGGCCCGCTGGCCCTGCAGGCTCGGGATCAGGCGACCGGCGTTCGCGTCGGGCCGCGGCAGTCGCGCCCCATAGCCGGGGCGGGCCGGGGCTCCGGCACGCGCGCCGCCGTTGACGACCGCCGGGCCGGTCGCACCGGGCCGGTCGGTGCCGCGGGCTGACGACGCCGGGGATCGCGATCCCGCGGCCGCGTTGCTCCCCTGCGCCGACTGCGGCTCCCGTCCGGCGGACGCGCGTGGATCGCCCGGCCGCGTCGCAGCCGCAGGCGACCGCGCGGCGGGAATCGGCGGCGCGACTTCGGGCACGCGGGTGCCCGGCAGCGCCGCGCCGGGCTTGGCCCGCGGCCCCTTCACATCCGGCAGGTCGGTGGCCCGCTCCGCGTCGGGCTCGATGTCGTCCGCCACGGCGTTACGCGGCCGGCCCGTGAGCGGATCGATCCCTGATTTCATCTGCAGGTCCGCGCGTTCGCGGCGCATCTTCGACCGCGCCACTTCCGCCTCGCCCTCGTCGATCGTGCCGTCCGAATTGATGTCCCACTTGCGGACGAGTTCCTCTCGCGAAGTGCCCGCTGGCTCCGCGGCCCGGGCAAGCCGAGGCAGGGCCACTCCCGCGAGACAGAGCGCCGCTGCGACCACGGTGCGGACGTCGCACAAGCCAATCAGAAACTGCATCGGAACGACTCCGTCATCGAGGAAAGCTGCGGGTTTGGCCCGGCTGGTTGAAGCGACATCGGCACGACGGTGCAGGGAATCTGTGCGGCGTCGGAAGCACCCTCACCCGGCCTGCGGCCACCCTCTCCCAAAGGGAGGGGCGAGATGACGAAGCTCCGGCGCACGCCAACAAACTTTATGCCGAACACTCTTCACCCAATGGTTGGATTGGTTCACTCGAACTTATTGTAGGGCCCCAGCCTCCGCCGTCGCCGGCCCGGCCGCCGCCAGGCGGCGGGCGATGACGGCCGCGGCCGCGGCGGCGTCACCCGCGGTGGCCACCTCCCGGGCGGCGACGTGGCAGTGCACCACCTGGCCGGCGACCGTGATCGCGGGCGGATCGGCCGTCATGCAGACCGCTTCGGCGAGGGGACACCGCGGATGGAAACGGCATCCGGCCGGCGGCCGCGCCGGGCTCGGCACGTCGCCCGGCAGCACGATCCGCCGCCGCCGCCGGGCCGGATCGATCGCCGGTGCCGCCGAAAACAGCGCGTGCGTGTAGGGATGCAGCGGCTGACGGCAGAGCCGTTCGGCCGGGGCGCGTTCCACGATCCGGCCGAGGTACATGACGGCCACGTCGTCGGAGACGTGCTCCACCACCCCCAGGTCGTGCGAGATGAACAGGTAGGTGAGGCCGAACTGCTCGCGGAGATCGACCAGGAGGTTCACGACCTGCGCCTGAATGGAAACGTCGAGGGCCGAGATCGGCTCGTCGAGCACGAGGAACTCCGGCTCGAGCACGAGCGCCCGCGCAATGGCGATCCGCTGCCGCTGGCCGCCGGAAAACTCGTGCGGATACCGCTCGAGCGCGGCCCGGGCGAGGCCGGTTCGCTCCAGGGCCCGCGTCATGCGTTCGAGCCGCGCGGCGGGGTCGCCGAGCCGATGGATCACGAGCCCTTCCTCGAGGATCGAACGCACGGTCATCCGCGGGTTGAGCGAGCCGTAGGGATCCTGGAACACGACCTGCATCCGCCGCCGCAGGGCCCGCAGCGCCGCCCCGTGCGTGGCCCGCACGTCCTGGCCGGCGAACCGCACCTCGCCCCGCGTCGGCTCCACCAGCCGCAGTACGCTCCGCCCGACCGTCGTCTTGCCGCAGCCGCTCTCGCCGACCAGGCCGAGCGTGCGGCCCTTGTCGATCGTGAAGCTCACGCCGTCCACCGCCCGCACCGCGCCCACCTGCCGGCGCAGCAGGCCGCGGCGGATCGGAAAGTGCGTTTCCAGGTTCGCGACGTCCAGGAGCGGCGCGGTCATGCGACGGCCTCCCCGACGGTCTGCGGCGGGCCCAGGTCACCGGCATAGTGGCAGCGGACGAAGTGGCCGGGCGCGAGCTCCCGCAGGTCGGCCGCCCGCGTCGAACAGTCGCCCGCACGACAATACGCGCAACGCGGATGGAACCGGCAGCCCGCCGGAAACGCCCAGGCCGGCGGCACCATGCCGGGAATGGTCCGCAGCGGTTCGCGTTTGGTTCCCGCCCGTCCCGCCGCGGGCCGGGCCGCGAGCAGGCCGATGGTGTAGGGGTGCAACGGACGGGCGAAGAGCTCGGCCGCGGGCGCCCGCTCCACGATCTGCCCGGCGTACATCACCGCCACCTCGTCGCAGGTCTCCGCCACCACGCCGAGGTCGTGCGTGATCAGCAGGATCGCCGTCCCCAGCCGGCGCCGCAGGTCGGCGAGCAGCTCGAGGATCTGGGCCTGGATCGTGACGTCGAGCGCCGTCGTCGGCTCGTCGGCGATCACGAGATCGGGCTCACAGGCGAGTGCCATCGCGATCATCACCCGCTGCCGCATGCCGCCGGAGAGCTGGTGGGGATACTCGTCGAGCCGACGCTCCGGGTCGGCCAGCCGCACCAGCCGCAGCATCTCCAGGGCCCGCGCCCGGGCCGCCGCGCGGCTCACGTCCCGGTGCAGCCGCACCGCCTCGGCCACCTGGTCGCCGACGGTGAACACGGGATTCAGGCTCGTCATCGGCTCCTGGAAGATCATGCCGATGCGGCCGCCCCGCACCTCCCGCAGCCGCGGCTCGGGCAGCGTCACGAGGTCCACCGCGGGCTCCCCCTGCCGGCCGCCGTCGAGCAGGATCGCGCCCGACTCGATCCGCCCCGGCGCCGCCACCAGCCGGAGCACCGACATCGCCGTCACGCTCTTCCCGCAGCCGCTCTCGCCGACGAGGCCGAGCGTGCGGCCGCGGTCGATCGACAGCGACACACCGTCCACCGCCGGCACCCGGCCGGCGGGCGTGTGGAACGCGGTCACGAGGTTCTTGATCTCGAGGAGGGGCATGTGACTCGGGCTGCTCACACGATCGGGAGGCGAGGGGATCGGCGAACGCTCAACGAGCGTGTGGCCGCCGCGGCCACAGCGAGGCGACTTTTGCCGTCCCCGAGCCGGTCCATCATCGAGATGGAAAACGTGATCATTTCCGCGCCTCCCGCAGCCGGGGGTCGGTCGCTTCCTGCAGCCCTTCGCCGACGAGGTTGTAGGCGAGCACCGTGAGGAAGATCGCGAGGCCCGGAAACACCACGAGCCACCACATCGTGAGGTTCGAGCGGGCGTCGTTGAGGATCGAGCCCCAGCTGGCCGTGGGGGGCGGCGGGCCGAAGCCCAGGAACGACAGCGAGCTCTCGGTGAGGATCGCCGACGCGATGCCGAAGGTGATCGGCACGAGCACGGGGGCCAGGGCGTTGGGGAGGATGTGGCGGAGCATGATCCGCAGCGGCCCCGCGCCCGCCGCGCGGGCGGCCATCACGAACTCCGCGTTCCTGAGCCGGAGAAACTCGCCGCGGGTCAGCCGGGCGATGCCGGTCCAGCCGGTCGCGCCGATGATCGCCATCGTGTGCCAGATCGTCGGCTTCTCCAGGATGGCGATGATCGCCAGGATGAGCACGAGCGTGGGGATGCACATCACGATCTCGGTGGCCCGGCTCGTGAGCGTGTCGACCCAGCCGCCGAAATAGCCGCCGATCGCCCCCACGAGGATGCCGATCGTGCCCGCGATTCCCATCGACACGAAGCCCACCAAGAGTGCGATCGTCGTGCCGTGCACCATCTTGGCGAGCACGTCGACCCCCGCCTGGTCGGTGCCGAAGAGGTTCATGCGGCTCGGCCGTCCCTCGTCCTTGGCCGGATTCTCCGGCCGCCCCGGCCACTCGTCGGCCCGTACCGCCCGATAGGGATCCTGGAAGAACAGCGGCCAGATCGCCCAGCTCTCCGGATCCTTGGCCCGGAGGTTCGCCGGATAGGTGCCGCGAAACTTGTCCTTGGCGAAGATCGCCGGCTCCCAGCGGCGGTCGAAGTAGCCGAGGCAGGGGGCGTAGAGCCGCCCCTTGTAGCGGCAGAGCACCGGCTTCGTGCCGGCGATCGCCGGGGCGAGCAGGGCCACGGCCGCCAGGCAGGCCACGAACGCCAGGGCCGCCATGGCCAGCGGCCGGCGCCGGTAGCGGCGCCACGCATCGGCCCAGAATCCGTGCCCGGCCGTGCCCGCGGTCATGCGACGCTCACCCGGGGATCGACGAGGCAGTAGAGCAGGTCGGCGAGCAGCTGGCCGAGGAGCGTAAGCACGCTGAACATCAGCGTCAGCCCCATGATCGTCGGATAGTCGCGTTCGCGGATGCTCTCGAAGAACAGCCGCCCCATGCCCGGCCAGGTGAAGATCTGCTCGATGATCACCGAGCCGCCGACGAGCGCCGGCAGCGAAAGGCCGAGGAGCGTGACCAGCGGGATGAGGGTGTTGCGGAAGGCGTGGCGGAACAGCACCCGCCAGGGGCCGGCCCCCTTCGCCCGCGCGGTGCGGATGTAGTCCTGGCGGACCGCCTCCTCCATCGTCGCCTTGATGAACCGGCTGTCGTAGGCCAGGCTCACGTAGGTCTGGCAGGTGACCGGCAGGATCGCGTGCCGGGCGACGTCGGCGATCCGCGCCAGCAGCGGCGCGTCGGCGGGCAGGTCGGCCATGCCGAACAGCGGCAGCTCCCACGGCGTGCCCCGCAGCTTGACGGCGAAGATGATCTGCAGGAACAGGGCGGCCACGAAGGTCGGAAACGAGTAGAGCACGTACAGCAGCAGGCTCGTCGCCCGCTCGTCGGGGCGGCCGCTGCGGGCCGAGGCGTAGAGCCCCAGCGGGATCGCCATCACCCAGATCAGCAGCAGTGCCGTGCCGGAGACGAGGAAGGTCGGCCCGATCCGCTCACGGATCAGCGTCGCCACCGGCTGTTTGCGGGTGATCGACCGGCCGAGGTCGCCGCGGAGCAGGTTGCCGAGCCACTGCACGTAGCCCTCCGGCCACGACTTGTCGAGGCCGTAGATCCGCTCCAGCCGCTTCTGGTCCTCGGCGTTGATCTTCCGGCTCGGGTCCTCCCCCATCTGCGCCGTCAGCGGGGTGCCCGGCATGTTGCGGGCCAGGCCGTAGACCACGCAGGTGATCACCAGGAGCGTGAGGATGCCGAGCAGCAGCCGGCGCAGCAGGTAGGTGGCCATCGCTCACTCCGCCCGCGGCTTCCACAGGCTGCCGAAGCCGGGGGAGTAGTTGTAGGGCCCGCGGGGACTGAAGACGTAGCCGCGGAGATCCTTCGAGAACCCGTAGAAGCTGTTCCGCCAGAAGAGCCACGTGTAGGGCTGGTCCTCGTAGAGCAGCTCCTGGATGCGGGCGTACTTTTGCGCCCGCTTGGCCCGGTCGAGCTCACGGCGGCCCTCGGCGAACAGCCGATCGACCTCGGGGTTGGAATAGCCCGAGTAGTTCCGCATCTCGCCGGTCTTCCACAGGTTCTCGGAGCTGTCCGGGTCGGCGCCCGAGCCCCAGGCCAGGCAGCAGGCCTGGAAGTCGCGCCGCTGCATGAGGTCCTGCAGCGCGGTGGGCTCGACGGGCCGGACATTGACGATGACGCCGATCTGGCCGAGGTTCTCCTTGAGCAGCGTGCACAGCGCGATCCGCAGCGGCTGCTGGTTGACGACGACGGAAAACTCGAAGGGCACGAGCCGGCCGTCGATCTCCTTGTCGCGGATCCCGTCGTTGTCGTGGTCGATCCAGCCGGCCTCGTCGAGCAGCGCCTCGGCCTTGTCGAGATCCTGCTTGTAGGGCTCGAGCTTCTTCTGCGAGGCCATCCAGGCGCCGGGCGGGAAGTTGCCGGCACATGGTGCGTAGAGGCCGAAACAGATCTTCTCCAGCATCCGGTCGTGGTCGAAGGCGTAGCTCATCGCCCGCCGCACCCGCCGATCGGCGAAGTACGGCGTGGTGATGTTCCAGGCAAAGGAGAAGCTCACCCACTCGGCGTCGGTGGCCTTGGTGTTTCGCGCGTAGAAGTCGGCCTTGGTCGTCTGGGTCGTCCACTGCTCGGGCGTGAGGATCATCTCGTCGATCTCGCCCGCCTTGAGGGCGAGCAGCGCCGTGTTCGGGTCCTCGACGATGCGGAAGCGGATTTCCTGAAAAAACGGCTCGTTGCGGACCTTCTGCCCCCGCACGGTGGTCCAGCTCGCCCGGCGGCGGAGCACGATCTCCTGGCCCCGCTTGCGGTCCACGATCTCGTACGGCCCGCCGCAGACCGGCTGCTCCTCGAGCCGGACATGTGCCGGGCTGTCCTTGAGGGTGGGATCCTGCTCCCAGGTCAGCTCGTAGACGTGCTTGGGGAGCACGGGAAAGTTGATGTTCCACACGTTCGTGGCCAGCGGCTCCTTGTGGAAGAAGACCACCGTCCGGTCGTCGTAGGCATGCACGCCCTTCATCTGGTCGGTGCCGTTGCGGACCGCGGGCACCGGCACCCGGGGATCCATGATCACGACGTAGCTGAAGGCCACGTCGTGAGCGGTGATCGGCCGGCCGTCGCTCCACACCAGGTCGTCGCGAATCACGACCTTGTCATACAGCCCGTCGGCGCTCGTCTGCCAGCTGACGACCGTGTCGGCGGAAGCGAAGGGCTCGAGCTTGCGATCGAAGGAGAAGAGGCCGAAGCCGGTCAGGCCGAGGACGTCGAACTCGACCGAGGAACTGATGAGGATGGGGTTGGTGCTGCCCACGTCGGCGGAGATGTGCCGATCGATGCGGGCGTCCGTATCGGCCTGGCCGGGCTCGGGGAGGCGGCCGAGCGCGGAGCGAATCTTGGCGTTGGATACGTCGGAGTCGTTGGCGAGGGCCAGCGCCTCCGCCGCGGTGCAGAGCACGGTCTGGCCGCGCTGCTCTTCCCGCAGCAGGGCCAGACCGTCGCGCACCGGCCGGTCGATCCACTTGGCGTCGCGGTCGAGATCGGCGAGCGGCGGCGGCGTGAACGGGGCGGCGGCCGGCGGCTGGGGGGTGATGGCGGCCTGGGCTGCGGCCGGCTCCGGCTTCGGCAGGGCCGCGCGGTCTTCCTTGCGGCCGCCGCAGCCGGCCACGGCCAGCCAACACATGGCGCCAACGACGAGCAGGCTGTTGCGATGCGTCATGCAGGCCTCCGGATCGCGTGATGCGAGAACCGCGATGCTACGGGGCCGCGCGCCGCCGGGTCAATCGCGTCACCCATGCGGGCACTGCCCATCGCGTTGCACCCGGCTCCGGGACGGCATGAGTTCGCTCGCTGGCGAAGGTCCGCCACGCTCGCGATCCTCACGCCGATCCCTTCGCCTCGCCCGTCGATTGTCGGGGCGATTCAACCTGTGCGTGCCCCAAGACGCTCACCTGTGCCCAAATCCGTGCTCACCATCTCCCTCTCCCTCTGGGAGAGGGTCGGGGTGAGGGTGCTTCCGTTGCGTCGTCACAGGCACCCTCACCCGGCCTGCGGCCGGCCTCTCCCGGAGGGAGAGGCTATAGGTCCCGGCGGAACGCTCGTGGAATGTCAACTATTGAATGCTCCCGGTCGTAACCCCTTCGCCGCGCCCGTCGATTGTCGGGGCGATTCAACCGGGGAACCGGTGGCCGAGCTTCTCCCGCTTGGTGGCGAGATACCGCTCGTTGAACTCGTTCACCGGCGGCAGGATCGGCACCTGGTCGACCACCTCCAGCTCGAAGCCGCCGTAGATGAAGGCGTCGGTCTTCTTGGGGTTGTTGGTCAGCAGCCGCACCCGCCGCAGGCCGAGGTCCTTGAGGATCTGGATGCCGACCCCGTAGTCGCGGGAGTCGGCCTTGTAGCCGAGGGCCAGGTTCGCCTCGACGGTGTCCAGCCCCCGGTCCTGGAGCTGGTAGGCCCGGATCTTCTCCACCAGGCCGATGCCGCGGCCTTCCTGCGGAAGGTAGACGAGCACCCCGACACCCTCGCGGGCGATCATCTCCAGCGCCATGTGCAGCTGATCGCCGCAGTCGCACCGCAGACTGTCGAGCAGGTCGCCGGTGAAGCACGACGAGTGGAGCCGCACGAGCGGCGCCGCCGCGGCCGCGACGTCGCCCATGACGAGCACCAGCGGCTGCTGCGGCTCGAACTTCACTCCGTAGGCGACGATGCGGAACCGGCCCCACTTCGTCGGCAGGTCGGCCTCCGCGATCCGATCGACGAGCTTCTCGCGGGTCCGACGATGGCGGATGAGCTGCTCGATCGAGATGATCTCCAGGCCGTGCCGCGCGGCGAGCGCGAACAGAGCCTCGCGGTCGGCGCGATTACCCGACTCGTCGAGGATCTCGCAGAGCACGCCGGCGGGCGCGAGGCCGGCGAGCCGGGCGAGATCGACGGCGGCCTCGGTGTGGCCGGCCCGGCGGAGCACGCCCCCTTCCTTGGCGACCAGCGGAAACAGGTGGCCGGGGCGGACGAGATCGGCGGGCCGCGTCGCGGGATCGAGGATCGCGGCGATAGCGGTCGCCCGTTCGGCCGCGGTGATGCCGGTGCGGGCGGTCTTGTGATCGACGGGCACGGTGAAGGCGGTGCCCAGGGGCGTCGAGTTCGTCTCCACCATCATCGGCAGTTCGAGCCGCCGGGCGACGTCGGGCAGGATCGGCATGCAGACCTGGCCGCGGCCCTCGCGGATCATGAAGTTCACGATCTCGGGCGTCGCCTTCTCGGCGGCACAGACGAAGTCGCCTTCGTTCTCGCGGTCTTCGGCGTCGACGACGATCACCGCCGCGCCGCGGCCGATCGCCGCGGCGGCGGCCTCGATGGTGGAAAACCGCGACGGCATGGCTGGTGGTCCCTGCGGAAAACGCGGCGGCCTGCGCGACCGCCCGCTCCGATTATAGGATGCGATTCCGGCCCGCCGCCGCCCCGCCTTCCGGAGCGGCGTCACCGCACCGCCCGCCGCGGCCCTTCCATGCTCGACCGTGAGGAATACATCGAACAGGCCTACCTGTTCCGGTCGTTCGCCGAGCGGATCACCGCCGGCATCGCCGCCCAGGAGGCGCTGGTCGCCATCGGCCAGGAGGTGCTGGCGACCTCCAAGCTGCCGATGGCGCTCGACTACCTGGTGGGCGAGCTCAAGCTCGTGGGCACGCTGTCCACGGCGATGTCGCGGCTGCCGCACTACTTCACGGCCTTCCAGACGTTCGTCATGGGGCGGGCGGAGGACGAGGGAGGACGGTTCGACATCCGCACGGCGCTGGCGATGCTCGAACGCGAGGCGACCTATCGGGCCGAGGGGGCGACGCCGCAGGGGCTGTTCCTCTACCGCTTCGAGTGCCTGTCGCGCAACCGGCTCGACTACGGCCGCGGTCTGGTGGCGGTCGCCGCCGACGACATTTTCTCCGCCGACTGGAAGACCTGGATCGAGACCGTCTCGCGCCAGGTGGGCCTCATCGACCTGGCCGATCTCGTCTACGTCCGCAGCCCGGAGTACTGGCGGCTCGAAAAACGCGATGCCCTGGTGGCGGGCCGTCCGGCCCCCGCGCCTGATCGGCCGATCCTGTTCGGCGAAAAGGAGGGACGGATCGCCCGGGCCAATCGCGGCAAGGATCCGCTCTTCTTCTTCGCGGCGCTGCAGCGGCAGCTCGGCTATCCGGTCATACCACGGATCAAAAACCCCGTCCCGGACGCAGAGACCCCCGCGCTGCTGGCCCGCAGGCTCGAGCGGCTGGAGATGCGGGTCAAACTTCTGGAGGAGGAGAACCGCGGCGGGATCGACCTTGCGCGGTTCGATCCCAAGCAGTTCCCCGCGCCAGGGTCCGACCTCGATGGCTGACATGACGCGGCTGCGGGCCGACGCGGCGACGATCCGAGCGGCGGCGATCGCGGCCGTCGATCCGGCGGCGCTCGTGGCCCGGCGGCTGGCGGTGGATGGCGGCCGGCTGGTGCTCGACGGTACGGCGGTCGCGCCGCCGATCGATCTCGCCGTCGTCGAGCGGGTCGTCGTGGTGGGCGCCGGCAAGGCGGCCGCGGGGCTGGCCGCGGGCGTGATCGGTGTGCTCGGCCCGCAGCGGCTCGCGCGGCACCGCGTCACGGGCCTCGTGAGCGTGCCCGTCGGCTGCACTGCCGATGCCGGCCCGGTGGAGGTCCGGGTCACCAGGCCGGCCGGCGAGAATCTGCCCACGCCCACCGTAGTGACGGCCACCCGTGAAATCCGCGGCCTCGTGGCGGGCCTCGGTCCCCGCGACCTCGCGATCGCGGTGATCACCGGCGGCGGGTCGGCGCTGCTCGCGGAGCCGCGGGACGGCGTCACGCTGGCCGACAAGATCGCCCTCACACAGCGGCTCTCGGCGGCGGGGGCCGACATCGCCACGCTCAACGCGGCCCGCCGTGCATTGAGCGCGGTGAAGGGGGGCGGCCTGGCGCGGTCCTGCGCCGCGGGCCGGCTGCTCGTGCTCGTGCTCTCCGACGTGATCGGCGACGACCTGGAGGTGATCGCCTCCGGCCCCTGCATGCCGGGATCGCCGACGACGCCGCCCGGTTGCTGGACGACACCGCGCGGCTGCCGCGTCGACCACGTGCTCCTCGGCGGCAATGCCACGGCGGTGGACGCCGCGGCGCACGCCGCCCGTGGCCTCGGCTATCGTGTGGCGGTGCGGCACGCCGCCCCGGGCTCCGCCACGCAGGCCTCCGCCGAGACGGTCGGCCGCCGGCTCGCCGCGGAGGCGCTGGCCGCGACGGGCACGGGCCCGCTGGCGATCGTCGAGGGCGGCGAGGCGACGGTGACGGTGCCCGCCGACCACGGCAGCGGCGGCCGCAATCAGCAGACGGTGCTCGCCGCGCTCGACGCGGTCCGCCGGTCGGGCGTCGTCTGGCCGGACGACGTGCTGCTGGCGAGCGTGGGCACCGACGGCGAGGACGGTCCGACCACCGCGGCCGGTGCGATCGCCACTGCCGACGTCGCGGCCGCGATCGCCGCGGCCGGGCTCGACGTGCCGCGGGCCCTCGCCCGTTGCGACGCCCATCCGCTGCTCGCCGCCGCCGGCGGCCTCGTGGTCACCGGCCCCACGGGCACGAACGTCGCCGACGTGCGGTTCGTGCTCGTGCGGGCATGATGCCGCGTCCACCCCTGGAGCGGCGGTCTCCGACCGTCGATGTCCGAGGGGCGCGACGCGAACCCTTGCCTCCGTGCCCTGGAAGCCCGAGGCGCGAGCCGAGGGAATGCGGATCCGTTTCCCGTGGAGCCACCCGTATTCCCTCACCTTACGGTTCGGGCTTCCCAGCAGCGGGACCGGCGTTGTCCGCCCAGCGATGCACGAGGTTCGTGCTCGTGCGGGCGTGACGCCGCGTCCGCCCCTGGAGCGGCGGTCTCCGACCGTCGATGTCCGAGGGGCGCGACGCGAACCCTTGCCTCCGTGCCCTGGAAGCCCGAGGCGCGAGCCGAGGGAATGCGGATCCGTTTCCGGTGGAGCAACGCGTATTCCCTCACCTTACGGTTCGGGCTTCCCAGCAGCGGGGACGGCGTTGTCCGCCCAGCGATGCACGAGGCTCGTGCTCACGCGGGCGTGACGCCTCGTCCACCCATGGAGCGGTCTCCGACCGTCGACGTCCGAGGGACGCGGCGCGAGCCCTTGCCTCCGTGCCCTGGAAGCCCGAGGCGCGAGCCGAGGGAATGCGGATCCGTTTCCGGTGGAGCAACGCGTATTC
>JBIJCJ010000181.1:0-7086 GCA_044344765.1 Pirellulales bacterium | reverse complement strand
GGCGGCCCGGTCGAGGCGGCGGCGGTCGCCGGCCACGATGGCCCGCAGCTCGTCGAGCAGGCCGATCTCGCGGCGGACCGCCTCCTCCTCCGCGCCCAGCACCTCCCGCTGCCGCTCGTCGAGCTCGGGGGTCGTGTAGCGCTCGGCGTTCTTCACCGTCTGCTTGCGGACGAAGTCGGCGGGCACCCTGTCGGCGTGGGCCCGGCCCACCTCCAGGAAGAAGCCGAACACGCGGTTGTAGCCCACCTTCAGCGACGCGATCCCGGTGCGCTCGATCTGCTCGGCCTGGTAGCGGGTGATCCAGGCCTTGCCGCCGCTGGCCATTTCCTGGAGCTCGTCGAGGCGGGCGTCGTAGCCGGGGCGGATGAAGCCGCCGTCGCGGGCGAAAACCGGGCAGCCCTCGCGGAGCGTGGCCCCGATCCGGGCCGCGATGTCGGCGCACGGGTCGAGCGCGTCGCGGAGCGTGGCGAGCAGGCCGCCGCGACCGGCGAGCGCGGCGACCACGTCGGGGAGGATGGCCGCGGCGTGGCCGATCCGCTCCAGGTCGCGGGGGCCGGCCCGGCCGGTGACCACGCGGCCGATGAGCCGCTCGAGGTCGCCGATGCCGGTGAGCAGTTCCACCAGCCGCGCGGCGGCCAGCGGATCGCCGACGAGCGTCGCCACGGCGTCGAGCCGCTCGTCGATCGCGGCCTTGTCCACCAGCGGCGCCGAGAGCCACTCGCCCAGCCGCCGGCCGCCCATCGGCGTCTTCGTGTGGTCGAGGACGCCGGCGAGCGAACCCTCGCGGCGGCCGGTGCCGACCGCCCGCAGCAGTTCCAGACTGCGGCGCGAGGCCTCGTCGATCTCCATCCGCGTGCCGGGCCGCCAGGCGGCGAGGGTCTCGATGCGGGCTACGGCGGCGGGCTCGTTTTCCTCGAGATAGGCGACGACCGCCCCGGCGACATCGAGGGCCTGGCGGTCGGCGGGCAGTTCGAACCCGAGGCCCTCGAGCCGGCGACCGCCGAGGGCGCGGGCCAGCGCGGCGTCGGCGGTGGCGGCGTCGAACCACCAGTCGGGCCGGGCCGTGACGGCGCACGACCTTCCTGCAGCCTGCACCAGCCCCGCGACGACATCCCGGTCCTTCTCCGCGCACAGCACTTCGGCCGGCTCCAGCCGCAGCAGGTGATCGGCGACGTCTTCACGATCCACGACCGCGGCCTCGAACCGGCCGGCCGCGACGTCGAGCCAGGCGATGCCCACCGCAATCGTGCCGTCGTCGCGGCCGGCGAGCGCCCGCGGCAGGAGGGCGACGAGCCAGTTGCGGCGGACGGGGTCGAGGAGCGACTCGTCGGCGGCGATGCCCGGGGTGACGATCCGCGTCACCTCGCGGCGGAGCAGTCCCTTGGCCGGCTTGCCATCCGTCGTAGCCGGCCCATCTATTTGCTCGCAGATGGCGACGTGGCGGCCTGCGGCCACGAGCCGCACGAGATGGGTGTCGAGCTGATGGTGCGGGAAGCCCGCCATCGGCAGGGCGTCGGGGCCCTTGTCGCGACTGGTGAGCGTGAGGTCGAGGAGGCCGGCCGCCTCGCGGGCGTCGGTACCGAAAAGCTCGTAGAAGTCGCCCATCCGGAAGAGGACCAGCGCCCCCGGACACCGGGCCTTCGCCGCCTCGAACTGCTGCATCATCGGGGACGCCATGGCCGGAAATGTAGCAGCCTTTGACCGCGGGCGGCGGCGGGCGTACAAAACATGTCGTGCGGACGCCGATGAGAGGCCCCTGCGATGGGGATCTGTGAACCTGGTCAGGGCCTAACCGCAGCAGCCATAAGCAGTCGTCCCTTTGTGCGGTGGGCCTCTCATCGGCTTCCGGCTGCCCCGCCGCCCGGAAGCGAAACCGCCCATGGCTGATACCGCCTATCAGGTCGTCGCCCGGCGGTACCGCCCGCAGCGGTTCGCCGACCTCGTCGGCCAGGAACACGTGGCCCGGGGCATCTCGGGCGCGCTCGAGTCGGGCCGCATCGGCCACGCCTACCTGTTCACGGGGGCCCGCGGCACGGGCAAGACCAGCTCCGCGCGGATCTTCGCCAAGGCGCTGAACTGCGAACGCGGTCCGGCCGGCGAGCCCTGCAACGAGTGTGAGGCCTGCCGGGCGATCGCGGCCGGGCAGGACGTGGACGTCGTCGAGATCGACGCCGCCAGCAACCGGGGCATCGACGAGATCCGCCAGCTGCGGCAGAACGTCGCGGTCCGCCCGGCCCGCGGCCGGTTCAAGATCTACATCATCGACGAAGTCCACATGCTGACCCGCGAGGCCTTCAACGCGTTGCTCAAGACGCTGGAGGAGCCCCCAGCCCACGTGAAGTTCGTGCTCTGCACCACCGAGCCCGAGAAGCTCCCGATCACGATCCTCTCCCGCTGCCAGCGGTTCGACTTCACGACCGTCGAGACCGCGGCCATCGCCCGCCGGCTCGCGCAGATCGTCGAGGCGGAGGGGGCCGACGTCTCGCCCGCGGCGCTGCACCTCATCGCCCGGCGGGCCGCGGGCAGCATGCGCGACAGCCAGTCGCTGCTGGAGCAGCTCCTCGGCGGCGCCGCCGGCCCGATCGGCGTGGACGAGGTGCATGCGGCCATCGGCACGGGCCGCGAGGAACGGATCGGCGCGATCGTGGCCGCGGCGGCCGCCCGCGACGCCGCCGCCGCACTGGCGGCGCTCGACACGGCGCTCGCCGGGGGCGCGGATGCCGGCGGCGTGCTCGACCAGCTCGTCGCGGCCCTGCGGGACTGTCTGCTGGCGAGCGTCGGTGCGGCGCCGGAACTGATGACCCAGGGCGAAGGCCTGGGGGTCGACCTGCCGGAGATCGGCCGCCGGCTGGGAACGGCCACGATCCTGGCCATGCTGCAGATCCTCGACCAGGCGCTGGCACGGATGCGGTCGAGCGGCCACCCGGCGGTGCTCGCCGAGATGGCGATCGTGCGGCTCGCGCGGCTCGAAGACTTGGAGAGCCTGGCCGCGGTCGTTGACCGGATCCCCGCGGGTGGAGCGGCGGCCGCGGCCGAGCCCCGGCCCATCCCGCCCCGTCCGGCCGCAGCCGCCCCGGCTGCGGCCGGCGCCGAGCGCGAAAAAAAAACGACCGACCGGACCGTCCCGGCGGTCGCGCCTCCGGTCGTTGAGCCGCCGCCGGTGGTCGCGGCGGCTGAGCCTGCGGCGCCTGCGCCGGGGCTGCCCGCGGATGCGGCGGCTGCCTGGCGGGCGGGCACCGAGGCCTTCGGCGGGCTCGCGGCTGATCTGGCCGACGCCGCGTCCGCCGTCGCCTGGCGCGACGACGTGCTCGAGGTGACGATGCCGGGCGAGGCGAGCACGGCGGCGGCGTATCTGCGGCGGCCGGAGGTGGCGGCCGGCATCGGCAAGGCACTCTCCGGGCTGGCGGGCCGCACGGTGCGGTTCACGCTCGTCGTCGCGCCGGTGGTCGCGGGGCGGACCCCGGCCCAGGCGGCCCGGCCGGTGGCCGCGGTGTCGCAGGCCGCGCTGCTCCGCGAGGCGGCCGAGCATCCGCTGGTCGCCCGCGCCCGCACGCTCTTCGACGCCGCCATCCGCAAGGTCGAGCCGCCGCGTCCGCGGGAGGCGCCGCGGCCCGCGGAGCCGGTGATGGCCGCGGCCGCCGCCGGCGCGGAAGCCGAGACCGACGACGAGGATGGATCCGGAGTCCACCATGAGTGAACGGAAGGGCGTGGTCGCCACGCTGATCGATTGCTTTGCCGAGCTGCCGGGCATCGGCCGCAAGTCGGCCGAGCGGCTGGCGCATCATGTCCTGCGGATGTCCGACGCCGAGGCGATTCAGTTCGCGGAGGCGATCCGGGCGGTGAAGGAGAAGCTGCATCCCTGCCGCGCGTGCTTCAACCTCGCCGAGGACGATCTGTGCGACGTCTGCCGCGACCCGCGTCGCGATCGCACGCTCCTCTGCGTGGTCGAGCAGGTCCGCGACCTGCTCGCGCTCGAGCAGGCCGGCACGTATCGCGGTTTGTATCACGTGCTCCAGGGACGGGTGGCGCCGCTCGAGAACGCGGGGCCGGAGCGGCTCACGATCGATGCCCTGGTGGCCCGCGTGCGTGCGGGCGGGTTCCGCGAGGTGATCATGGGCACCACGCCGAACGTCGAGGGCGACGGCACGGCGCTGGTGGTCGCCCAGCGGCTGGCCGGGCTGCCCGTGATGCTCACGCGGCTGGCCCGCGGCCTCACGGTGGGGGCGTCGCTCGAGCAGGCGAACCGCGACATGCTCGCCGACGCCCTGACGGGCCGGCAGCCGCTGCGCTGATCGTCGCCCGCCCTTGCTCGTTGCGGGTTCCGCACGTTCCGTGCCGCGGCTGCGACGGAGCGGCGAAATGCGGTATTCTGTGAGAGCGGGGTGCCGGGAGCCGGTGTCCGCGGTGCAACACACGAGAGCCAGCCATGCGGATGTCGTTCGGCCAGGAAATGCGGATGGCGCAAAAGCAGATGCTTGCGCCGCGCATGATCCAGTCGATGGAGATCCTGCAGCTGCCGGTGATGGCCCTCGAGGAACGGATCGAGCAGGAGATCCAGAACAACGAGACGCTCGAGGTGGAGGAGGGCGGCGGCGACGCGGCCGTGGCCGAGCCCGTGGCGACGGTGGTCGACGGCCCGGAGCCGCCCCCGGAACGGACCATCGACGAGAAGCCGCTGATCGTCGATCAGGATCACGCCAATCAGGCCGACTTCGAGCGGACGTACGACTGGGCGAGCGAATATCCCGACAGTGACGACGACCGCAGCCGCCCCTCTGCCTCGCAGGTGGACGACGCGGGCGACCGCTACCTCGACGTCATGGCCAACATGGTGGAGCGGCCGGAGACGCTGTCCCACCACCTCCACGACCAGCTCTCCAATTACGAGCTCACGGACGCCGAGCGGCAGGCCGCCGACAAGGTGATCTACAACCTCGACGCCAACGGCTACCTGCCGATGCCGCTCGATGAGCTGATCGACCCCGAGGGGCCGGCCGGCCAGCTGGCCCTGCTCGAGAAGGGGCTGGCGGTCGTGCAGACGATGGACCCGCGCGGTGTCGGGGCCCGCGACCTGCGGGAGTGCCTGCTTCTGCAGATCGGTCCCGAGATGCCGCACGCGGGCCAGCTCCGCCGGCTGGTGGCCGACCATCTGGAGGATCTCGCCGGTAACCGGCTGCCGCTCATCGAGCGGAAGACCGGCTTCACGATCGAGCAGATCGAGCGGCTCCGGGAGCAGCTGCACTGCCTGCTTCCCAAGCCGGGCGCCGTGTTCACGGCCCCGTTCGTGCCGCCGGTGAAGCCCGACGTGTACGTCGATCAGATGCCCGACGGCAGCTGGAAGGTGCGGCTCGAGGACATCGACCTGCCGAACCTGCGGATCAGCCCGACCTACCGGCAGATGCTCCTCTCCCCCGACACCGACCCGGCGACCCGCGAGTACATCAAGCGGAAGATCAACGCCGCCCAGTGGCTGATCGAGGCGATCGAGCAGCGCCGCAGCACGCTCCTCAAGACCGCCCAGGCGATCGTCGACCACCAGGTGCGGTTTCTTACGGAGGGGCCGGAGGCGATCGAGCCGCTGAAGATGCAGCAGATCGCCGACCGGATCGGCATGCACGTGACCACCGTGAGCCGGGCGGTGGACGACAAATGGCTGCAGACGCCCCGGGGCCTGCAGCCGCTGCGCCGGTTCTTCGTGGGCGGCACCGTGAGCGCCGACGGCGAGGAGGTCGCCTGGGACGCGGTGCGGCTCAAGCTCCAGGAGATCGTGGACGCCGAGCCGAAGGACGCCCCCTACAGCGACGACGACCTCGTCGAAGAGCTCGGCAAGCGGGGCATCAAGGTCGCCCGCCGCACCGTCACCAAGTATCGCAAGGCGATGAAGATCCCGAGCTCGCGGCAGCGCCGCGACTGGAAGCTGGCGCGGCACGCGCCGCCCGAGGCCGGCGCCGCCGTCGCTCCCACCGCGGCGGTGGACGACGACGACTGACGACGGCCGACTTGCCGCTTTCGCACGCGGCGGCCTAGGATGCTGGCCACGTCCTCCGAGGCTTCCATGCGCTGCCCTTTCTGCCGGCTCGACAACGATCGCGTCATCGACTCCCGGGCCGGCGACGACGGCGCGACGATCCGCCGTCGCCGTGAGTGCCTCGCCTGCCGCCGCCGGTTCACGACCTACGAGCGGGTCGAGCGGCAGCTGCTCACGGTGGTGAAGAAGGGCGGGGTCCGCGAGCCTTTCGATCGCGACAAGATCAAGCGCGGATTGGCGAAGGCCTGCTGGAAGCGGCCGGTGACGGAGGAAGAGATCGAGGGCGTCGTTTCGGCCCTGGAGGCCGAGCTCTACGGCACCTACGAGAGCGAGCTGCCCAGTCGCGTGCTCGGGGAGCGGCTCATGGAGCTGCTCAAGGCGCTCGACCAGGTGGCCTACGTGCGGTTCGCGAGCGTGTACCGCGAGTTCAAGGACGTGCGGGATTTCGTCGAGGAACTGGAGCCGATTCTGGCCGTCCGCGGCAAAGAGCTGTCCTGAATCCGGCGCGGCCGGCTCATGGCCGAATCATGGTCGGCGCATGGCCGAATCATGGCCTGTGGTAGTCGCCGCGGGTGCCGCCGGTCTTCTCCTCCAGCCGGACCCATTCGACCGCCATGCCCGGATCGATCGACTTGCACATGTCGTAGATCGCCAGGGCCGCCGCCGTGGCGGCGACCAGCGCCTCCATCTCGACGCCCGTCCGGGCCGTGGCCCGCACGGTGGTCTCGACGACCACCGCGTCGGCTTCGAAGCCGATCGTGCAGGCGACGGAGTCGAGGGGCAGTGGATGGCAGAGCGGCACGATGTCGCTCGTCCGCTTCGCGGCCATCACCGCCGCCAGCCGGGCGGTGGCGATCGCGTCGCCCTTCTCCAGGCCGCCCGCGCGGACGCGGGTCACCGTCTCCGGCCGGGCCCGCAGCCGGGCCGATGCCCGGGCCGTCCGCAGCGTGACGGGCTTGCCGCCCACGTCGATCATGCGGATGCCGTGCGGGTCGCTCATGAACGGCAGCATACCCCAAATGAAGGCCGGCGGCCGGCCCCCAGCGCGCGGGCCCGCC
>JBIJCJ010000033.1:0-23598 GCA_044344765.1 Pirellulales bacterium | reverse complement strand
GGCCCGCGGGCGGGCGCCTCGCTCGAGCACCTGCACAGCCAGCTGATCGCGCTCGACTTCGTGCCGCCGCAGATGGCGGCGGAACTGGCGGCCGCCCGGTCGGAGGCCGATCCGTTCGGCAGCCTCGTCGCCGTCGCCCGGGCCGAGGGCCGCGTGGTCGCCGAACGCGGCGGCGTGGTGGCGCTGGTCCCGCCCGCGCCGAGGCAGCCGTTCGAGACCTGGCTGGTGCCGACGGCGGCCGCGGCCTTCTTTCACGCGGCGCCGGCGGAGCACGTCGCGGCGGTGGCCGACCTGACCCGCTGGTTCGTAGAGCGGCTCGAACGGCTGGCCCCGCAGGCCGACTACAACTGGTGGCTCCACCAGGCGCCGCACGACATCGCCGCGGCGCCGCCGACCTGGCGCTGGCACCTGGAAATCATGCCGCGGCTGACGCATCTGGCGGGCTTCGAGCTCGGCACCGGCTGCCACATCACGACGCTCGCGGCGCCGGAAGCGGCCCGCCGGCTGCGGGAGGCGTGACGAACGCCGGCGTGGCGCGGGTCCGCCCCGGGCGGAGAATCCCGCCCTCTCCGCATGAGAACTTTCCGTTGCCGTCATGGCAGCCGTTGCCATGGTCGGCTTTTCAGCCGCTTTTCAGCCCGCCGCGGCGAGCCCAATCGTGATCGATGACTTCACGCTGGTTCTATCGGCAACCGCTACCGGCGGCAGCGCTGAGGGAACTGTATCAGCCGGCGAGCAAGACGGCGGAACTTTTGGTCCGTTTGACAAGCGGGAACTTAACGCGAGTTGGACTCAAAATACTGTTCGAGCACCCCGCACGGTCTCCGCGATCAGCACCGGTAGCTCTGGGCGACTCCAGCTGATCACGTCGGTCACTTCCTCCGGATCGACCCCGTCTAATGGGGCGCAAAGTAGTTTCCGCTACAGTTTAGAGGATGCAAGCTCGGTAGACCTGACGACATCTGGTAACGCATTCCAGATCCAGACGCTGGCGACTGTGCCGGCGCCTGGCTTCGAGGGATACCTCACGGTTATTTTTGGTGATGATAGTGATACGTGGAATTCGGGATCATCAATCCCATCGCTCTTTCCGGCACCACGACCTACGATGTGAGCGCCAACTTCGCGTCGATTTCCGTCGTCCCCGAGCCCACACAGATGGTGTCGCTCGCCGGCATCGGGTTGGCGTACGGCGCCTTCCGGCTACGGAAGCTGCGCCGTGACCGCGGCACGTCCGAAGCGGCTCGGGCCTGATCCCCGGTCGAAGCCTCTGACACGCGCCCCTTCGATCGACGCCTGGCCGAGCGAATACGGCCCCGGGACGAATGCCCCGGTGACAAAAACAACGTGACGCACGCCTGACCGCGGGCGGGGTCCAAGTGGCCCCGCCCGCGGTGTCGTTTGCCGGTGCGGCCACCCCACCGCCGCTCCCGGAACGCCCACCGCCGCTCCCGGAACTCCCACTGCCGCTGCCGGGAAGCCCACCGCCGCTGCCCGGGAAGCCCGAAGCGCAAGCTGAGGGAATACGCGTCGCTCCACCGAACACCGATCCACATTCCCTCGGCTCGCGCCTCGGGCTTCAAGGAACGGGACCGCCAAACCCGTCCACCCGGAAAACCGTTGCGGCGCTGCATTCGCGGAATTCGCCGCCTTGCCGCCGCCTTTAGACTCAAAGCACCCGCGCCCAGCTGGAACGCCTTGAGCACAGCCGGGGCTTACCGTCGTCGTTCGAGCACGCGCGGCAACGCCGGCAGGAGATAGAGCGGGATGTTGAGCGTGTCGCCATCGCGCCTGAGATTGAGCAGGCTCGCCCGCGCGACCAATGGCGGCGAGAACTGCCGGCCATAGCTGACGAGGCTCTTGCTCCGGGCATTCACGCCCGACTTCACTTCCAGTGGCACGATCGTCTCGTTCTCGATCAGAAAATCGACCTCGGTGCCTGTTTTTTCATTCCGCCAATAAAAGAGCGGCCGTGGATCCCCGGCAGTGTCGGCGGCCATAATCTGCTGGGCCACATACTGCTCCGCAAGCGCCCCCTTGAACTCCTCGAACACGGCGTTGCCCTGCACCACGACATCCGCCGAAAGATTCGCCACCGCGCCAAGCAAACCGACGTCGAGGCCGAAGAGTTTGAAGAGCCGACGGTTGCAGTATCCGGAAAGCGGCAGCTTCGGTGTCGCCACGGCGAACGATCGATGCACGAGCCCCGCCTGCTCGAGCCAGAGCAAGGCGTCTTCATAGTCACGCGCTCGGGCCCCCGGCTGGACGGCTGAGAAGAGAAAGCGCCGGTTTTCGCGGGCCAGCTGCCCGGGAATCGCATCCCACAACATCGCCAGCCGGGGCACGAGCGGAACGGGGGCGTGCTTGGCGAAGTCGAACCGATAGGCGGCCACGATGTTCCTCTGAATCTGGCGCACGCGGGCAAAGTCATGGCTGGCACCGAACGCCACCACCGCTTCGGGCATGCCGCCCACGACGAGATACTCGCGCAAGGCCGCGATCAATTCCGCATGGATGCCGGCCGGCAGCGGCTCGATTGCAGAAAGGTCTTCGAGTCGGGCGCGATAGGCATCGCGGCCGGTCGCAGCGAGGAACTCGAAGAAGTCGAGCGGATGAAGGGTGTGCAGTTCCACCTTGCCGACCGGGAACGATGCGGCGCGCGACAGTTCGACGCCCAGCAGCGACCCGGCTGCCACGATGTGTGCCGCCGGCAGCCGCTCGGCGAAGTATTTCAGGCTCGTCAGTGCCCGCGGACACGCCTGAATCTCGTCAAAAAAAATGAGTGCTCTGCCCACGAGGGCGGCCGCCGGATCAAACCTTCCCAAAAGCGCCAGATCGCGGAGCAGCCGAGCGGGATCCAGTTCGCCCTCGAAAACCGTCGCCAGCCGCGGGTCAGCCTCGAAGTTGAGGACATGCACCCCGGCATATTCGGCGGCCCCGAACGCCGCGAGGACGTAGGTCTTGCCCGTCTGACGAGCCCCCTTCAACACGAGCGGTTTTCGATCCGCCCGCTCCCGCCAGGCCCGGAGGAACGACTCGCAATTTCGCCGCATGGAGAAAGTTTATACCAACAATCGCCACAGCCGTCACGTTTCTGGTACAAATTGCGGTTTGTGGGTACGCCGTCGCTCCATGAAGAAGGCCCGCGGTACGGCTACGAGTTGCCCCACCACGCCCCACCCGAATTGACCTCGGGGAATGGTACCGCCAAGCGCCGCCAGGCATGGACACCGCGTCGCCAACCGCCGAAACTCCGCTTCCGTCGCGGAGAGGCTCGAGAGCATCCGATCATCTTCCTCCCGTCGAGGTAGCCCATGTCGCCGTCCGTCCGCCTCGTCTTCGTGGTCCACGACCACCAGCCCGTCGGCAATTTCGACGACGTCATCGAGCGGGCCTACCAGGAGAGCTACCGGCCGTTCCTCGACCTCGTCGAACGGCACGCCGGGATCCGGATCGCGATCCACACCAGCGGCCCGTTGGCCGAGTGGCTCGACCGCCATCACCCCGACTATCTCGACCGGCTGGCGGCGCTGGCGGCGGCGGGCCGGCTGGAGATCGTCGGCGGCGCGTTCTACGAGCCGGTGCTGGCGATGCTGCCGGCCCGCGACCGCATCGGGCAGATCACCCGCTATTCGGCCTGGCTCGAGCGCCGGCTGGGAACGCAGGTCGCCGGCATGTGGGTGGCGGAGCGGGTCTGGGATCCGGGCATGGCCCGCGACATCGCCGAGGCGGGCATCTCCTGGACGATCCTTGACGACGCCCACTTCAAGGCGGCCGGGCTCGCCGACGATCAGCTCGACAGCCACTGGCTCACCGAGGGGGACGGCGCGACGCTGACGGTGTTTCCGGTGAGCGAGCGGCTGCGGTACGTGATCCCGTTCGCGGCGCCCGAGGCCGCGATCGACCACCTGCGGTTCCTGGCCGGCCGCCGGCCCGGGGCGCTGGCCGTGTTCGGCGACGACGGCGAGAAGTTCGGCGCCTGGCCCGACACCCACCGCAGCTGCTACGAGGAGGGCTGGCTCGACCGCTTCTTCGGCCTGCTCGAGGACAACGCCGGCTGGATCCGGATGTGCCTGCCGTCGGAGGTCGTTCGCGAGCAGTCCCCTGCCGGCACGATCTGGCTGCCGGAGTGCAGCTACCGCGAGATGACCGAGTGGGTGCTGCCGCCGGAGCCGCAACTGGCCTGCATCGCGGCCCGACAGGCGGCCGAGGGGGATCCGCGGCTGGCCGGGGTCGCCCGCTTCATCCGCGGCGGCTCGTGGCGAAACTTTCGGCGGCGGTATCCCGAGGCCAACGAGATGTATGCCCGGATGATGGCGGTGAGCACCCGGCTCGACCGGCTGCGGGAGGCGGGCGTGACCGACCGGCAGGCGCTGGCCGACGCGGAGCTCGCGCTCTACCGCGGCCAGTGCAACTGTGCCTACTGGCACGGCGCCTTCGGCGGCATCTACCTGCCGCACCTGCGCAACGCCGTGTTCCATGAGCTGATCGCGGCCGACGCCGCCGCCGACCGGGCCGAGGGGCGAACCGGCCCGCAGATCGACGCCCTCGTCGGCGACTTCGACTTCGACGGCCGGCCGGAGATCCGGCTGGCCAACGACGCCCTCGACGCCTGGCTCGCGCCGGCCAAGGGGGGCATGCTCTACGAACTCGACCTCCACGCCCAGCGGCACAATCTCCTCGCCACGCTCGACCGTCGCCCCGAGGCCTACCATGCCCAGGTGCTCGCCGGCCCGGGCGCGGCCAGGAGCATCGTCGACCCGTCGCAGGCGGCGCGGTTCAAGCAGGAGGGGCTCGAGCGGCTCGTCCGCTACGACGGCTGGCGGCGGAAGAGTCTCGTCGATCATTTCTGGGACGTGGACGTGGCCGCGGCGGCGGTCGCGGAGGGCACGGCGCTGGAGCGCGGCGACTTCGCGGCCGGGGAATACCTGGCGGACGTCCACCGCAGCCCCGACCGGATCACCGTCGCGCTCGCCCGCACCGGCAACGCCTGGGGCATCCCCTTCACGCTCACCAAGTCGATCACCGTGGCCGCGGGCACGCCGACGCTCGAGATCGCCTACCGGCTCACCGGCCTGCCGCCCGACTTCCGCCAGCACCTCGCGGTGGAGTTCAACTTCGCCGGCCTGCCGGCCCGGGCCGAGGGCCGCCACTTCGCCGACGAGGCAGGGCGGGATCTCGGCGAACTGGGAACACATCTCGACCTGCCGATGGCCCGGAGCCTGTCGCTCCTCGACGGGTGGCTCGACATCGAGGCCCGGCTGGAGTTCGCCGCGGCGACCAACGGCGCGGAGGCCGGCGTCTGGACGTTCCCGATTCAGTCGGTGAGCCAGTCCGAGGGGGGCTTCGAACTGGTCCATCAGTCGGTGGTCGTGATGCCCCACTGGATCGTCACCCCGGATGCCGCGGGATGCTGGGGGGCGACGCTCCGGCTGGCAATCGGCCGGGCGTCGGCGCGGATCACGACGGGCACGCCGGCGACGACCGGAATAGTCGGTGGAGGAATCGCCCAATCACAAACTGGCTGAAGAGGGCTGGGGCATCTCGCGGGTCTGGCCGCGCGGATTGAGAAGCCGCTGTCAGGCAGAAGCGCTGACGTTGCTCGCGAACTGCTCCTTCAAGTGACGGCATGCGGCACCTGCGTCGTCAGGCCGTGAGACGTGGCCGACAGGACGACGATTCTCAGCCGGACGGGCGGGCCGCCGCCCGGCGGCGGCCGCGCCGCGGCTTCACGACGTTCCACGCCAGGCCGAGCGCCTCGAGGAGGCGGATCTCGTAGTAGCTGATGTCGATCTCCCACCAGCGGTGCTGCACGCTCGCCGCCGAGGGCTCCTCGTGGTGGTTGTTGTGCCAGCCCTCGCCCACCGTGAGGAGCGCCACGAACCAGTTGTTGCGGCTCCCCTCACCGGTCTCGTAATTCCGGTAGCCGAAGAGGTGCGCCAGCGAGTTCACCGACCAGGTGATGTGCCACACCGCCACGATCCGCACGAACACCCCCCACACCACGATGCTCGCCGCCAGCGGCAGCGCCGCGGCCGCCCCCCAGCCGATCCAGCCGATCGCCGCACCGGCCAGGAAAAAGACCGGGATCTGCGCGAGCCCGATCGCCAGCAGCATCCACGGCCGCTTCTCGAGCCGCATGTAGAACGGATCGCGGAGAAGATCCTTCGCGTAGGTGGCGATCGCGTCGAGCGAGTGGGTTTCGCGGTTGTTCACCATCAGCCACCCGAAGTGCGACCACAGGAAGGTCACCAGCGGCGAATGCGGGTCCGACTGCTCGTCGGAATGGGCGTGATGCATCCGGTGCACCGCCACCCACCGCGCCGGAGAATCCTCCAGGCAGCACATCCCGAGGATCGCCAGCGTCCGCTCCACCCACGGGTGGGCCTCGAAGCTGCCGTGGGTGAGGAGCCGGTGGTAGCCGATCGTGATCCCCTGCCCGAAGACGTGGATCCCGATCACGAGCGCCCAAAACCCGATCCAGCTGAAGCACCACGGCACGAAGGCCAGCAGCGCGAGCACGTGGATCGCGAGGATCGTGAGGGCGTAGAGCCGGTTGATCGAGAAGGGACGCGTGGCCGGCGGGAAGTCGATCGCGACGGGCGCTGAAGCCATGACGGGCCAACTCCAAAACGGCACCGCATGGCTCCTGCGGGCTTCCAGGGCCGAGGAGATGGACGCCCGAGACAGCTCCACAATAGCGGCAATCGACGAAGTTGGCTGCCCGGGATCAACGCACCGGGCGGAATCCCCGCCGCCGCGCCGGCCCGGAGGCGTTGATGCCGTGGGCGGCGAGGATCAGCCGCAGGGCGACAAGATCCCTGAAGCCGCCGGGGAGGCTCGGCCGTCGGTCGGCGCGGATCACGACGGGCACGCCAGCGACGACCAGTCGATCTCCGGCGTGATCCGCTCCGCACCGTGGGCGAGCATGCCGACCGGCACACCCGGCAGCCGCGCGGCCAGTTCCGCCCGGCTGTCGCGGGCGATGCCCGCGGCGGTCGTCGGATCCTCCACCGCACCAGTCAGTGGCACGACCTGCGAGAGCACGACCCCGGCCACCACGAGCCCCTCGGCCCGCGCCGCCCGCACCAATCCCAGCGTGCGGCCGATCGCGCCCAGCCGCGCGGCATCCACGATCACCAGCGGCAGGCGGAGATCGCGGGCCAGATCGACGTTGAGCGTCGTGTCGCCGAGCGGCGAAAACAGTCCCCCCGCCCCTTCGACCACCACGATCCCACCCGCCGCCCGCCAAGGCTCGAAGCCCGTGCGCAGCAGTCGCTCGTCGACCTGCCGGCCTTCGAGGCGGGCCGCCAGATGCGGCGCGATGGCCGCCTGAAAGACCTGTGGACAGACCGCTGCGAGCGACAACGGCCGGCCGGCCGCGGCCCACAGCGCCGCGGCGTCGCCGCCGGCGGCACCACCACTGGCCGCCGGCTTGTACGCGCCGACGGTCCGGCCGGCGGCGACGAGGCTGCGGAGGATCGCCACCGACACGGCCGTCTTACCGACGTCGGTGTCGGTGCCCGTCACGAACAGACCATGCACCATCGTTCCGCTCACGAATCACGAGCTCCGGTTGCCGCGCGACCGTTTCAGTTTTACACTTGCGACTGTTTTGAGACGTGTTCTCACGTTCGTCGACAGCCCAGGTGAATCCCGCCTCCGATGCCCCAGCCAGCGTCGCTCGACCAACTGTTGCCGGGTCATGCCACGGCCGTCACCGACGTCGGCGGCGACGACGCGGTGGCGCTGCGGCTCTTGGAGATGGGCCTGACGCCGGGCGTGCCGATCCGCATGATCGGGCGGGCGCCGCTGGGCGATCCACTCGAAGTGGAAGTCCGCGGCTTTCGCCTGTCGTTGCGGCGCAGCGAGGCGGCACGAGTCGCGGTCGCGAACACCTGATCGAGTTCCACCCCGCCGCACCTCCCTCGGGTGATCATGGTGTACGCATCCGGCCGCGATCCTGGACGCCCGCGGCTGACGGTGGCCCTGCTCGGCAACCCGAACACCGGCAAGAGCACGCTGTTCTCGGCGTTGGCCGGCATCCCGACGCGGATCGGCAACTATCCCGGGGTGACCGTCGAGGAGAAGGTCGGCCGGTTCACGCATCGCGACGTGCAGATCGACCTCGTCGATCTGCCCGGCACCTACAGCCTCGCCGCCCAGAGCCCCGACGAACAGGTCGCCGTGGACGTGCTCCACGGACGCATGGCGGACCTGCCGCGGCCCGACTGCCTGGTCGTCGTCGTGGACGCCACCAACCTCGCCCGCAACCTGTACCTCGCCGCCCAGGCCTTCGAGATCGGCCTGCCGACGGTGATCGCGCTGACGCTCACCGACGTCGCCGGCGCGAAGGGGATCGCGATCGACGAGGCGACGCTCGCCACCCGGCTCGGCTGCCCGGTCGTGCGGGTCGTGGCGCCGACCGGGGCCGGGATCGCGGAGCTCGCCGACCGGATCGTCGCCGCGGCCCGGACGCCGCCGCCGCCAACCCCGGACCTCTCCGCCCATCTGGCCGCCATCGATGGCTCCCGGCCCCGGGCCGCCCGCGAGGCGATCGCCCGCTATGCCTGGATCGACCGCGTGCTCGACGGGGTGGTGCGGCGATCGGCCCCGGCCCGGCGGCCGCTCGACGAGCGGATCGACGGCTGGCTCACGCATCGCGTCTGGGGCACGATCGTGTTCATCGCCGTGATGGTGGCGCTGTTCACGTCGATCTTCCAGCTGGCGGCGCCGCTGATGGACCTGATCTCCGCCGGCATGGACACGGTCGCGGCCTGGGCGGAGGACCGCCTGCCGGCGGGGGCGATCCGCTCGCTGATCGTCGACGGCGTGCTCGCGGGGGTCGGCGGGGTGGTGGTGTTCGTGCCGCAGATCGCCCTGCTCTTCCTGTTCATCGCCATCCTCGAGGGCTGTGGCTATCTGTCGCGGGCCGCGTTCCTCATGGACCGGCTGCTGGTGGCCACGGGCCTGAGCGGAAAATCGTTCATTCCCCTGCTCTCGAGCTTCGCCTGCGCGATCCCCGGCATCATGGCCGCCCGGACCATCGAGAACCGGCGCGACCGCCTGCTCACGATCCTGGTGGCGCCGCTGATGAGCTGCTCGGCCCGGCTGCCGGTCTACCTCCTGATGTGCGGCGCCTTCATCCCGAACGTGGCCGTCGGCGTGTCGTGGCTGCGGCTGCCGGTGCTCGTGCTCGTCGGCATGTATGCGGTGGGCGTGATCGTCGCCGCGCTGGTCGCCGGCGTGCTCTCGCGGACGGTGTTCCGCGGCCCACCCCAGCCGTTCGTGATGGAGCTGCCGGGCTGGCGGTGGCCGCAGCCGGCGGTCGTCGCCGAGCGGGTCCGCGAGGCCACCTGGTCGTTCCTCAAGAACGCGGGCACGCTCATCCTGGCGATGAGCGTCGTGATCTGGGCGCTGGGCAACTACCCGCAGCCCGTCCTCCCCGCGGCGGCCGACCTGACGGAGGCGGAACAGCGCGGCGAGACGCTGCGGCAGAGTTTTCTGGGGCGGGCGGGGCGGCTGATCGAACCGGTCGTGAAGCCCCTCGGCTGGGACTGGCGACTCGGCTGCGCGGCGGTGGCGAGCTTCCCGGCCCGCGAGGTCGTGCTCGGCACGCTGGGCGTGATCTACAACCTCGGCGACGTGGATCCCGGCGAGGAAGAGGGGGCGACGGCCCTCGTCCGCCGGCTCAAGGCGGCCACGTGGGATGGCAGCGACCGCCGGGTGTTCACGATTCCCGTCGCCCTGTCGCTGATGGTGTTCTTCGCCCTCTGCGCGCAGTGCGCGAGTACGCTGGCGGTGATCGGCAAGGAGACGGGCAGCTGGGTGTGGCCGGTCGTGACGTTCGCCTACATGACCGCCCTGGCCTGGCTGGGGGCGTTCATCACCTACCAGGCCGGCACCGCCCTCGGCTGGTGACGCCATGCAGGACCTGATCGCGATCGCCGTGGCCGTGGCCGCCGGCCTGTGGCTGGTCCGCACGCTGTGGCGTCAGCTGGCCCGCCCCTCATGCGGGAAGGCCGAAACGCCCCCCGGCACCGACGGCTTCGTTCCGCTCGACCAGCTAACGGGCCAGCACAAATCAGGCCCCCGTTGACGCCCCGGCGTGGTTCGGATCGACGCCTCGTCGAGCCGCCACTCGGCGGCGGCCGCGGTCGCCCGGAATTGCGACCGCCCGGCCGGCAGGGCACATCTTGCCTGTGCCCTCGCCGGCCCAAGCGAAAACGGGCACGATGCCCGTGTTTCGCGTGTCGTCAATACATGTCGTGGTCGCCGCCGTGGCCGGCGCCGCCGCCCTTGGCCTTCTGGTCCTTCGGCTTCTCGGCGATCAGGGCGTCGCTCGTGAGCAGCAACGTCGAGACGCTGGTGGCGTTTTGCAGCGCCGTCCGCGTCACCTTCGCCGGGTCGATCACGCCCGCCTTGACGAGATCCTCGTACTCGTTGCTGGCGGCGTTGTAGCCGAAGTTGCCGCTGCCGCCGAGCACCTTCTCGCAGACGATCGAGCCGTCCTGGCCGGCGTTCGAGGCGATCATCGTCACCGGGGCCCGGGCCGCCCGGAGCACGATCTGGTAGCCGACGGTCTCGTCGTCCGACAGCCCCTTCGGCTTGACCTGCGAACTGGCCCGCAGCAGGGCCACGCCACCGCCCGGCAGGATGCCTTCCTCGACGGCCGCCCGCGTGGCATGCAGGGCGTCCTCGACGCGGGCCTTCTTCTCCTTCATCTCGCTCTCGGTCGCGGCGCCGACGTTGATCTTCGCCACGCCACCGGCGAGCTTCGCCAGCCGCTCCTCGAGCTTCTCGCGGTCGTAGTCGCTGGTGGAGTTTTCGATCTCGCGGCGGATCTGCTCGATCCGGGCCTTGATCTCCGAGTTCTTGCCGGCGCCCTCGATGATCGTGGTGTTGTCCTTGTCGACGATCACCTTCTTCGCCCGGCCGAGCTCCGCGAGGCCGAGGTTCTCGAGCTTCATGCCGAGGTTCTCGAACACAGGCGTGGCACCGGTGAGGATCGCGATGTCCTCGAGCATCGCCTTGCGGCGGTCGCCGTAGCCCGGAGCCTTCACCGCGCACACCTGGAAGGTGCCGCGGAGCCGGTTGATGACGAGCGTGGCCAGGGCCTCGCCGTCCACCTCCTCCGACACGATCAGCAGCGGCTTGCCGGCGTTCACGACGGCCTCGAGCATCGGGACGATGTCCTTGACGCTCGAGATCTTCTTCTCGAACACGAGGATGTAGCAGTCCTCGAGCACGCACTGCATCTGCTGGGCGTTGGTGACGAAGTAGGGCGAGAGGTAGCCGCGGTCGAACTGCATGCCCTCGACGAACTCGATCTCGGTCTTGAGGCTCTTGCCCTCGTCCACGGTGATGACGCCGTCCTTGCCTACCTTGTCCATGGCCTCGGCGAGCAGCTCGCCGATCTCCATGTCGTTGTTGGCGGCGATCGACGCCACCTGGGCCATCTCCTTCTTGCCCTTCACCGGGATCGACATTTCCTTGAGCTTGCCGGCGATGTCGGCCACGGCCTTCTCGATGCCGGCCTTCATCTGCACCGGGTTGACGCCCGCCACGACGGCCTTGAGGCCCTCGTTGAACACGGCCTCGGCGAGCACCGTCGCCGTGGTCGTGCCGTCACCGGCGACGTCGCTGGTCTTGCTGGCCACCTCGCGCACCATGCGGGCGCCCATGTTCTCGTAGACGTCCTCGAGGTCGATCTCCTTGGCGACCGTGACGCCGTCCTTGGTGACCGTCGGCGAGCCGAAGCTCTTCTGGAGGATCACGTTGCGGCCCTTCGGGCCGAGCGTCACCTTCACCGCGCGGGCGAGCTTGGCCACGCCACGGCGCATCGCCTCGCGGGCCTCCTGGTCGAATGCCATCATCTTGGCCATGGTTCAATCACTCCTGAAAGAAGAAGAAAGGGTGTGAAACGTGAATCGATGACGCCGGGCCGCCGCGCGGCTCGGCCGCAGGGTCAGCCGAGAATCGCGAGGATGTCGTCCTCGCGCATCAGCAGCAGTTCGTCGTCGCCGATCTTGAAGGGCTCGCCGGCATAGCTCGTGAACACGACCCGATCGCCGGGCTTGACCTGCAGGGCATGCCGCTGGCCCTTGGAGTCGAACCGGCCTTCGCCGACGCTGACCACCGTGCCCCGGGCCGGCTTGTCCTTGGCGGAATCGGGCAGCAGGATGCCGCCGGCGGTCTTCTGTTCGCTCTCTTCCCGCTGCACGACCACCCGGTCACCCAGGGGGATGAGGCTCGACTTCTTCTTGGCAGGCTTGGCGGTCGCGGACGACATGCGGGAACCTCGTCTGAATCGGGGATATGGTGAAAAGGCTCGGCTGCCGCGGTTCGGCTGGGAACGCAGCGGCCCAAGCAGTGGGAGCAAGTGGCGCGCCAGAACCGGCACCGGCCGCCAGGAGCGATGATTTCGGCCAGAAAACTGTCTTTTCGCCCGTTGCCGCCGGCCGCCGACCCGTTCTCGCCGCTGCCAAAGTGGCAGCGCGAGCGGACGATTGCGGCCGCCCGGGGGATCGCCGCGCGGCCGATTCCCGCCCGCATGGCAAACCACCGACCGACCGGCTAGGCTGCATGGTTTCCGGCTCGATTTCCCCGGGATTCCGTTTCGAGGGCCGCATGACAACGCATCGGCGGATCGACGTCGCCAAGACGGGCGACGTTTCGGTCGTGAAGTTTCAGGACAGGAAGATCCTCGACGAGGCCTCGATCCAGGAACTCGGGCTGGAGCTGTTCGCGCTCGTCGAGCTGGAAAACCGTAAGAGCATCCTGCTGAACTTCACCGGCGTCGAGTTCCTGTCGAGCGCCGCCCTCGGCAAGCTGATCACGCTCGACCGGAAGGTGAAGTCCCACAAGGGCCGGCTCAAGCTCTGCAACATTCGGCCCGAGATCCTCGAGGTCTTCCAGATCACGAAGCTCAACAAGGTGTTCGACATCCGCACCGAAGAGGCGGAGGCGATCGCGGCCTTTGCGTGACCTCCGGTCTGCCGGCCGCCGCCGCGGGTGATAGCCATGGAACCACGCCCCGCCGAATCCATCTGGAACCGAGAGATCGACCTCCCCAGCCAGCGCGGGGCGAGCCGCCTGGTCACGGACGAGCTGCTCGAGCAACTCGGCGTCCACGGCTGGTCGCCGTCCGACATTTTCGCGATCCATCTGGCGGCCGAGGAGGCGATCGTCAACGCCATCGTTCACGGCAACAAGCTCGACCCCGCCAAGCGGGTGAACGTGTCCTGCGAGGTGACCCCGGAAGTGGCCCGAATCCGGATCACCGACGAGGGGGACGGCTTCGACCCCGGCCAGGTGCCCGACTGCACGGCCGACGACCGGCTGGAGATGCCGGGCGGCCGCGGGGTGATGCTGATGAAGTCGTTCATGACGCGGATCGAATACAACGCCAAGGGCAACAGCGTGCTTCTGGAAAAGCGGCATGACGCGGCCGCCGGCTGACGAATCACCCGTATCGATTTCGCCGGCGGAATCGGCTATTCTCGCGGGCGACGATCCCCGATAGCTCAACGGTAGAGCGAGCGGCTGTTAACCGCTAGGTTGTAGGTTCGAATCCTACTCGGGGAGCTTTCTTCGCGGGGTGACGCACAGGCTCGCATGGAGCCGCACCGAATATGCCGCCTCGCTACCCGCCTGCTTACGGGGCGCCTTTCCTGCCTGCTTTGCTGTCCTGCAGGAGCCACAAACCAGGCGTCATGATGGCGAGACCATAGAACCGAGTGCCGAGCAGGCGACCAAAATCGGCGCGATCGAGGGTCAACAGCACGTCGGCCATCGCTAGAGCACTGAAAAGGATCGGCCGATCCTTGTTGACCGGAAACACAGCCGGCTTGTCGATCGTCAAGACATCATCCACGAGAACGAGTCGGTCTCTCAGTCGCAGCCACGTGGCCGTCACCGTTGCCGGGAAGCCGGCGAGATTCCTGATGACTTCGGCGACCGCGTACGGCGTCGTGATCAGCCGCCAGCCCCGCATCGATGCCCGGCGAAATATCTCCCGAGAGGCACCCTCGGCCGAAGCGGCCGCAGCGATCAACACGCTCGAGTCGAGAAACAGCCTCACGGCCGCTCCCGCAGCCGGCGCATGTCCGCCTCGTCTTCCTCGATCCAGCCGGCTATCTCTTCCGGCGTGAACGTGCGCGGCTCAGGCAGCGGGGCGCCCTCGGATCGCAGTCGCGAGGCCAGGAAGAGCATCAGTTCCTGCTTCTCGGCGGGCGACAGCCCGGCAGCAGCGGATTCGATTTCGGCAAGCGTCACCATACGCACAAGCGTATACCGTGCCGAACCCGCCTGCCAAGGGAATCCGCAGGCGGGCCGTTCCCTCGGAAAATCCGTTTTGACCAAGAACGATTGCGGTCGCTCGGTGCGACCTCTTGCGACCTCCTGCCAAGTTCCGCGTGCGTCGGATTTTGCGTCGGTCTCGGCTACATACCTGCGTTTTCCCGAGGAAAACCTCGTTTGTTCTCGATCCTACTCGGGGAGCTGATGCCTCTTTCGCAGGAGGTCGCACGATGAGGCGGGAGGTCGCAGAACCTCCTGCCTCGCTGTGTTTATGGGGGATTTCTGGTCCGGGGCGTTTCGCGTCCTGCGATCTCCTGCGGCCCCCTGCGAGCAGAGAGTGAGACGGATTTTGAGACGCCTTCAAAAGCGAACTCGTTTGGGACCGTAGGGCATCGTGAAGAAGGATCCGAAGCCGTCCGCCCGCGACGCCCGTGATGCGTCCCCGAAATTGGATCACGTCCAGCAGCCCGGGCATTCCGGACGCGTTTTGTACCCGACCGCCCGAGGCGCCGCACTGAGGGCAGCCTCACTCCGCTTCCGCCAGGTCTGTCGAGCCCTCCTTCCGCCTCATCCGTGTTTCGTCAGCCGCCAACGCAACCATGCACAACAACAATCTCCCCTTGCCCGTTCCACGATTCGCGGTGCTGATACAATCCGGCGCGGTGGGTCGCCCCGGTGAGCGAGCCGCTGGTCGGCGGCGCTGCGGCTTGTGAAGAGAGGGCTCGGAGTGGAAATTCCTGACGCGGTCGTCGTCTATGTCGCGGCGACCAATCTTGAAGCTCACGTCATCGAGGAACTGCTCCAGGCAAACGACATTCCCGCGCTGGCGGTCGAAGATCACTCTCTCGTCGGAATGTGGATTGGTGGAACACTTCCAATGATTCACCGGCCCAAGATCTGGGTCGCCAGCAAGCACGTCGAGCCGGCGCTGCAGCTGATCCGAGCGTATGAGGAGCAGGCACAATCACGACGGTCACCCGCCGGTGCTGGCAGGCACATCGGTGCTGTCTGCGAGGAGTGCGGTGCGGTGTCGTCTTTTCCGATCGGCCTGAATGGGACGACGCAGCAGTGTTCCGCCTGCCGGGCCTACATCGATGTGGATGAGCCCGAGTCCGCCTCCGATGCCATTGTCCGTATCCCCGAGGCATCCGGGCGTCGCGTCTCGGGCTGGTGGAAGTGTTATTTCTTCCTTGTGGCGTTTCAGGCCATATGCGCAGTCGCGACTGCCTACTTCACGAGTGCGTTCGCCGGCTTGGACGTCGTTTATTGGATCTTCATGTTTCTCGGCGTCGTCGGGCTCTACGGCTACGTCTTCAACGCGGACATCGCTCGACCATTCCTGTGGCGCGTGTTTCTGCCCTTGTTTGTGGCATGGGACATGTGGACGTTCTTCGTGCAGCCCAGCATCACCTGGGATGACCTCGACCCGGTGTACTACAGGCAAAGTCTGGTGATCGTCGCGCTCTTCATTCCGCAGTATGTCGCGATCTATCGTTACGGACGGCGGGACGCCGTAGCCTGATTTCGCTGGTGGGGTGCCGGGGTGGCGGGCTCGCCTGCTGTTGCGATGCCTGAAGGCACCCAGTCGGAGCAAATGCCACTCACACTGGCCGTGGGCTGCCGGCAAGCCGCTTGAAGTGTTGCGAGAGCCTCTCCAGCGCCTCGTCAGGAACAGCCTTCCCAAGGTATTGCCATCCATGCCATTGGACCAAATCGACCCCAGCGACTGGCATGAGTTCGCCGTTGGTCAAATGTGGCAGATTACTCGGAGTTATGCCCACGCTCTTCAGAAACTGGGTAAACCGGGAACTTCGCTCTGCGGACTCAACGACACTGCGGCTTCTTTCAGAAACGGTCTTGGCACGACCTTGAACAGCGCTCGGTTCAGGACCCAAGACGGGCTTCTTTCTTCTCGGTGAACGACGCTTCGATGCGGCCCTAGGTACCATCGCCTGTCCAGGCTTCACTGACGGGCATTTTGGCTGGGCTTTTCGTGGTAGCGGTGCATGCTCCGCAGACTCACGGTCTTTGATCCATTTGCGAAGCGTCTCGACGCTGTATCGAACGAGCCTTCCAACGCGGACGCAGGGTGACGTACCGGCTCGCATGGTGCCGCATGGGTGGCGTCTCTCAGGCCACGCCCTCCGGCAAAAGTGGCTCGAGCGCGGCTAAGATCGTCCTCGCCTTTTCGATCGCCTTCTTCGCACTCGCCAGGGAAGCCTCGGCTACGCCGCCGTAGTCGGCTGTCTCGCGAAGATCCAACAAGAAGTCGTACTCACGACCAAGGCCTGCGGAGATCGCACCAGACTGAATGAGATCCCGATGCAGGGCCGCCCGCACTGCCGTGTGCTTCGTGAATTCCATGCCGCGTCCCGCGAGGACCGCGGTCACACCATGAAATGCCGCATAGTACGCCCTCGATGCGGCCGAGTCGGGATCAGTCTTGAGGATCGCCTCCGCCGCCGCGATCGACCGCATCGACTTCGTCCACTGACTGCGGATGAACTCCTTCATGCCGCAACGCCCGACCGACGCACCTCGCGGAGGAGCGGGCTGTCGCCCCGTTCATACTCCTCACGTGCCAGGGGTTTCACGCTCACGCGGCGGCCCAGTTTCAGCGCGACCGGATAGACCGCCGCTAGTCCCCGCTCCAGTTCGTCGCCATAGTCGCCGGGGAGGGTCTCGAGCACGGCTAGCACGTCGATGTCGCTGTCCGGCCGTGCATCCCCGCGGACCTCGGAGCCGAAAAGGACCACCGCGTGCAGCCGGTCACCATAGGCCGCCGCCAATCGTTTTTTGAGTTCATCGACGACGACGGACGCAATCACGACAGTTTCCTCGGGCCAGCATGGAAAGCCCTCATTCTACCGCCACCACCGTGCGGCCTCCTGCGACTCCCTGCGAACTTCCGCGTGCTTCGGATTCTGCGTCGCCCTGGGCCACAAAACCGCGTATTCCAGCGAAAAACACCGGTTGTTCTCGATCCTACTCGGGGAGTTGAACTCTCTTTCGCAAGAGCCCGCGGGAGGTCGCAAGTGCTTCTGCACCAGGCCGTGCTACCGGTAGAGAGGCAGGGCCGCGATCCGGCGGTCGATCTCGCCGAGCAGCCGCCGCGTTTCCGCTCCGCCAAGCCCGCCGTAGTTCGCCTGCAGTTCGTCGCGGGAGATGCCCTCGGGAAGTTCCGCGATCGACGGGAAGAGGTCGGCCACGCCCAATCCTCGGGCCACGCGAGCCTGGATCGCATGCGCCGACTTCGAGTTTCGCGTGGCCACGGTCGCGAGTCGGATACCGGCCGTGTTGGCGGCCATGTCGATGAACGAAAATCCCGACCCGCCAGGCGTCGAATCCATGGCCTCCTTGGACAGGCCTACTGCCAACGACCGCTGCTCGTCGGCGAGTACCGCCAGCGCGGCACTCACCCAAAAGTGCTGCGAGAGATCGGCGCGGTTGCCGAGTTGGATCCGCTGCCTGAGCCTGGTTCGCCCGTCGCCGGGACCGAGATCAAGATCGCGGCCTCCGACGCGGGCCACGTTGTCGTCGCCGAGGATCTTTCCGAGCGCCAGGATCGCCGCCCGGTTGGGCAGAACGGCGTCGGTACCGTGCGAGTTGTCCTCGGCATACGCAAACGCGATCTCGAGGAGCCGCAGAAATCCCTCGTCGCCATCGGGAACGTCGGCCGCCTGCTGGAGCACGTGCCGCGCCGTCTCCCGCCACGCCTCGTACAAGTCGTCGCACACGCGGGTCGACACACCCCACGCTGCCAGCCCGCATGTGACCACGACCAGCGCGGCGCGGGCGGCCCAGTTCCGCCGCAGGGCCACGCCCGCAAGTGCCCCCAGGAACGAGACGACGAGGATGAAAACGAGTTCCTTCCAGATCGGCATCGCCCCGAAATTGATTCGCTTGGCTACCAAGGCCAGGACGGGCCCGCCAGCGAGCACGCAGGCGGTCGCATACCACGACCGCCAACCCGAGACCGCGATGGCAAGCAACACACCCACGCATCCGACACCGGCGGCTCGCAACACCGCCGTCGCCACGAACCGTGCCTGAGGCTCGCTGAGCCGGCCCGCCCTGCTGGCCGCTCGCACGGCCCATTCGGGTGCGCCAAGCGGCCGAGGGTCGGGCAGCACGCAGAGCATGATGAGCCAGATTACGAGCGCGGCGCCGGCGATGCGGGGAGCCGAGAAGTGTCTGGAGTTGGCGGCTAGCGCCGACATGGGCAGCTTTCCTTTGGTATTTGGCAGCAACCGCCTGCGTCTGGCCCGTGCAATGGTGGCACACAACCAATCACCCCCATACACTCTCACATCCTGCATACCCCTTACTACCCATGTCGGACATCCGCCCAATCCACCCAGGAAATGAAAGCCGACCCATGACTACCAGACGCCAGTTCGTTCAAAGCATTCCCGCCTTCGCCGTCGCGGCCAACATGCTCGATGGCGATGCCGCGACGGCGGCTCCCGCCCCGGTCGCCCCGGCCGCGGGTCATTTCCATCCCAAGGGCAAGCCACCGTCCGAATTCACCAAGGCTGTGCTCCGGAAGGCGCGGCAGTCCCTGCCGTTCGACGATACCCGCGACTTCGACGAGCAGCGGAAGGGGCTGATCGCCCCGATCAAGGACCTCACGATCAAGACCGACGCCGGCGACGTCGTCTGGGACATGACGCGGTTTCAATTCCTCGACCAGAAGGACGAGTTCGACTCTGTCCATCCCTCGATGCACCGCATCGGCAAGCTCAACAACAACTACGGCCTCTACGAGGTCATCCCCGGCATCTATCAGGTCCGGGGTCTCGATCTCGCCCAGACCACCTTCGTCCGCGGCAAGACCGGCTGGATCGTGTTCGATTGCCTCGTGACGGCCGAGGCCATGCGGACGGCCTGGCAGCTGTTTCAGCAGCACAAGGGTGAGGGGCTGCCCGTGACGGCGGTCATCTATTCCCACTCGCACGGCGACCACTGGGGCGGCGTGCGCGGCGTGGTCGATGAGGCCGACGTCCGCGCCGGCAAGGTGCAGGTTGTGGCCCCGCGCGATTTCATGGACTACTCGATCTCGGAAAACGTCTTCGCCGGCAACGCCATGAACCGTCGGCTTTTCTATCAATACGGCGTGCTCCTGCCGGTGAGCCCCTATGGCTATGTCACCCAGGGGCTCGGTCACGCGATCTCCCGGGGCACGTCGGGCCTGATCTCGCCAACCCGCATCGTGGAGAAGGATATCGAGGAGATCGAGGTGGACGGCGTGCGGATGATCTTCCAGAACACGCCCAACACCGAGGCTCCCTCGGAAATGAACACCTACATCCCCGAGATGAAGGCCCTCTGGATCGCCGAGAATGTTTGCGCCACGCTGCACAACATCTACACGCTCCGCGGGGCTCTCGTCCGGGACGCCCTCAACTGGTCGAAGTACATCAACGAAGCGCTCTACCGCTTCGGCCAGGAGGCCGTGGTGATGTTTGGTGCCCACCACTGGCCGCGATGGGGCAACGACCGCGTCCAGGAGATTCTCCGGGGGCAGCGGGATCTCTACGCGCACTTCAACAACCAGGTGCTCCACCTGGCCAACCAGGGTGTGACGGTCAACCAGATTCACAACGTCTACGATCTGCCGAAAAGCCTCCAGCAGCGGTGGGACTGCCGTGGCTACCACGGCTCGGTGCCGCACAACGCCCGCGCGGTCGTCAATCGCTACCTCGGCTACTGGGACTGCAACCCGGCGACACTCATCCCCCTCTCTCCCGAAGACTCGGCGCCGCTGTACGTCGAGATGATGGGGGGCGCGGAGAAGATCCTGGCCAAGGCCCGGCAGCTGCACGACAAGGGGGAATACCTGCTCGCCTCGGAGATCCTCGACAAGCTCGTGCATGCCGAACCGAAGAACCAGGTGGCCAAGGATCTGCTCGCCGACGTGTTCGAGCAGATCGGCTACCAGCAGGAGAACCCCGGCCTGCGCAACAGTTTCCTGGCGGGCGCCTACGAGCTTCGCGAAGGGGTTCCCGAGGGTGCCTCGCCCAAGTCGAGCGGTCCCGACGTGATCAGAGCGATGAGCACGGAACTGTTCCTCGACTTCCTCGGCATCCGGATGGACAGCCGCAAGGCCGAGGGAATGCGGTTCACGATGAACCTGATCACGCCCGACAACGGTGAGAAGTTCGTGGTGGAGCTTGAGAACGCCACGCTCACGAACCTGCCGGGCTTTCTCGCCGAGAAGCCGGATCTGACGCTCACGATCAATCGCAAGGACCTCGAGCAGACGATGACCGGAGCCAAGACGCTCGAGGCCCAGATCAAGGACGGCACGGCGAAGGTCGAGGGCGACGTCTCGATTCTGGCCAAACTCGCAGCGACGATGGTGGACTTCGACCCGCGGTTCGAAATCCTGCCCGGCACGCGGGGCAAGGAGCAGGTCCTCCACGCCGACGCCTACGAGGCAGTGCCCGGGAAGACGATTCCGGAGTAACCGGCGGGGGGGCGGCACAGTCCGCAGAGCCGGAATTCTTCACTCAATCGGCACGATCGGCCGATGAGCACTCTCGGAGCATGTGCTCCTTGCCGGGGGAAGTCTGCGCAAGGGCCCCGCGATCCACGGCCTTCTTATGCTGCCGCGAGCATGGGTGGTCCGAGCCCTGGCAGAAAATGGAGAAAAGTGCCGTGCCATGACTGCTTTGTGGCGACAGCGACCCGGCTTCAGGTCAGCCTGCGGCTGCCTCGCGATCGCCGTCTGCCTCGCCTGGGCCCCCGCAACCGCACCTCTTGCCCGGGCCGCCGAGCCTGCCCCGGCTGGCATCACCGGCGAGGTGATTCCACCGCCGGTGCCCGAAGACTGGCAGGCCGAATTCGCCGCCGCGGGATCGTCGTGCACTGGCTGCACTGGCGGCGACTCCGCCTGGCGCGGCAGCCGGTTCCACGCGGACTACGACAACGGGTTCGCCATCCTGCCGAACGATCCCGACGAGACGCCGTTTTCACTGCGGATCCGCAACCAAAACATGTTTCGTTACGACGGGTTCGCGCGGGCCGAGCCCTCGTGGACCGACAGTGCGGGCAATCCGATCCCCATCAACAACTCCAACTACTTCGGCATCCCGCGCGGCCGGTTGATCTTCTCGGGCGATGCGTTGATGCCCCGGCTCTCGTACCTCCTGAACATCGACTACAACTCGGTCACCAACCAGCCGATCGGATTCCGCGCCTTCTGGCTGAGCTACCGGTTCAGCAAGGCTCTCGAACTGTACGTCGGCCAGTCGAAGGTGCCGGGCTCCCGGGAGTGGATCGAGAGCGCGTTCGCACCGCTCCAGAGTGCCGACCGCACCATGGCCACCACCTTCTTCCGCCCCAGCTTGAGCCAGGGCGTGTGGCTCATGGGCGAGCCGCTCGACGGCTGTTACTACCACGCCATGATGTCCAACGGGTTCAACACGCTGAACCTCCTGCCTGAGGAGCTCAACAACCGCTTCGCCTGGTCCGGATCTGCCTGGTGGGAGCCCTGGGGTGACTTCGGCCGCGGCTACTCCGATCTTCAGCACCACAAGAAGGCCGCGGTCCGGCTCGGCGGCTCGTACACCTTCGCGCTCGGCAGCGGGAGCCAGGCGGCGAGCGACGCCGTCGAAAACTCCCCCGTTCGCCTCTCCGACGGCACGATCATCACGACGCCGGGTGCGCTTGCTCCCGGCGTCACCTTGCAGTCGTACGACATCTCGCTGGCAGCGATCGATTGGGCCTTGAAGTACCGCGGCTTCGGCATGTCGTCGGAGATCTATTTCCAGGACCTGCTCAACTTTCACGGGACCGGGCCGCTGCCGATCACATCCACATCCGCGTTCGGCGGCTTCGTGAAGGGTGGCTATTTCGTCGTGCCGCGCGCGACGGAACTGTACGCCCGCTCGTCGTACGTCACCGGCGGCTACGGCTCGGGCTACGAACTCGGCGGTGGCTTCAACCAATTCTTCCTCCCGGGGAAGGACAACCTTTTTTTCACCTTCGACGCGGCCTGGCTGGAAAGCTCTCCGGCGGGCCAGAACCGCACCGGCTTCGTGGCGGGCCAGACCGGCCTGCTCGTTCGTGCCCAGATCGTCGCCGTCTTCTAAGGAAAGTGAATCATGACGCGTGCCCACATCTCGCTCACCCTCGGCCTGCTGTTGTCGGCAGCGGCGACGTTCAGTTGTGCCCAGGAAACTGCCGGCACCGACGAGCAGGTCGTCACCGAACGGCTCGCGTATCCGTATTCCATCGACCTTCTCCCCGACGATCCGGCCGCACCGCCGTTCGAGGCAGCGCCCGGTGCGGCCGTAGGGCCACCCCAGCACGGTGGCGATGCGTTCGGCCCCAAGACGGTCACTGGCGACCTCTTCGATCGCTGGCTGTCGACCAAGGAATCGGGCATCACGTTCGGTGGTCGGATCACGCAGTTCGCCTTCGGGCTGGCGGGCGGTATCGATCAGCCCGTGCCGCCTCCGCTCGGGCAAGGCGACGTGTTCAGGTACACCGGCCGCAGCGAATACGACGCCGTCTTCGATCTCGAAAAGTTCGGCGGCCTGCCCCACGGCCGGCTGCTCGTGCGGGCCGAGCAGTGGTATGGCGAGTATGGCAACGTCTCACTGCGGGCGGGCACCTTCACGCCGCCGGTGTTTCCCGCGCTCCTGCCGCCGCGGCCGAACAACCCGGGCGTGCCTTACATCACGAACTTTCTGTTCACGCAGCCCCTGTCGCCAAACTGGGTCGTGTTCGGCGGCAAGAAAGACGTGCTCGGCTCCTTCGACCAAGACGTCTTCGCCGGCGGCGACGGCACCGATCAGTTTGTTAACCAGGCGCTCATCGCTAATCCGCAGTTCCTGCTCGGGATGCCCTACTCCTTCTTCACCGCCGGCGTCGTCTCGCCCCGCGACTGGGGCGGCATGGCGATGTTCGTCATGGATCCCAAGAACCGCACGGCCGACTTCATGCAGTTCGGCGACCTGTTCAATGAAGGGATCATCATCGGCGGCGAAGTGAAGGCGAAGACGATGTTCTTCGATCTGCCGGGGCAGCAGCACGTGGGCGGTGTCTGGAAACACCAGGAGCAGCTCGATCTGCGGTTTGCGTTCACGCCGCCGGAGCCGGGCTATGAGCCGGGCTACGGTCCTCCTGCTGTCGGACCGCGGACACGCTGGGATTCCTGGCTCGTCTACTACGGATTCGACCAGTACTTCGTCCGCTACACCGACAATCCCGACCGCGGCTGGGGCCTGTTTGGCCGGGCCTCGGTAGGCGACGGCAACCCGAACCCGATCCAATACTTCCTGAGCACCG
>JBIJCJ010000180.1:0-7109 GCA_044344765.1 Pirellulales bacterium | reverse complement strand
TGAAGTCAGTACCGCGGCACGACGGCGGGAGTGGCGCGGGCCGGGGGCATCGACGTCGCCGGTGTGGCGAACGGATTCCAGCTCGCGTTCGCCGCCGGCGCCTGACCGGTGGGCATCTGCGCCGTCACCTGCTGCTGGGCGCCGTTGACATACTGCTGGGCCTGCTGGCCCGCCTGGTTCATGTACTGGTTGGCCTGCTGCGTGGCCTGGTTCATGTATTGATTGGCCTGCTGCTGCGCCTGGTTCCCCATCTGCTGCCACTGCTGGTTGGCCGTGTTCTGCATCTGGTTGGCGAACTGCTGCCCCTGGGCCTGCATCTGATTGCCGAACTGCTGTGCCTGGTTGGAAAGGCTCTGGGAGCTCGGCATCGTCATCTGGGGTGCGGTCGGCATCTGCGGCGCAGTCGGCATCGTCGGCGCGGTCGGCTGCGGCTGGGCCCACGACCAGGTGTTCGGTGCCGGGGTCGCCGGGGCCGAAGCCTGCCACTGCGTGGCGGGGCCGGGCATCGGCGGCGCGGCGGGATAGGCCGCCCCCATGGGCTGCGGCTGCACGCCGTAGGGAGCCGGCTGTCCGATCATGCCGGTGGCGGGCGGCGCCACGGTCATCGGGGCACGGGCCGTCTGACAGCCGGCGAGGCACATGAGCGCGACGGCCGCCAGGGCCGCCACTGCCAGGCAGAGATACGATCGATGGGCGGCAAGGTGCAGGTCGACGGTCGCGACGCGGGTGGTGTCACGACGGCACGGGCTTGAGGTCGACACGGCGGGCACTCCGCGAAAAAAGGCTTGGGAAACGTCGCGTCCACGGAGACAATCCCGGGAGCGGTTCGGGCCGGGACGATAGCGACTCCGCCGCATGGGTCCATATCAGTTCCCGCGGCCGACCCAGCCTGACCAGGCCCTGGTGGCATTCCCTCCGCATCCCGCGTTTCCCAGTTTTCCGGAAGGTCGCAATCGATGGCGAAGCCCGACACCGCCGAGCTGATCACGGCCCTCCGCGCCGCGGCCGTCGGGCTCGGGTTCTCGCGGATGGGCATCGCTCCCGCGGTGCCTCCGCCGCACCACGACGCCTTTCAGCGTTGGCTCGCGGCGGGCCGGGCGGGCGTGATGCAGGCGTGGCTCACGCGGCATGAGCCGCTGCGGCGCGACCCGGAAAACCTCCTGGCCGACGCGCGGAGCGTGATCGTCCTTGCGACGGACTACCCGGCGCAGCCGCCGGCGGCGGACGTGCCGGGGCAGGGGCGGGTGGCCGGCTACGCCCGCGGCGACGACTACCACGACCTGCTGCGGGCCCGGGCCAACGCGCTCGGGGCGTGGCTCGAAGATCGGGTGCCGGGCTGCCGGACGCGGGGCGTCGTCGATTCCGCTCCTCTGGCCGAGCGGGACTTTGGCCTGCTCGCCGGCCTCGGCTGGATCGGCAAGAACACGATGCTCATCGACCCGCGGGCCGGAAGTTCCTTCTTCCTCACGGCGCTCCTCACCGATCTCGACCTGCCCGTCAGCACGCCGCTCGAGGTGGACCACTGCGGCACCTGCACGGCCTGCCTCGACGCCTGCCCGACCGACGCTTTCGTGGAGCCGCGGGTGCTGGACGCGACCAGGTGCATCTCCACGCTGACGATCGAGGACCACGGGCCGGTGCCGCCCCACCTGCGGTCCGGAATCGGCGACTGGGTCTTCGGCTGCGACGTCTGTCAGGAGGTCTGTCCGTGGAACCGGCACGCACCAGGTTCGACGGAGCCGGCGTTTCAGCCGCGGGGCAACGCGGCGACGCTCGATCTCGTGGAACTGCTCGGGCTCGACGAGGTGGCGTTTCGCCGCCGGTTCAAGGGCTCGCCGCTCCTCCGGGCCAAGCGGCATGGGCTCGCGCGATCGGCCGCGATCGCGCTGGGCAATCGACCGGATCCGGCCGCGTTCCCGGCCCTCGTCGCCGCCCTGGCCGACGCCGAGTCGATCGTTCGCGAGGCCGCGGCGTGGGCCCTCGAACGCTGGATCGAGGCGGGCGTCCGGGCGGACGAGGCCCGGGCGGTGTTGAGTGGAATGGAGCGGCGGTCTCCGGCCGTCGTTTTGCTACCGGGAGCATCCAATAGGTGACACTTGCTTGGGCACGCTTCGGGGTTGCCCATGCCCGCTCGCCGGCCGTTCGCTCCGGGCATCCATGCCCTCCGCTCACTCGGAGGTGCCTGCGCTCTCGCCCTCCGGGCTTCGCTGGCCACCTACGCCGGCTCGCTGGACACGGGCAACCCCTCACGGACTCAACCACCAAAAACTGTCAACTACAACGTGCTCCCGGTAGGAGGCCGCATTTCGACGGTCGGAGGCCTCCGCTACAACAGTCCCGGAACCTTTTCGGCGGCCGGCGCATCCAACCGGAACGTCGTCTGTTCACCACACGGAGCCCCTGTCATGTCGTGCGCCTCACGAGTATCTTCCGCCGGTTGCGATCGGGTGACTTCGGTTTTGTCCAGCAGGAAGATCATGATCCGGATGCTCGGCCTGGTGACGGCCATCATGCTTGCCCTCCCGCTCGCCGCTTCGGCACGGGAGCCTGACCCGGCGCTCAGGGCAGCCGGCGGTACGGGCGGAATGGCGTGGGAGCTCGTTCGCGCGAGCGGCGCCGGCAACGCGATCGTGTCGCCCGTGAGCGTATGGGAGGCGCTGGCGATGACGCACGCCGGCGCCCGCGGCGAGACGGCCGCCGAGATCGCGCGGGTGCTGGGCATGCCCGACGACCGGGCCGCGATCGCCGCGGCGTCGGAGCGGCTACGGGAGACGCTGTCGCAGGTGAGGAGTGAGAAGATCGCGCTCGCCGTCGCCAATCGGCTCTGGGTGCAGCACGGCAAGCGGCTCGAGGGCGAGTTCACCGGGCTCTTGGAGCAGAAGTTCGGCGCCGGGGCGGGGACCGTGGACTTCGGCGGCGCGACCGAGCCGGCGCGGCAGGAGATCAACCGCTGGGTCGGCGACCACACGGCGAAGAAGATCGACGAGCTGCTCAAGCCGGGCGTCCTCTCGCCACTGACGCGGCTCGTGCTCACGAACGCCGTGTACATGAAGGCCGCCTGGGCGACGCCGTTCGAGAAGGCGGCCACCGCGCCGGAGCCGTTCACGCTCGCGGCCGGTAAGAAGGCTGACGTGCCGTTCATGCACCGCTCGGGAAGGATGACCGCGGGCAGGGCCGGAGAGGGGCCGCGGGGGGTGACGCTGTGCGAGCTTCCCTATGCCGGCGGGCAGTTGGCGATGGTGCTGATCGTGCCCGACGCCATGGATGGACTGGCGGCGGTCCTCGGCGGCCTCGATGGCAAGTCGCTCGCCGGCTGGCGGCAGGCGGGCGTGCTGCGGCCGCGGCAGGTGAACCTCGCGGTGCCCAAGTGGACGGCCCGCAAGCCGCTCTCGCTCAACGCGGCGCTCGCGTCCATGGGGATGAAGCAGGCCTTCGAATCCGGCGTCGCCGACTTCTCCGGCATCGACGGCACCCGCGACCTGTTCGTGTCGGCCGTGGTTCACGAGGGCTACGTGGACGTGGGCGAGGAGGGCACCGAGGCCGCCGCCGCCACGGGCGTGGTGATCGGCGTCCGCAGCGCCCTGCCGCCGCAGGAGGAGCCGCTCGAGGTGCGGGCCGACCGGCCGTTCGCCTGGGCCGTGGTGCACCAGAGCACCGGGGCGGTGCTCTTCGCGGGCACGGTCACCGACCCGCGGTGACGCGGCTTACGCCGACGTCCGGCCGCGTGAGGCCCAGGCGCGGGCGAGGTGCAGTGCGGCGGCGATCTGCTGGTCGAAGAGCTCCGCCGTCAGGCCGTCGAGGGTGATCTTGCCCGCCGCGTCGAATGCGGCCGGCGGCAGGTAGAGGAACTGCGGCACGATCACGCAGCGATGGTCCACCATCAGCGCGTTGGCCAGGGGCAGGGGGGCGAGGAACGAACGGTCGCCGCCGGCGTTGGCCACGAACGTCACCACCTTGTCCTTCCAGGCGTCGTTGGTGAGCTCGATGAAGTTCTTGGCGGCCGCGTTGGGCTGGTAGTTGTAGACCGGGAAGCAGACCGCGATCAGGTCGGCCGCCCGTACGCGGCGGGTCATGACGTGCACCCGCTCGTCCTGGTAGCAGGCGAAGCCGTCGCAGGCGGGCAACGGCTCGGTCGCCAGGTCGATGAGGTCGATGGACAGCCCCTCGGCGGCGAGCCGGGCAGCGATCGCGTCGGCGGCGGTCCGCGTCTTGCTGCCGGGCTTGAGCGCGGTGGAGACGACGACGGCGTGGAGTTCGGGGGTGGGCATGGGATTCGATATTCCAGGACGACGGGGCAGTTCAGGAGTTGTACCCGGATTCGCTCCGGGACGGTACGAGTTCGCTCGCTGCGGCGGGGCGCCGGCACGCTCGCGATCCTCGCACCGATCCCGTCGCTTGCGCGGCCCAGATCAACGCTGTACCGAGCTCTTCAGGCTTCGCAATCAGTGACCTCGTCCACGTCGGCGGCGGGGTCGCGGCCGGGGCCGTCGGCCGCGTAAAAACGTTCGAGCACGGTCTGCCAGTCGGTGTTGACCTTCACGGCGATGAAGGCGTCGCGGACGGCGAGGTGGTCGGGGTGGATGCGGGCGTACTTGATGGCGAACTTCCGCATGCTGCGGCCGGCCACGGCCTCGCCGTGGAGCTCCATGGAGAGGGCCCAGTGCTCGCGAAGCACCTCCCGCTGCTCGTGGATCGTGGGGGGCGGCAGGGCCGGCGCGCCGGCCAGCAGGGCGAGGGTCTGGCGGAAGATCCACGGGTTGCCGATCGCGCCCCGAGCGATGCTCACGCCGTCCACGCCCGTCCGCTCGAGCATCGCCACGCAGGCCGCCGCCGAGAACAGGTCGCCCGAGCCGATCACGACGCGGTCGCCGGCGTGCCGCTTCACCGCCGCGAGAAACTCCCAGTCGCTCGGGCCGACGTACTTCTGCTGCACGGTGCGGCCGTGGACCGTGATCGCCGCCGCACCGCGGGCGAAGGCGCCGTCGAAGATCGTCCAGAAGTTGTCGCGACTCGCGGCCGAGTCGTCGAGGCCGCGGCGCATCTTGAGCGTCACCGGCACGTGCGGCGGCACGGCGTCGCGGACGCGCCCCACGATCTCGAGGGCCGTGTCGGGCTGCGAGAGCAGGTAGCCGCCGCGGCACCGGCCGAGGACCTTCTTCACGGGGCAGCCGAAGTTGATGTCGATGACGTCGTAGCCCTCGGCCACCAGCCGCCGCGCGGCCGGTGCGAAGTCGTCGGGGTTCGCGCCCATCAGCTGGCCGCCGACGGGATGCTCCTCGGCCGCCACGGCCAGCCGGGCGAGGTTGCGGCGGTTGGTGCCGACGGTGGCCACGAACTGGTCGAGGAGCACTTCGCCGAGCGCGTAGGCCGCGCCATGCCGCCGCGCCAGCACCCGCATCGCCCGATCGCTGTAGCCCGAGAGGGCCGCCTGCACGACGGGTGAGGCGAGGGCCAGGGTGCCGATGACCGGGCCGGAAAAAGGTGACAGCCACCTTTTCTCGCCCTGGAAAAGGTGACTGTCACCTTTTTCTGCGGTCGTGGCCCCGCCGCTCACGTCAGCACCGGGCACATGTCGAACCATGTCCGCCCCTGGGCCGCCATCCACTCGACGCTCGCCATCGGGCCCCACGCGCCCGGCTCGTACGACTCGGGCGGCGGCATGTCGGCCGATGCCCAGGCCCGCACGAAGGGGTCGATGATCTCCCACGACTTCTCCACCTCGTCGGCCCGGGCGAAGAGGCTGGCGTCGCCGTCGAGCACGTCGAGCAGGAGCGGTTCGTAGGCCTCCGGGAGCCGGCCCTCGAACTCCCGGGAGTAGCTGAACTCGAGATCCGTGAGCCGCAGCCGCATGCCCTCGCCGGGCACCTTGGTGTGGAAGTGCAGCTGGATGCCCTCGGCGGGCTGGATCTGGATCACGAGCCGGTTGGCCTCGCGGTGGAACGTGCGGCGGCCCGCGGCGAAGAGTTCGAGCGGCGGCTGGCGGAAGCCGATCACGATCTGCGTGGTCCGGCAGCTCATCGCCTTGCCGCTGCGCAGGTAGAAGGGCACGCCCTGCCACCGCCAGTTGTCGATCTCGAGCCGCAGGGCGCCGAACGTGGCCGTGCGGCTGTGCGGCGGCACCCCCGGCTCGGCGAGGTAGCCCTGGTACTGGCCGCGGACGCCGGCCGCCGCCACCTCGCCCTGGTCGAGCGGCCGGATCGCCTCCAGCACCTTCACCTTCTCGTTGCGGACGGCCGTGGCCTCGAACCGCACCGGGGCCTCCATGGCCGTCACCATGAGCAGCTGCAGGAGATGGTTCTGAAACATGTCGCGGAGCACGCCGGCCGTGTCGTAATAGGCGCCGCGGCGGCCGACCTGCACCTCCTCGGCGACCGTGATCTGCACGTGGTCGATGTAGCGGCGGTTCCAGACCGGCTCGAAGATCGTGTTGGCGAACCGCAGGGCGAGGATGTTCTGCACCGACTCCTTGCCGAGGTAGTGGTCGATGCGGAACACCTGGCTCTCGTGGAACACCGTGTGCAGGTGGTCGTTGAGGGCCCGGGCCGTGGTCAGGTCGGTGCCGAACGGTTTTTCCACGACGATCCGCCGCGGACCGTGGGTCTCGACGGCCATGCCGTGGCCGCCGAGGGCCGTGACCACGGGCTCGTAGAACTGCGGCGCGGTGGCCAGGTAGTAGACCCGCGTGGATGGCTCTCCCGCCTCGAACTCGTCGAGCCGGGCGGCGAGCCGGTGGAAATCCTCCGCCTTGCCGATGTCGCCCGGCTGGTAGTGGATCCGCGCGGCGAACGCGTCCCACGACGCGTCGTCGAGCGGCCCGCAGTCGCAGTGCTTCGCGGTGGTCTCGCGGAGGCTCGCCCGCCACTCGGCGTCGCTCATCGTCGTCCGCGAGAAGCCGACGATCCGGGTGTCGGGCGGGAGGGAGCCGGCCCGCATGAGGTTGTAGAGGGCCGGCACGAGCTTGCGGCTCGTGAGGTCGCCGGAGGCGCCGAAGATGACGATCGTGTGGGGCATGGGGAGGAGTGTAGCGTCTCGCGATCCGCGGGCTGAAGGCGAGCGTTCACTCGCCCAACCCGGCGTGGGGTGGCCCATGCCCCATCGCCGGACGCGCG
>JBIJCJ010000178.1:0-7162 GCA_044344765.1 Pirellulales bacterium | reverse complement strand
TCGCCCCGCCGCCCCGCCGCCGCTCGCCGCCCGCCCTGCTGGGCGGTGGCCCTGGTCGCGGCGCGACGCCGGTGCCGGGCTGGTCCTCGACAACGGCCTGATTCGCCTCCAGGCCCACCCGCAGACCGGCGGCCTGCTGTCGCTGCGGCGGCCCGCTGACCGCTCCAACCGGATCTCGCAACAGCTCTCCCTGCGCACCACGCGGCCCGCGCCGGCGGGCCGCGAGCTCTGGGAGTCGGCGGAGGATCGGGCCGAGCACGGCCGGATGCGGGCCGAGGCCGTGGCCCGCGTCAAGACCGCGGCGGGCGACGACTGCATCGAGAGCCGCGGCCGCCTGCTCGCGGCCGACGGGCGGGACGCGGGCGAGTTCGTCCAACGGATGACGCTCGTGCCCGGCCTGCCCCTGGCCGTGCTCGACCTCGACATCCGCCTCGACCGCGCGGCCGGCGGCCCGCTCTTCGAGGAGCACGTCGCCTGCCGCTTCGCCTGGCACGAGAACGAGGACGTCGAGATCCTCCGCAGCCTGCTCACGCAGGCCGTCGTCACCACGCGGACACGGTTCACCGCCCCGCACTTCGTCGCCCTGCGGAACAGCGGCCGCGGCGGTGATGCCGACGACGTGGAGATCCTCACCGGTGGTCTGCCCTGGCACGTCCACTCGAGTTCGCACGTGCTCGACACCATTCTCCTGGGCGGCGCCGCCACGACCGCCACCCGGCGGCTCGCGGTGGGCATCGGCCTGGCGCGACCGTGGGATGAGTCGCTGCGGCTTCTCGCGGGAGCCGCCCCCGACCCGGTGGCCGCGCCGGCCAACGTCAGGCTGCTGGCCGGCCCCATCGGCCCCGATGCCGGCGGCGTGCGGGCCGTGGTCGATCTGCTCGAGGTGGCGGGCCGCGCCGGGGAGGTGCGGATCGAGTGGGCGCGGGAGCCCCGGGCCGTGCAGGCCTGCGACTTCGCGGGGCGGCCGCGCGACGACGTGGCGGTTGCGGTCGCGGGGCGGTCGATCGTAGTGTCTCTACGGCGGTACGAGTGGCTGCGGCTGCACCTGGATTTCCCGGCATGATCATCACGCTCGACGGGCCCGCCGGCGCGGGCAAGAGTTCGGCGGCGCGGGCGCTCGCGGCCCGCCTGGGCTGGTGCTACATGGACACCGGCGCGATGTATCGCGCCATCACGCTGGTGGCGCTGGAACGCGGCATTCCGCTCGACGACTCCGCGCGGATGGCGGCGTTGGCGGAGGCGGTGCGGATCGAGTTTCGCGGCGGCCGCGTGCTGGTCGACGGCCGCGACGTCTCGACCGAGATCCGCACCGAGCGGATCACGGCCGCCACCCGGCCGGTGGCCGACGCGCCGCCGGTCCGCGACGCCATGAAGCGAATCCAACGCCGCATGGCGGAGGGCCTCGACATCGTCACCGAGGGCCGCGACCAGGGGTCGGTGGTGTTTCCGCACGCCGAGGTCAAGGTGTTCGTCACCGCCTCGCCCGAGGAGCGGGCCCGGCGGCGGCACCGCGAGGAGCAGGCCCGGGGCAGTGGCATGACCTTCGCCGACGTGCTCGCCTCGCAGGCGGCCCGCGACGACGGCGATCGCAGCCGGGCGGTCGGCGCCATGCGGGCCGCGGACGACGCGGTGATCCTCGAGACCGACGGCCTCGCCCCGGAGCAGGTGGTGGATCGGCTCGTGGCGCTGATCGAGGCGCGGCGCGGCCCGCGGGGGCCGGCATGACCGCGCCGCCGCCCGCATTGGCCGACGGCCCCCGGCCCCGCGGGCATTCGACGTTCGGCCGCTGGCTCTACTCGGCGCTGTGGATCCTTTCGCGCACGCTCGGCGTGGCCCTGTTCGGCGTTCGTAGCCGGTGCGACGAACCGCTGCCGTCCAGCGGCGGCGTGCTCGTGCTCTCCACGCACCAGAGCCACCTCGACCCGCTGCTCCTCGGTCTGGCCACCCACCGCCGGCTGTCGAGCATGGCCCGCAGTTCGCTCTACCGCTTCAAGCCGTTCGGCTTCGTGATCACGGCGCTCGATGCCGTGCCGATCGACCGCGAGGGCTCGGCGGTGGCGGCGATGAAGGTGGTCATCAAGCGGCTCCAGGATGGCGCGGCGGTGATCGTGTTTCCGGAGGGCACGCGGACGCACGACGGCCGGATGGGCGAAATCAAAAGCGGCTTCGCGATCCTGGCGAAGAAGGCCCGGGTGCCGATCGCGCCGGTGGCGATCGTGGGGGCCTACGAGTGCTGGCCGCGGACGCGGCTGTGGCCGCGGCCGGGGCGGATCCGCCTGGAGTTCGGCCGCCTGCTCTCGGCCGACGAGGTGGCGGCGCTCGACGAGCGGGCCCTGGTGGCGGAGTGCACGCGGCGGCTGGTGGAGCTCGACGCACGGGGGCGTGCCGCCCGCGACGGCCGACGGATCACGGAGCCGGCGGCTCCGCCCCCCGCGCCCGCTTGAACGGGTCGATGGTGCCGCCGCCGACACCGGCGGGGGGCGCGTCGGCCGACTGGCCGAAGGGCAGCAGCTTGGGCCATTCGAGGTTCATGCCGGGCCACGCCGACGGCGCCGCCGGCGCGGCGGCGGGCGGCACGGGCGTGGGGGTCGGCCGCGGAATCGCGGACATCGGCGGCGGAGACGTCGCGGGGCCGCCGAGCAGCTCCGTCGGCGACGGGAACCGGCCCTGCGGCGCGGTCGACACCGCGGTCGCGGCCAGGCCCGCGCCGCCGTGCTCGAGCACCCGCACCGAGACGTCGTCGATCAGCGCCTCGCCCATGCCCGTGAGTGCGAAGGTGACCACGAGCGGTTCGCCGGCCGCCTCGGCGGGCACGATGCGGTAGAGCGCCAGCCGGGCCCAGTCGCGGGTGACGCCGATCCGCTCGGCGAGCGCCGGGCCGCCCAGCGAATCGAAGACGAGCAGGCCGTCGACGCTCCCCTTGATCGGCTTCGGCACCCAGACACGGGCCGAGATCTCCAGCAGCTTGCCCGCCGGGGCCGCCAACGGTGGCGTCGTGATCCACACCGGCGGCGTCTCGAGCACGACCGGCGCGTCGTCGGCCTGCACGGCCCGGGCCGCGAGCCGCAGGCTGCCGCTGCCGGTGAACCGCCGGTCGCGGGCGATCTCGACGCTGGTGCGGATCTCGGCCTCGTCCCGGGCGAAGTGCCGCCAGCCGCCGCCGGCCAGATCATCGACCCGCTCCATGCCGCCGCCGGTGAGCAGCTCCGCGCCGGGCACCGCGGCCGCCAGCGCCTCGGTGAACCGCCACTGCTCCGCGAGCGTGGCATCGGAGGTGGCCAGCGGGCTGGCCATCAGGGAGAGCAGCGAGCCGGTGCCCTGCACGCCGCGCTCCCAGGCCAGCCGCTCGAACTGTCCGCAGATTGCCAGGCAGCGACGGAACTTGCCGACGGCCGCCGCCGGGTCGCCGGCCGCGAGGCCCTCGGCCTCGAGCGCGTCGCGCTGCGCGGCGCCGAGCATCGCGGCCACCGGCAGGTTGCCCAGGGCCTGGGGCGGCAGGCTGCCGAGCAACGCCGCGTCGTCGGCGAGCACGAGCCCGGCGAGCGTCCGCGCCGAGGCGAGTTCGGCCGGCGCCGTCTGCCGCAGCCGGTCCTGCACGTGGGCCGTGACGGCCGGCTCGCCGCTGACGAGCACCAGCGCGTGCGACGTGAAGTGGTCGAGGGTCAAGGCCACGCCGCCGGTGGCCCGCCGTTGCCGCAGCGGCCTGAGTCCGCCGGGGCCGACCTCCCACGCCTGGTGCGCCTCCGGCACGCCCGGCACGAGGATCGTGACCGCCGCGTCGTCCTTGGGCAGGCCGCCCTCGTACCGCCGGGCGCAGATCTGCGCGCCCTGCACGCTCCGCCAAACGATGATCATCCTCGATCGGGCCGCCTCCATCACCACCGCCTGCACCTCGCGGTCGCTCGTCTGCGCCGTCGCGGAGAACCGGCCCGCGGCCGCCCACGGCTCGAGCACTGCCAGCCGCAGGTTCATCTCGCGGGAAGCCGCGGCCCGCAGGCGGGCCTCGTGGTCGTCGGCGTCGATCCGCCGGCTCGAGGAGTAGAGGATGCCCCGCGTCCCGGCGGCCACGGCCGCGAACGAGGCGAGGCACAGGCTCTCCGGATCGACGGCCAGGCCGCGGCCGCCGACGCCCGACAGGGCCGCGGCCTGGCGGGCCGCCAGGGGATCGATCTCGGTAGAGAGCGTGGCCAGCAGCGGCGTGCCCGGCCGTGCCAGCCGCGGCCGTTCGCGGAGCCAGGTGAGATAGTCAGGCAGTTCCAGGCTCGTGCCCAGGACCGTCCGCCGGGCGACGAGCATGTCGACGTGCCGCGACACGCTCCGCAGTCCGGAGTCGGCCGCGGCGATCAGCGGCCGCGCGGCACGCAGGTCGCAGGCGCGGATGCGGCGGGCCTGTTCCGCGAGCGGCTCGACGTCGCTTTCCGCGAGACCGCTGCCCAGGTCCCACATCAGCACGCGGTCCCAGTTGCGGAGGGCGGGCACCGAGTCGGGATCGCGCTGGTCGATGGCGGGAATCGCCGGCGGCGGGCAGATCACCCACAGCCCGGCCGCACGGGCCGCGGCGAGCAGTTCGCCGGTGGCGGGCTCCGGCAGCCGCACGCAGTTGAAGCCGAGGGCGGCGATGGCGGCCAGCGGCTCGCCGTTGTGGTCGAGACAGCGCGGAAAGAACGGCAGGCCGTTGACCTCGAGCACGCCCCGGGCGAGGCCGGCCGGCGGATCGATCGGCGCCGCTTCGGCCGCGGCCGGTCGCACCTGCGGATCGCGCAGCGCCCGGCGCACCACGCCCGTGACGGCGACGTCGTCGATGCTCAGCTCGTAGCGGCCGGGGGCGGAGTAGAGATCGAGCACGAGATGGGTGACGACCGCGTTGGCAGTGCTGCCGCCGGCGCCGTGCTCCAGGTGCACGGCTGGGAGGCGGCGGGCGAGGGCCTCCGGGAGCCCGGCGAGCTGCAGCTGCTCCCAGCGGTCGGTGTCGCGGCTGGCCGTGCCGGGCAGGACGAGCTCCACCGGGCGTCCGGTCTTTCGCGACACGAAGTCGGGGAGGACCACGCGGGCGCCGAGCCGGATGTTGGGCCGGTTGGCACGGATCCACGCGCCGGCGGCGAACTCGTCGATCAGGGCCGCCGGCCCGACCGGCGTCTGCAGCCGCAGCACGGTGCCCGCGGAGGCCTCGAGCGCGATCTGCTCGCACGTGGCGCCGCGACGCGGAGCGGCGGGGGACATGCCGTGGGTGACGACCCGGGGCGCGGCGTCGGACTCGGCCACGGTCCACGTCGGCGCGTTCGGCTCCGGCGCGGTAGCCTGCGCCGGGCCCGCGACCGACCAGATGACGACCCAGGCTGCGGCCAGCCGGCCTCGCGGGAGGAGTGGTTGCACTGTCTGACGCATGGTTCCGCGTGGGCTGGTTTGAGCATCCGGTTGATCGCGGCGCCGTTCCGATGGGGCTTGTACAGACCTGGGACGGGTGGCGGCCAGCCCGGGCGGCCCGGCAAGATTGGTCGATCGGGTGGGCCGGGGGGACTTGAAGCCTTGGGGCGATCGCCGGAACATGGAGCGATGAATTGTGAGAATTTCGTGAGCCAGGAGTCCGCGGCCGCCCCATGACCCCCGTCACCGCGGAACAACTCGCGCAGCTGGTCGGCGAGCTCGAACTCGTCGATCCTCCGCGGATCGACGACGCCCTGCGCGAGTTCGGCGGCCACGACCAGCCGGCCTACGATTTCGGCGCGGCCCTGGTCCGTCGCGAACTGCTCACCGGCTACCAGCTCGAGCGGCTGGTTCGCGGCGACCGGGCCGGCTTCTTCTACGGCCGCGCGAAGGTGCTGTATCAGATCGGCGCCGGCTCCTTCGCCCGCGTGTTCCGGGCCGTGCATCGCGACGACGGCACGATCCTGGCGGTCAAGGTGCTTCGCACCCGCTATGCCAACGACGCCGACAAGCAGGCCGCGTTTCGACACGAAGGGGAGATGGGGCGGCTGCTGCGGCATCCCAACATCGTGGCCATCGAGGACGTCGGCCAGGAGCAGGGGGCGAGCTACATCACCATGGAGTTCGTGGAGGGGCAGACGCTCCGCGAACTGGTCCGCATCCGCGGGGCCGTCGATCTGCCGCGGGCCCTGGAGCTGATCCAGCAGATGCTCACCGGCCTCGAGTACGCCCACCGCCGTGGCATCACCCATCGCGACATGAAGGCGTCGAACGTCATCGTCTCGGCGACCGGCCAGGCCAAGCTCGTGGACTTCGGCCTCGCCGGCGTGGACGACTCGGGCGACAAGTCCCTGAGCCGCATGGAGAAGCCGCGGACGGTCGACTACGCCGCCTTGGAGAAGCTCACCGGGATGCGCGACGACAGCGTGCGCAGCGACATTTACTTCCTCGGCACCGTGGCCTACCTGACGCTGGCCGGAGTGTCCGCCCTCGCCGAGTCGCGCGATCGCAACGTGCGGTCCGATCCGCGTCGCTTCACGGCCGTGCAGCCGCTCGCCGGCCGGGCCGCGCAGCTTCCGCGCGACGTGGTGGACTTCGTGGGGCGGATGATGCACCTCGATCCGCTCGAGCGCTGGCAGACGGCCGCCGACGCCCGCCGGGCTTTGGAGCAGATCATCGCCCGCCGTGCCGCCGGGGCCGATCCGGCGCCGGCCTCGGCTCCAGACTCCGGCGCCCCTGCTGCGGCCGTCGCCCAGACCAAAGGCAGCGTGATGATCGTGGAGCTGGCGGGGAAGTCGCAGGAGTCGCTGCGGCAATTCTTCGCGAAACTCGGCTACCGCGTGCTGGTCACGGAGAATCCGCAGCGGGCGCTGTCGCGGTTCGCCACCACGCCGCCGCCGGCCGACCTGCTCGTGATCAGCGCCCAGAAACTCGGCCTGGCGGCCGTGGAGGCGTTCAATGCCCTCTCGTCCGACCCCTTCTATGCCACGGTGCCCGCGGTGCTCATCGTCGGCCCGAAGCAGGAAGGGCTCGATGGCCAGGTGCGGGAAGACGAACGTCGCAAACTCGTGCGGCTGCCCATGCCGTCGGCCGATTTTGCCAGCCTCCTGACAGGCCTCATGCGGTCCACCTGAGCCTTGCTGGCTTCAGGCAAAACATCGCATCGTGCGATTTTTGCCTTGCGGGCCTCCGCCCGCTGGAGTTGACCCGGCCCGGCTGGCTTCAGGCAAAACATCGC
>JBIJCJ010000176.1:0-7168 GCA_044344765.1 Pirellulales bacterium | reverse complement strand
GAGACGTGCCGGGCGTGCGTCGCCCTCTTGGAGTACGACTCCGCGATGGCCGAGGAGATGTGCGAGGTCTGCGAGGAGGCGTGCGAGCAGTGCGCCGCCGAATGCACGAAGTGCGGCGACGAACCTTGCTGCAAGGCGTGCGCGGCGGCCTGCAAGAAATGCCACGACGCATGCCGGGCGATGCGGCGTTGACAATCGCCAAGGGCTGGTGCTGGCAGCCGCTCAAGAATCCCGAAACACGAAGGAGACAGCCGCGCAGATGCAGAGGGCGGCCCACAGGTAGTTGAGCTCATGGCGGCTCTCAAGATGTTTGAGTGCGGCCGTATCTCGGGAGACATGGCTGCGGAACTGGCTGGAGTGCCACGAGCCGAGTTCCTCGCCCTGTGCGGTCAGCATGGCGTCAGCGTTTTCCAACAGACCGCTGATGAACTTGCGGCGGATGTTAAGGCGATCGCAGATGCGCGTCATCGTTGATACGTCAGCCTTCATAGCGATCGACCGGATTGGACAAGTCGGCCTGCTACGCCAACTCTTCGCATCGGTAGTGCGGCCCCAAGCAGTGCTCGACGAACTCCTTGCCGGAGGAGACGCACATCCGCTATCGACGTTCCTGACGGGAGCAGACTGGATAGAGACCGAGCCTAACCCGAAGAGCTCATCGCTCCGCCCTGAACTCGGCCGCGGTGAGACTGCGGCGATTACCTTGGCATACGAATCGCAGGCGGACTTGATCGTTTTGGACGATCTCCAGGCCAGGCTCGTCGCTGCAGGCCTGGGGATTCGAGTCACCGGCACTATCGGCATATTGCTAGCGGCAAAGAAAAACGGTTTTGGACCGGCCGTGGTGGCGATAGAGACGGCTCGACTCCTCGGCGATGATGACATCCCACCGCTTGGCCTCGATGCCGGCCCAGACCTGATTGATTCCCGCGCGATCGGCGATCTCGCCGCTCACCTCGGACTCCGTGATGACCTCGACGCTGACCTGCTGGGGCTCATAGCCCTTGGGCAGGCTCGAAGCGAGGAATGACCGGCAGGACGCGACCTGATCCTCGATGCTCGACTGCCGCGCAGGTTGACGACCAGCTTCTCCCAGGCGCGGCGCCCAAAGGCACCGCCCCCGCCGAGAAACGTTCGATACGAACGCGGGCCATGACGCCCGGAAACGCCGAACGCTGATCCAGCGGATCAGCGTGGCCATAAAAAAAGACTGCCGCCCCACGAGGAGGCGGCAGCCGTAGGAACTATTTGGTGGGCTGCATCAACGGCAGGCCCGTCGACTCGCCGCTATCGGCGCAGCCCTCCGGTACAGTCGTGTTTCAAGTGACCACCTCCTTTGCTACGAGGAACCCCAGCCGTCGCGATCACTGCGAGATCGCCGCCGAGCTGTTATCTCCCCGGCCGTCACCGGGGAACGACAACTGGATTGTAGACGGTCCGGTGATCGTGGCTGCAAATCGGGCGCAAAACCCCGCCCGCCAGAACTGCCGTCTGCGCTGCACTTTTCGACCGGCGTTCCCAGCTCCGCCAGAAAAACTGATTGACCCCCACCGACTCCGCATCGTGCAGATGCTGCTTGGCGGGAGGTACACGGTAGGGGAATTGGCCGAGGCCTGCGAGATTCCGAGCCATATGGCCTCGGAGCACCTGCGGCTCATGCAACGATGTGGATTGTTCGATGTGGAGAAGGAGGGGCGATGTGTCTACTACACGATCGCCGAGCCCCACCTCGCCAACATCATGGCCTGCATCGAGGCTCGCTTCGGCGGACCGAAGTCGCCGCGAACCGGTGTGTCGGCCTAGGATTGCACCTGCTAGTGTTCCAGACCAATTCCCTCGACTACATATCGATTCCTCGCGACACATTGATCTGAAGTCCCGCCCCTGAACCCACGGAGGATGTTCCCATGGTTGCCACGATTTCCCCGACGATGCTCGCTGATCTCCGCCGCAAAGGAGACAAGGTCACGCTCATCGATGTGCGCACGCCCGCGGAGTTCGGCGAAGTGCACGTGGATTTCGCCCACAACATCCCGCTCGACCGGCTCGATGCGAAGGCCGTGACGGCTCTCTGCGGCGACGGGCCCGCGTACTTCGTCTGCAAGTCGGGCAACCGCAGTCAGAAGGCCTGCGAGAAACTGCTGGCCGCGGGGCTGAAGGATGTGATCAGTGTCGAAGGGGGCACGGCCGCCTGCGAGGCTGCCGGCGTACCCGTCGTCCGCGGTCGGAAGGTAATGTCGCTCGAGCGGCAGGTGCGGATCGCCGCTGGGGCGCTCGTTGCCATCGGTGCGGCGTTGGCCGCCTTCGGACCTGAGGGGCCGGTGAATTGGCAGGCGATCGGAGCCGGCCTGGCCGGCTTCGTGGGCTGCGGCCTCGTGTTCGCCGGAGTCACCGACACCTGCGGCATGGCGATGCTGATCGCCCGGATGCCCTGGAACCAGGCCTGCCGCACGGCTACCACCTGCTCGCGGGCCGTTTTCCTCGGGCTCGTGCTCGGCGCCGTCTCAGGCACCGCGGTCGCCGAGCATACGAAGGACTCGCTCGATGCCGTGAAGCAGGCGGTCGCCCAGCAGAAGGCCGTGATGATCGACGTCCGCGAGCCGGATGAATGGCAGGAGGGCCACCTTGCCGGTGCCGGCCTGCTGCCCTTGAGCGCGCTCGAACGCGGCGTGCCCCCGCAGGAGCTTGCCAAGATCCTGCCGAAGGACAGGATCATCTACTGCTACTGCCTCGCCGGCGGCCGCTGCATGGAGGCCGCCGAGATGCTCAAACCCCTTGGGTACGACGTGCGGGCCTTGAAGCCAGGCTATCCGCAGCTCGTGAAAGCGGGTTTCCCTGCCGCCGTCGGCAAGTGACGGCCCGGTTGCCCATCCCCACACCACCAGCGGAGACATCGCCATGAAGATCCAGCAGTATTACCTCGCGTGTCTGTCGCACGCGTCGTACATGATCACCGACGAGAAGACGAAAACTGCCGCCGTGGTCGATCCGCAGCGGGACATCGATCAATACCTCGCCGACGCCAAGGCCGGCGGGTACTCGATCAAGTACGTCTTCCTCACGCACTTCCATGCCGACTTCATCGCCGGCCACATCGAACTTCGTGACAAGGCCGGGGCGACGATCCACCTCGGCCGGCGGGCGGAGGCGGAGTTCTCGTGCGTGAAGCTGCAGGACGGCGATGTGATCGAATTCGGTGACGTGAAGCTCGAGATCGTGGAGACGCCGGGCCACACGCCCGAAGGTATCTCGATCCTCGTTTATGACCTGGCGAAGAGCCGCACGGACCCGCATGCCGTGCTCACCGGCGACACGCTCTTCATCGGCGACGTGGGACGGCCCGACCTGTTGGCAAGCGTCGGCGTGACGGCCGACGAACTCGCCGACATGCTCTACGACAGCATCACGAACAAGCTCGTGATGCTGCCCGACGCCACGCTCGTCTACCCATCCCACGGGGCGGGCAGCATGTGCGGCAAGAGCCTGTCGAAAGAGACCGTCTCCACGATTGGCGAACAGAAGAAGTTCAACTATGCCCTCCAGCCGATGAGCCGCGAAGAGTTCAAGAAGATCGTCACGGCCGACCAGCCGGAGGCGCCGGACTACTTCGTTCACGACGCGATCCTGAACCGTAAGGAGCGGGCGTCACTCGGCGATGCGATGGAGAAGACGCTCAGGCCCCTCGCTCTCGACGGGGTGCTTGCCCTCAGGAAGTCGGGTGCCCAGTTGCTCGACGTGCGGGACGGTATCGACTTCGAAGGGGGGCACCTGAAGGGGGCCCTCAACATCGCCTTGAGCGGCAAGTACGCGACGTGGGCCGGTTCGATGCTCTCTCATGACAGACCGATCGTGGTCATCGCCGAGGAAGGCGGGGAGGAGGAGGCCGTAATGCGGCTGGGCCGGATCGGGTTCGACAACGTGGCCGGCTACCTCGCCGACGGCATGAATGCCCTGGCTTCCCGCGAGGATCTCGTGGAGCGGACGAAGCGGATCACCGCGCCGGCCCTCGCGGAGTGGCTCGCGGGCAAGCGGCCCGACGCCGGTGCGGCGCCGATCGTGATCGACGTGCGTAGCGAGGCCGAGCATGCCGCCGGGCATATCGAGGGGAGCCTGAATATTCCGCTCACGCATCTCGACGAGCGGATCGGCGAGATTCCGGCCGGCCGGCCTGTGGCCGTGCACTGCGAAGGTGGTTACCGCTCCGCGATCGCCGCCAGCCTGCTGCAGAAGCTCGGCCGCGGCGGTGTGCACGACATGGTGGGCGGTTACAAGGCCTGGCTCGCAGCCAAGCCGCCCGCATGATCACCCCCGTTCTTGCGACTATCGACGCCGTCGCGGCGACGACTCCCCCCGTGTGGGCAGCGGCGGCGTCGGGGCCGACAAGGAACTCGGCTGGTACGAAGGTGACGTCAGACAGACCCTCGCCTTTCTCGATCGAATACCCCGCGCACCAACCCAGACGCTCATTCCCGGTTGCCAATGCTGCTGGAAATGCGGCCGTTTTCATCATCCGCAGCGGCTGGTGAGGGAGCGGGTCTGGGCACGCCGTGAGGCGTGGCACTCCAAGAGATAGATGCCGCGGCCCGCCAGCCACTGGGCCAGCGATACGCGGAGATGGCGATCGCGGCCGGAGGGGCGGCGCCCGAAGCCGCCACCTGCCGTGAAAACACCAAAGTGCCGGTTGGGACCGAGACACCTTCGGCAAGAGCCCCATCCGGCTCGCTGGCCGGCACTCCGTGCCGGAAGTGCCACGACGCCTGCAGGGCGATGCGGCGTTGATAATCGCCAAGGGCTGGTGCTGGCAGCCGCTCAAGAATCCCGAAACACGAAGTAGACCGCCGCGCAGATACAGAGGGCGGCCCACAGGTAGTTGAGCTTCAGGGGCTGCTTCATGTAGAGCACCGCGAACGGTACGAACACCGAGAGCGCGATCACCTCCTGCAGGATCTTGAGCTGCCCGAGATTCATCGTCGTGTAGCCGATCCGGTTGGCGGGCACCTGCAGCAGGTATTCGGCCAGGGCGACGCCCCAGCTGACCAGCGCCGCGATGAACCACGGCCGGCCGCTCATGTCCTTGAGATGGGCGTACCAGGCGAACGTCATGAACACGTTCGAGCAGATCAAGAGCAGTGTGGTCTGGAGCAATACGGGCATGGCGTGTAGGTCCTTGGCGGAGCAATGGTGGGAGACTGATCGGCCTAACTACGAACTGGTGACATCCCAGTACTTTCTCGACGAAGCCGCCGACGGTGACGCCGAAGTCGGCTCGCCCTGCACATCGCGATGGTGGCACACCACCAAGTAGACTATTTGTCGACGTGGAACTGCTCCCACATCGCGAATGCCAGAATTCTGCCCAGGGTCTTTGACGTACTCGATGGCTGTGGCCTGCCGCGGCCCATCATTTGCACACCCGAGGAGCTGCTGACCGATGACACAGACGCGCTCTGAACGCGATACGACCATCGAGGACATTCACCGGACAAGACGCCGCATCGCGGAGAAGTTCGGTGGTGATCTCAGGGCAATTCTTGAGGACGCCCAAAAGCGGCAAGCCGCCTCCGGTCGCGAGATCTGGCGACCGAAGGCAAAGCCGCACTCGACGAGCGTTTCTCCGACGTCCTGACGTTACGATGCTTTTCGGCGGCGGCCGCCGGCCTTGCGTTTGCCCGCCTTCAGCCAGTGCCTGCTGCTGCGCGGTACGGGCGGCGGGCGATCTTCATGTCACTTCGGCTTGGCTTCGAGAAATCCGAAGGGCTCGGCCGGACGCAAGTGTGCCGAGGCGTCGCCGCTGTAGGTTTCGCCCCCCTTCAGCGCGAGCCGTTTCACCGGCGCACCGGCCGCGAGATCGACCTTTTCGAGCGGCACCCAGAAGACCGTCGGGCTCGTCGCGGAGTCGAAGTAGAGCGTGCGATCCTTCTGGTCGTGCACCGTCCGCCAGATCGTGCTGGCCACGTTCGGCTTGCCGGGCGTGTTGATGCCCAGTGGCGCGGAAGCATTTCGGATCACGCTGAAGACCGACGCGATCGCGCGGGAGCCGGAGACTTGCGTCGGGATCGCGTTGATGTAGTAGCTCGCCCGCACGAAGCGGTCGCTCGCCCGGATCGTGCCCGGCAGCATCACGTCGCCGCCGATCTCCTTCCAATACTCGGTGAGGGCCAGCTGTTCGTCGAACGGCGGTGAGTTGGTCATCACCGTGTACTGCCGGCCATGGTGGATCTTCAGCCGGCCGCCGATGTATTCGAAGATCGCCGAGTCGCCCGCCGGGTCGGAGATCGCGAGATGGCCCACGCCCGGCTCGCCGTTGGGCAGGATCGGGGCCACGATCGTGAAGGGCTCCTTCTCGAGGGCGGCCACCGCCTCCGCGACCGTGGCGTAGTGGTCGAGCACATACTGCGCCCAGCCGCCGATCGACATGTCGGGCCGCCCCGCCACGCTCTTTCCGTAGTCGCTCTCGGCGAGGTAGAGCACATTGGCGACGAGTCCCTTCTCGTTCATGCCGTCGACGGTCGCCACGCCGTAAAAGCTCACTCCCACGGAGCCGAACCGGCTCGTCCACGCGAGGCTCGTCGGGCCGGCGTTGCCGCTGCGTTTCATGCCCCGCGGAAAGACCCAGATCTCCGACCCGGGATCCTCCACCCAGTCCATCGACCGCGCCACGATCGCGGTGCCGTCATTGAAGACCCGCAGGCAGCGGGTGCAGGCGGAGGCCGGCGTCGCGGTGAGCAGCCCCACAGGCAGCGCCGCGACGAGCAGGGCGTGGATCGGCCGGATGAGTCTCATCTTCGCGTTCTCCTGGGGATCCTTGGATATGCACTGCGACCTGAAGAAGCGTGCACGGCAAAGAGGGGCACGATGCATTGGCTCTGATGTTCGCCGATCCGGGGCGCCGCGCCCAGGCTCGCCAGGCTCTCCGCCGGCAACGTCCCAAACCCCCGCAGGCCGAGGGCCGCGAATGGAAGGGCTACGATCGGCGGAAGCCGCCCACGCCCGGCCTGGACGAACACGAAACCAAAGGTCGCGATGATGACGGGATAGAGGATCTGCCAGATGAGGCCGATCGTCCGCGGCGCGGGAGTCCACGACGGCTTGGCGAGGCTCTGATACCAGTCGAACCACGGAACGTCGGTCATGGAACGTCAGTGCAGCAAATCGTTTTTCGGGCTGC
>JBIJCJ010000031.1:0-24047 GCA_044344765.1 Pirellulales bacterium | reverse complement strand
CCGATCGCTGCCCGTATGGAGGAGCCGAGCGGGTCGGCGTGAGGATGCGGAGCGTGGCGGACCTTCGCCAGCGACGCAGCTCATGCCGCCCGCGAGGCGGCCCACCACCACCGACGACCGATCGCGAATCATGCGCCGGCCTCCCGCGAACCCGCGGCCGTGAACTCGTGCCGCCGATCCCAGACGGCGGCGAACGCGGCGGCGGAGACGGGTAGCCGGCCGAAGAGGGCGTCCTCGAAGAGCCGGTTCGAACGGCGGAACAGGTCGGCGATCTCCGGCGCCGCCGCGGCCACCTCGGAGGCGTAGCGGCGGGTGGTCTTGCCGCGGGCCAGTTCGATCACGCCCCGGCCGTGGAGCTGCACGAGCTGCCAGCCGTGGAATAGCACCATCGCGGCCGCATGGTCGCCGGCGGCGGCGAGCCGGGCCGCCTCGGCCAGCAGGTCCCCGTCGTGCCGTCGCGCCGCTTCGGGCAGGGCCTCGAGCGCCTCCGCGCCGAGCACGGCGGCGGCCGGCGCCTCCTGCCTGCGGTCGCCACGCCGGAGGTCGAGGCCATACCGCACGAGCAGCCAGACTGCGGCCACCACGACCGCCGCCAGACCGGCGATCATCACCACCTTGGCGATCGCACCGAGCCCCTCCATCCGCGGCAGCGACGGCGCCGCGGCCTGCTCCGGTACGACCATCACCATCGGCCGATAGGCGTCGGCCTGGGCGTCGTACCAGGGGAACCTCTGCTTCACGACCGCGGCCCGGGCCGCGGCGTCGGCACCGTCGGCTGCCGGGGCAGCGCGGGCCACGCCGCCCCAGGCCACGAGGCAGATCGCGGCCAGCGCCGCCACCACGGACTGTCCCGGCCGCAGGCCCGCATAGGTGGCCGGCGCGCGGAACTTCAGTTCCACGTCCCAGCCCTCGTGGCGGATCCGGGCATCGAGGTAGGTGAAGAACCGGAACACGGCCACGAGGCAGGCCGCATTCCAGAAGGCGAGCTGGCTCGGCCAGGAGACGACCGCCCGCACCGCCGCGGTAGCCACGTCGCCCGCCTCGCCGTACGGATCGAAAGCCGCCTGCGCCACGTCCCACAGCGTGCCTCCCCGCCACAGCACCGTGAACGATTCGAGGAACACGACGCCCGCCAGCCAGCCGCAGCCGAGCAGGGCGGCGTCGATGACGATCAGCAGCATGATCTGGCCGAGGGCGGCCCGTGTGAGCTGGAGGCATCGGCCGGCGATGGCGCTGGTGCGGCCCCGCTCGAGCAGGATCACCGGGCCGAGATAGTAGGCGACCGGAAAGAAGAACGGGGCCGCGAAGCACATGACCAGGCTGCCGCCGCGGCAGAAGCCCTGGAAGAGCAGGAGCGGCCAGATCGCCCCGGCGAAGGCCCGCAGGCACTCCCGCCAGGAGGCGGCCGTGAACCGGTCGCTGAACACTGCCTGCCCGAGGAACAACGTCAGGGGCGCGGTCGCCCAGGGCATCTCCAGCGTCAGCGCAACCGCCAGCGCGAGCACCGATTCGTCGTCCTCCGGCGCCCCGGCGAACACCGCGCGGTTGAGGAGGATCATGGGCAGCACGCCGATGGCGGCCGCCACGGCCACGCCCAGTGGACGGCGGCCGCAGACCACGAGCGCGAGGTCGAGGCATTCGAGAACGCCCCGCGGCCGGACGGCGATCTGGAGCCGGTCAATCCGCATGCCGCGGCCCCCCGGCGAGGAGCGTGGGGAGGAGCAGGTAGGCGACGAGCAGGGCGGCGGTGAGGATCGCCACGCCGGCCTTCACCGCGTAGGGCAGCGCCGCGGGCGAAACGAAGCCCTCGATGAAGGCCGCCAGGAAGAAGAGCACCGTCGCCAGGCCGACGATCTCGAGCGCCTCGGGCACCGCATGCCGCAAGGCCGCCATCCGGCTCCGCCCCCGGGTGTCGAGGATCGACCAGCCGAGCCGCAGACCGGCCGCCGCCGAGAGCACGACCGCGGTCAGCTCGAAGGGGCCGTGGGCCGTGACAAACTCGGTGAAGTTGCCGGCCTGCGGCGAGACGAGCATGTGGCCGAAGATCGCCCCCAGAAAGAGCGCGTTGAAGGCGAGCACAGCCAAACTGCCGACACCGCAGAGGATGCCGCCGGCGAAGCACCGCAGGCCGATGCCCGCGTTGTTGAACACGTAGAATCCGGCCATCACCGCCCGCCCATCGTCGAACCGGCCGCTGCCGGGCTTCTCGGAATACATCTCCTCCATCTTCGCCAGCGTGCCCTCGCCGGCCACCTCGGCGGCGTACTTCGGCCGGGTGGCGGCCGCGGCCAGCGAGCCGAGGAACACCGACCAGAACAGCACCAATGCGATCCAGAAGCAGGGATCGGCGACCACCCGCCGCGGCACGTCCATGACGAGCGACTGCAGCCAGCCGACGAGGCTGAACGACTCGATACGGTAGAGCTGCGTGTGGGCATCGGCCACGAGCTGCTGGAGGTGCTCGCGGGTGGCGGGGGGAAACCGCAGCGCCCGGGCGAGGGCCAGGTCGCTGCAGGCCGCGCGGTAGCGGCGGGCGAAGGCGGCGGCCCGCCCGGCCTCGACCCGCCGCCCGGCCCGACTGCGGAGCCAGGCGACGTCTTCCGCCAGCCGCGCCCAGTCGGCCGACCGCTCCTCGATGAGCCGCACGACGTTCATTCCGGCTCTCCGGCGAGCGCCCGGTCGTGGACGGCGCATACGAGGGCGTCGGCATCGACCGGAGCCAGAATCTCCCAGGCCGCACAGAGCCGGCCCGCGGCGAGCGCGGCCAGTTCGTCCCGCCGGGCGGCGGAGAGCATCGGCCGGCGGGCCACGTATTCCGCCAGGGCCTCGGCGAGCACGGGGTCGGGGCGGAAGCCCGGCGGCACGAGATCGGCGGCGAAGTTCAGGCCGTCGTCGGGCCGCGGGGGCGCCGGTCGCCAGCGGCGGTCGTGCACGACCACCGTCCCCGCGGCCAGGTCGCCGAGCCGCTGGAGCCGCGGTGTGAACGCCATCGCCACGAGGCCCGGAAAGAACGGCGGCGAGAGATCGGCCGCCCGCACGAGGTTGCGGAGGATCGCCTGTCCGACGTTGATCGACAGCCCGGTCTGTGACACTGTCCGCAGTCCGAGGGCCAGCTTGCCCAGCGTCTGGCCGTTGTTGAAGGTCTCGAGCGCGGCGCCGTAGCCCCACCAGAGGAAGAACAGTGCCACGAGGAAGACGCCGAAGAACGCCTGCCCGATGACGCCGGCCACCGCGAAGGGCACGAACAGCGCGATGCCGACGACGACGATCACGAGGAAATCGATCGTGAACGCGACCACCCGCCAGGCCGGTCCCGCGAGCCGGAAATCGAAGGCGATGTTCTCAGGGCTTACGACCCGGAGCGTGGTGTCAAGCGGCGACTGCGAGGCAGGCATGCGACGATCGCGGGCGGTGAAACGGCCAGGAGAGTCGGATTGTAAACGGCCATCGGACGGCATTCAGCAGCCGAAGCGGGCCCGGACCTCGGCCGCGGTCGCGCCCGCGTCGCCCAACGCGAAGGCCGCCCGGACCTGGGGGTTGGAGTAGGTGACGAGCCCGTAGACGAACAGCCCGATCGCCGTCGGCGCGCAGTAGCAGGTGGACAGGCTGACGAGGCCCGCGCTCAGGGCCACGATCCCCAGCGTTCGCCGCCGGAACCGGAGGCCGAAAACGCCCGCCACGATGTGCAGCACGCCGGCGATCAGCCCCCCCGCCCCCATCGCGCCGTAGACGACGACCAGCATCGTCGTGAGGGGCACGGGCGGTGCGGCCCGGCCGAGCTCCCGGGCCGCGCCGCCATCACCGGGCATGTCCGGGAACATGAAGGGCGCGGCCCCGGCGAGGCCGATGAACAGGACCGCCATGAGCAGCTCGAGCCCGCCCTGCACGAGCATCAGGATCGCGACGGGCATGACGTGCCGCACCATGCCGCCACCGGGTGGCACCGCGGCCGGCACGCCGCCGGCGGCCGGCCCCTGCGCCAGGGGCGGGGCATACGGGTTGCCGCCCCCCGCGTCGGGAGGCCAGGGGAGCCGCTCCTCGGGATCGGGCATCAGGCGAACTCCGGCGGCGGTCCGAATGCGGCCCGCACCGCCGGCCGATACATGAAGATCAACAGCACGACGGGATAGATGACCGAGAAACATCCGCTGATCATGCCGCCGACCGCGCCGCCGATGGCGGCCGCCTGTCCCAGGCCCCCCGCCTCGCCCTGAGCCAGCATGGGCTGCAGCAGATACAGCCAGTTGACGAGCATGCCCGCGACCACGGAGACGATCGCATACCAGGCATAGCCGATCGAGAGCGTGCGGCCCCAGGCCTTGACGAACAGCAGGCCGATGCCGCCGACGAGGAGCGTCAGCGAGGCCAGGCAGCCGAGCACGATCATCGTCTGCATGATGAGCCGATAGGTCGAGTCCGACTTGATTAGCTCGAGGGCCGGATTGGGCATCTCCGGATCCTGCGGCAGATCGACGAAGAACATCGCCGACGAAGCGGCCGTGCCGCACAGGCCGAGCACCCCGAAGACGATGTTCAGGATGCCGAACACGAGCAGCGCCGTGGGCCGCGTGCCGGTCGGGGCCGGGCCCGAGGGACCGGGGGCGGGAGACTGGAAGGGGTTCGGGTCCATGAATGGCGCTCCGTTTGTCTCGCGATGGCTTGGGGGCGGCAGTTCCGCCGGACGGGGGAGATTGTGGCCGCCCCGCCGCCGCCGCCACAAGTGCGGCCGCTCAGGCCGGGGCGAGAATTGCCGCCCACAAGGCGTCGGAGACGAGCAGCCCCTCTCGCGTCAACCGCACCACCTCCCCGTCGTCGGTCGCCAGGCCCTGCGCGACCCAGCCGGCGATCGCGGCGCCGGCCAGCACATCGATGTCGCACCCGCTCGCCGCGCGAAAGGCCGCCCGCTCGACGCCGTCCCGCCGCCGCAGGCCGACGACGAGCCGCTCGCGGGCCGCGGCCTCGTCGCTCATGGCATCCACGTCACCGACGCACTCGCCAGCGGCGAGCACGCCCTGCATCCAGGTCGTCGGGCTGCGGTGGTTCGTGATCCGGGTCCGACCATCGAACCGGGCGGCACCAGGTCCAAACGCCTCCCACGGTCGGCAGTCCCAGTAGGCCTCGTTGTGCCGGCAGCGATACCCGGGCAGGGCGAAGTTCGAGACCTCGTAGTGCTCGAGGCCCGCGGCCTCGAGCCGGTCGATCGCCGTCTCGAACATCGCCCGTTCGAGCCCTTCGTCGGCCGGCCGCAGGTCGCCCCGGCGGCGTGCCGCCTCGAACGCCGTGCCCTTCTCCCACGTCAGGCAATACACCGACACATGCTGCACGCCGAGGGCCACCGCCGCGTCGAGATCACGCTCGACGGCGGCGAGCGACTGCCCCGGCGCCGCCGTCATCAGGTCGAGGTTCACGGCCAGGCCGGCGTCGAGCAGCCGGCCGACGGCCGTCCGCACGTCGTCGGGCCCATGGTCGCGGTCGAGCCCGCGGAGCGTGGCCGCGTCGAGTGACTGGCCGCCGAGGCTCACGCGGGTCACGCCGCACTCCCGCGTCGCTGCCACGAACGCGTCCGTGACATCGAGCGGATTAGCCTCCACCGTGACCTCGGCCCCGGCCTCGATCATGAGCCTTCCGCGGAGCACGGCGAACAGCCGCCGCAGGCCGTCGGGCCCGAGGTGCGAGGGCGTGCCGCCGCCGACGTACAGCGTGGCTGGCTTCAGACATGCAGAATCTCCGGTCAAGGCCAACGGGACCCGTTCCAACTCCCGCTCGAGCGCCGCGAAGTAGCGGTCGATGAGGTCGTCGCGGCCCGCCACGAGCGCGAAGTCACAATAGCCGCAGCGGTGCCGACAAAACGGCACGTGGACGTAGACATGGCGAGGAGCTGCGTTCATGGAGAGCATACTACCGGGAGCACGTTGGAGATGACGTTCTTGGTGGTTGAGTCCGTGAGGGGTTGCCCGTGTCCAGCGAGCCGGCGTAGGTGACCAGCGAAGCCCGGAGGGCGAGAGCGCAGGCACCTCCGAGTGAGCGGAGGGCATGGATGCCTGGAGAAGGTCGACGTCGGCCGACGTGAGGCCGTAGGCAGCGTGAGGGAATCGCTCCCGGCTGACCGTTGCCCCACAATGCCACCCTCATTACCATTGTGGCATGAGAACTACCATTGATGCTGCCGGTCGGCTCGTCGTGCCCAAGTCGCTTCGCGATCAGTTTCACCTCGCCCCGGGAAGCGAACTCGAAATCGAGCCCACGAGCGACGGCGTGATCATCCGCCCCGCCGACCGCGGACCCGCCCTTGTCAACCGCGAGGGCGTGCTCGTGCACCATGGGCCCCAGGCCACCGACCTCGACATTGCTGCGTTTGTGCGGCAGGAGCGGGAATCGCGGGCGCGGAACGTCCGGCGTTCACGCCGATGAAGGTCTTTTTCGACACCTCGGCGCTGGTGACGGCGATCGTTGACCAATTGCCGAATCACGCCGCCGCGCTGGCCTGTTACCGCCGACTTGCCCAGCCGCGGCGCGGTGGCTCAAAGGCTGTCTGTTCGACCCATGCGCTGGCCGAGTGCTACGCCACGCTGACGGCCCTGCCGCGATAATCCGGCCAATGGCAGTTCCGCAAGCGAGTCAACGGCCATTGCCCGGGTGAGCCGCGACGCGTGAGCCGCGTGCGCCCCGTCGGTCGCCGGGCCATGCGTATGCCAGCCGGCCGCGGTCGGGCCGCGGCGGGTTATTGGCCCTGCCCCAGCGAATAGCCGGGCTCGCCGTCGAACGTGCACAGGTTCTCGGTCTTGATGAAGTCGATCCCCGCCTTGGCGAGCCGGCCGAGCAGCTCCGCGATCATGGCGTGATTGATCTGCTTGCCGGTTTCCGCGAGGTAGCGGCACCGCCAATGGTCGGTGCAGAAGGTCTCGGGCAGCCCGCCCGGCCAGACCTTCACGCCGCGGTTGGTGATCATCGCCAGGTCGTAGCCGCCGAACACGCACTGCTTCATCCGCTCCGCCAGGTCCTCGGCCTTGACGCCCGGGGCATGGACGAACACGTCGATCCCGACCGTCTCCTTCCGCGCGGGAGGCCGGCGGGTCCAGGTCGGGAGCCGCATCGTCGGCCGCTGGGCGTAGTCAGCGGCCCGCAGCGTGCTCGGCCGCTGGCCGAGCCGGGCCACGACCTCGGCTGCGAACTCCTGGGTGCCTACCTTTCGCGTCGAGACACCCTCCGTATAGATGTCGTAGGTGTGCACGCCATCCTCGATGGTCTTCAGCCAGGCATTGTGGACCCGCTCGGCCACGTCCGGCTGGCCGACGTGCACGAGCATCTGCACGCCCCCCAGCAACAGGCCCGACGGGTTCGCCACGTCCTGTCCCGCCCGCCGCGGCGCCGAGCCGTGGATCGCCTCGAACATCGCGCAGTGCTCGCCGATGTTTGCCGATCCGGCCAGGCCGACCGATCCGGCGATCTCCGCCGCGACGTCGGAGAGGATGTCGCCGTACAGATTCGGCATCACGATCACGTCGAACTGCCCGGGATTGTCGGCCAGCTTCGCCGCCCCGATGTCGACGATCCAGTGCTCCTTCTCGAGCGTCGGGTATTCGGCGCCGATCTCGTCGAAGACCTTGTGGAACAGGCCGTCGGTGAGCTTCATGATGTTGTCCTTCGTGAAGCAGGTCACCTTCTTGCGGCCGTGCGCCTGGGCGTATTCGAACGCGTAGCGGACGATCTTCTCGCAGCCGGGGCGGCTGATGATCTTCAGGCACTGCACCACCTCGTCGGTCTGGCGGTGCTCGATGCCGGCGTAGAGATCCTCCTCGTTCTCGCGGACGATCACCACGTCCATCGTCGGGTGCTTGGTGGCGATGAACGGGGCGTAGGCCGTGCACGGCCGGACGTTGGCATACAGCCCGAGCGTCTTGCGGACGGTGACGTTGAGGCTCTTGAAGCCGCCCCCCTGCGGCGTCGTGATCGGCGCCTTGTAGAAGACCTTGGTCCGCCGCAGGCTGTCCCAGGCTTCCGGCGCGATCCCGGCGCTGTTTCCCGAGAGATAGACCCGCTCCCCGATGTCGATCGGCTCGAAGGCCAGCCGCGCGCCGGCCGCGACGAGGATCTTGAGGCTGGCCTGCATGATCTCGGGGCCGATGCCGTCGCCGAAGGCGACCGTCACGGGCGTCGCCCCGGCCGCGGGCCGCTGCAGGGTGGCGAGAAACTCCTCGTTGCCGGACTGCACGCTCATGCGACACTGCCTCCCAAAAAGTGGAACGGACGATCGCGGCATGATACACGCCGGCGGGGCCCTGGCCAGCCGGCCGCGACCCGCGATCCGGCGGGCCGCGGGCTCACAGCCAGACGTGCAGCCGGCCGTCGAGCATGTCGGGCAGCTTCTTGGCGATCACCCGTCGGATGCGGTCGTCGGTGTACCGCGTGGAGAAGTGCGTGGCGATCACCACCTCGTTGCGGAACCGGTCGCGGCGGGCGAGCAGGTCGTCGAGGTGCATGTGGCCGAACTTGTGAATCTTCTCCTTGCGGTGCGCGTGGGCCACGAAGGTCAGCTCCGTGATCAGGATCATGGCCTCGAACATCGCCGGGCAGCGGTCGAGCCCCTCCGGGGAACTGTCGCCGAGGTAGGCCACCAGCGGCGTCCGCACCTCGTGCGTCACGTCCACGCCCGAGAGCCGCAGGTCGCGGATCTTGTCGCCCGGCAGGCCCTGGAACTCGTGCTTCAGCTTGCGGCGGCGGTCCCAGACCACGAAGCCCACGCTCGGCAGCGTGTGGCAGGTGGGCGAGACGGTGACCACGTGCTCGCGGGAGAGCTCGATCTCCTCGCCGGGCCGGGCCGGCAGGAGCGTGCACGGCAGGCGGCCGCGGTCGAGCCGCGACACGGCCCGGAGCAGCTTCTCGATCGGCTCGATGGCCGACTCGGGCAGGTAGATCGTGGGCGGCTCCATCTTCATCATCCGCCGCCGGGCGACGTAGACCGGCAGGGCCGCGATGTGATCGAGATGGGTGTGAGTCACGAACCACGTGCTCGTGGCCATGAACCCCCAGGGCTGCGCACCGAGGTCGAAGCCGAGCTTGAGCTCCGGGATCCGCCAGCAGCTCTGCACCGCCGCGCGGGAGTAGCCCTCGACGGTGAGCCCCTTGTGGACGAGCGTGCGGAAGGGAGAGTTGTCGATCATGCTGGTTCCGGTGCCGATGCGACGGCGAGCGTCGGCTGGGCCGCGGGCCGCTCCAGCCAGATCTCCTCGAACAGTCGGTCCTGCCGCGTGGCGAGCCGGCCGCGGCGGACCAGCTCGAGCACCGCCAGGAAGATGCCGACGACCCGCGATTTCGGCATATCGTCGTCGAAGAGCGTGCTGAACGCCACCCTGCCCTGCTCCTCCACGAGCGATTCGACCCGTTCGATGTGCCGCTCGATGGGCGTGTCGTCGTGTATGATCTGCCGCGGCCGGCGCTTCTCGCGCTTGCGGAGCACCCGTGACATCGCCCCCACGAGGTCCCAGACGTGCACGTCGGCGATCGTCACCGGCGCCGGTTCGCCCCGGCTGCCAGCCTGATCGGAGGCGACCCGCGGAAACCGCAGCTCCCACTGGCGAGCCCGATCCTCGAGGATCGCGGCCGCGTCGCGAAACTGCTTGTACTCGAGGAGCCGCTGCACGAGGTCCTCGCGGACGAGTTCCACGGGCTCCTCCGTCTCCTCGGGCCGCGGCACGAGCGCCCGGGCCTTGATCTCCAGGAGCACGCTGGCGAGCTCCACGAACTCGCCCACCTGGTCGATCGCCAGGTCCTGGAGCACGTCGAGGTAGGCGACGAACTCCGTCGCGATCCTGGCGATCGGCACCTCCGTCACGTCCACCTCGTGCTTCTTCACGAGGTAGAGGAGAAGGTCCAGCGGACCTGAGAAAACCTCGAGATCGACCTTGAATTCCACGCCGTGCCTCGGCCGCTGCCTTCCGGGTGCCAATTCCGGTAGTCTGGCATCATGGACGCTCCGCACCAACGGCAGATCGAGACGCTCTGGGCCCCGTGGCGGCTGGGCTACGTGCAGGGCCGGGATGGCGGCGAAACGGCGGCCGAGACGTGGCCCACGCACTGGCGGGACGGCGCCGACGAGGCCTGCTTTCTCTGCCGGGCGGCGGCGGCCGATCCGGCCCACGACCGGGCCCTCGGCATCGTCGAACGGACGGCCCACGCCGTGGTCGTGATCAACCGCTTTCCTTACTCCAACGGCCACCTCCTCGTGGCCCCGCTCGACCATCGGCCCACGCTCGCCGCGCTCGCCGACCCGCAGCTCCTCGACCTGCAGCGCCGCCTGATCCACTGGTGCGGGGTGATGGAGCGGACGATGCAGGCCCAGGGTTTCAACGTCGGGCTCAACGTCGGCTCCGCGGCGGGTGCCGGCGTGCCCGGGCACCTCCACTGGCACGTCGTGCCGCGCTGGGCCGGCGACGTCAACTTCATGCCCGCCCTCGCCGGCGTCCGCGTGCTGCCGCAGGCGCTCGACGCCCTGTGGGAGCAGCTCACCACCGCGGAGCGGCTGCCATGACGCCGCCCGACTGGCGGGAGCGGGAACGGCTCCTGCTCGCCACCTGGGCGATGCATGCGGCCGACTCGGCCGGCCGCGTCCACCCCGAGCCGCCGCACCCCTTCCGCAGCCCCTACCAGCGCGACCGCGACCGGATCGTGCACTCGGCCGCGTTCCGGCGGCTGGCCCACAAGACGCAGGTCTTCACCGGCTACCACGGCGACTACCACCGCAGCCGGCTCACGCACACGCTCGAGGTGACGAGCATCGCCCGCACGCTGGCCCGCGCGCTGGGGCTCAACGAGGACCTCGTCGAGACGCTCGCCCTTGGCCACGACATCGGCCATCCGCCGCTGGGCCATGCCGGCGAGGACACGCTCGCGGAACTGCTCCGCGACGACGGCGGCTTCAGCCACAACGCCCAGGCCCTGCGGATCATGGAGTTTCTCGAGCACCGTTATCCGGAGTTCCCGGGCCTCAATCTCTCCCGCGAGGTGCTCGACGCACAGGCGACCCGCAAGAAGGACGGCACCGCCCCGGCCCCGCTGCTGGAAACGCAGGTGGTGGACGCCGCCGACTCGATCGCCTACGACACGCACGACGCCGACGACGCGGTCGAGCTCGGGCTCGTGCGGATGGAAGACCTGCTCGAGCTGCCGCTGGTGGCCGAGGCGGCGGCCCGCGTGGCCGCCCGCGACGGCCGGCTCGAGGCCGTCGAACTGCGGCACCGGGTGCTTCATGAACTGGTCGACATGCAGGTCGTCGGCCTCATCGCGCACACCCGGGCCGCGCTCGAATCCGCGGGCATCGACTCCGTGGCCGCGGTCCGGGCGGCGTGCCGCGGACCGGACGGCCGCGGCACCCGGCGTCTGGTCGGGCACGAGCCGGCCGTGGCGGCGGGCAAGCGGCAGCTGGAGAAGTTTCTCTTCGAACGGGTCTACCGCAGCGCGCGGGTGCTCGCCGTGCGCGTCCCCGCCCAGCGGCGGCTGGCGGGACTGTTCGCGTGGTACTGCGACCATCCCGAAGCGCTGCCGGCGGGGTTCCGCCGCCGGGCGGACGAGTTCGGCCTGCGCCGCAGCGTGGCCGACTACATCGCCGGGATGACGGACCGCTTCCTCGAGCACGACCACGCCCGCCGCCTGGGGGCGTGAGCGGCGTCGCACGAACCGCGAGGGGTTGCCCGTGCCCCGAGAGCCGGGCTATTTCTGACCAGCGACCATTCCGTTCGAAACGAATGGTGCTTGCGAGACCGGTGCCCGCTTTGTTTCGCCTCTCCCTCGGGGAGAGGCCGGCCCCAGGCCGGGTGAGGGTGCCTGCGTGGCTGCGCATGGCTCAGCACCCTCACCCCGACCCTCTCCCAGAGGGAGAGGGAGTATCCGCAACTTTCGTGCGTCACGAGACCGGAGCGAACGCCCTGCGGCATGCATGGTATAGTTCCGTTCCCGCCTGGCCGCTCTCATCCGTCCGAAAACCGATCGTCTTTCCATGGCCCTCGTCGTCCTGCGCGCGATCTTCGTGATGGTTTCGGTCGGCATCGCCGTCCTGATCTTCAATTCGGAATCGATGCGCGAGGTTCCGCAGTGGGTGCCCTGGGCGGTGCTCGCGGGAATGGTGGCCCTGCCGCTGACGGTGATGGGCATCGACGGCGCGATCCGCCGCAAGGATCTGACCACGATCACGGCCGTGTATTTCGGCCTCCTCGTCGGCGTGCTGCTGACCTACATCGCGATGCTGGCCCTCTCGCCGGTGCTGCCACTCAATCGCAGCCACCAGGCCTGGGCCTGGCTGCCGCTGATCCTCGGCTCCGTGCTGTGCTACGCGTGCACGAGCCTGCTCCTCCAGACCCGCGACGACTTCCGCTTTCTGATCCCGTTCGTCGAGTTCGCCCGCGACGTCCGCGGCCTGCGGCCCAACGTCCTCGACGCGGCCGCGATCGTGGACGGGCGGATCGCCGATCTCGCCGAGGCGGGCGTCTTCGAGAGCCGGTTCGTCGTCCCCTCGTTCGTCCTCGACGAGCTGCAGGTCGCGGCGGACTCGTCCGATCGACAGCGACGGATCCGTGGCCGCCGCGGCCTCGACGTGCTCTCGCGGATGCGGACCAACAAGACGATCGAGATCGACGTCGTCAGCCCCGGCGACGACGCCGACGAGGATGCCTCGCCCGAGTCGCGGGTGGTGGCGCTGGCCGGCCGCCTCGGCGGCCGGATCGTCACCAACGACGCCAACGTGGTGAAACTGGCGGGCGTGCGGGCGGTGCCCGCGATCAACGTCAACGACGTGGCGGTGGCCCTCAAGCCCAGCTTCGTGCCCGGCGACGCCCTCGCCGTGCGGCTCGTGAAACAGGGGGAGGAGCCCGACCAGGGCGTCGGCTACCTCGATGACGGCACGATGGTCGTGGTTGAGAACGGCCGCGACCAGATCGGGCGGACGGTCCACGTGCACGTCACGAGCACGCTGCAGACGACGGCCGGCCGGCTCGTCTTCGCCCGCCCCGAGACCGCGCGGCTATAGTTTGCCGTCCGCCCGCCCCGCCTCCGGCATCCCTTCTCTGGACATCCGCGACCATGGCCGGCCCAGGCACAGGATTCCCGGCTTCATGGCTGGCATTCGTCGGGCTCCTCGCGGCCGCGCAAGCGGCCGACCATCCCGGGCGGGAGATCTACGTCGCTCACTGCGTCCGCTGTCATGGGGCCGACGGCCGCGGCACGCCCGCCGCCCCCGACCCGCTCGTGGGCGACCTGTCCGTCAACCAGCTCGCCGCCCTCATCGACGAGACGATGCCGGAGGACGATCCCACGCGGGTCACGGGCGATCGCGCCCGTCAGGTGGCGGAGTATGTGCATGAAGCCTTTTATTCACGTATCGCCCGCGATCGCAACCGCCCCGCCCGGGCGGAGCTGTCGCGGCTGACGGTGCGGCAGCACCGGAACATCCTCGCCGACCTGATCGGCGGTTTCCGCGGGCCCGAACCGCCGCTCGACGACCGCCGCGGCCTGCGGGGCGAATACTTTCACGGGCGGCGCTGCATCCCGGAAAATCTCGTCTTCGCGAGGGTCGATCCGGAGGTCGATTTCGACTTCGGTGTCGAGGGCCCGGATCCGGAGCAGTTCGAACCGAATCGGTTCGCGATCCGCTGGAGCGGGGCGGTCGTGCCCATGGAGACCGGCCACCACGAGTTCGTGATCCGCAGCGAGCATTCGGTGCGACTGTTCCTCAACGACGCCGATGGCGAGCGGCCGCTCGTCGACGGCTACGTCCACTCGGGGACCGACGGCGAGCACCGCGGACGGATCTTCCTGCTCGGTGGCCGGCCCTATCCGCTGCGGCTGGAGTTCGCGAAGGCCCACCACGGCAACGCCGACAAGCTGCAGGAGCCGTTGGCCGGGGCCACGATCCGGCTCCTCTGGCGGCCGCCGCACGGCACGCTCGAGCCGGTGCCGGAGCGCTGCCTGATCCCCCACGACGCGCCGCCGGTGTTCGTGCTCGACACCCCGTTCCCGCCGGACGACCGTTCGATCGGCTATGAGCGTGGCGCGGCGGTGTCGCCGGAGTGGTTCGCCGCCGCGACCGCCGCCGCGGTCGCCACCGCCGACGAGGCGCTGCGGCACGTCGATCGGCTTGCCGGCGCACGCCGCGATGCGGCCGATCGGGCCAAACGGCTCCATGACTTTGCAGCCACGTTCGCCGAGCGGGCGTTGCGCGGCCCGCTGGCCCCGGAAGCGGCGGCGCTGCTCGTGGAACGCCCGTTCGCCGCCGCCCCCGACGCCGACACGGGCCTGAAACGGGCCCTGCTGGGCGTCCTGTGCTCGACGCGTTTCCTGTTCCCTGAGAGCGGTGCGGCGGCACGGCAGTTCGATCCCTCCGCCACGGCGGCCCGTCTGGCCCTCGGGCTGTGGGATTCGCTCCCCGACGCGTCGCTTCGTGATGCCGCGGCCCGGGGCCAGCTGGCGACGCCCGACCAGGTCCGCGAGCAGGCCGAGCGGATGGTGGCCGACCGCCGCACCCGGGCGAAGGTCCGCGACTTTCTCCTCGCCTGGCTGCAGATCGAGCACGGTCCCGAGCTCGTCAAGGACCGGACGGTACATCCGCACTGGAACGACGCCGTGGCTGCGGACCTGCGGACGAGCCTCCTGCTCACGCTCGACGACGTCGTGTGGCACGACGGCGACTTCCGCCGGCTGTTCACCGCCGCCGAGACGTTTTTCAACGGCCGGCTCGCGGCGGTCTACGGCGTGGATCTGCCGGCCGACGCGCCGTTTCGCCGCGTCGCCTGGGAACCCGAGCGGCGCGGCGGCGTGCTTTCGCATCCCTACCTGATGAGCGTCTTTGCGCATGCCACCGCGACCTCGCCGATCCACCGCGGCGTGTTCCTCGCGCGAAACGTGCTCGGCAACACCCTCAAGCCACCGGCGGACGCGGTCGCCCCGCTCGCCCCCGAGCAGCACCCGGACCTGACGACCCGCGAACGCGTCGCCCTGCAGACGCGAGGCGTCGCCTGCCAGACCTGTCACACGATGATCAATCCGCTCGGCTTCGCGCTCGAGGAGTTCGACTCCATCGGGCGATTCCGCACGGCCGAGAACCGCGGCGGCGCGGCCCGGCCGATCGATGCCTCCGGCTCCTATCTGCCGCGCACGGGCCCGGAGGCGAACTTCCGCGGCGCCGATGAACTGGCCGCCTACGTGGCGTCGAGCCGCGATGCCCACGAGGCCTTCGTGCAGGCCCTGTTCCATACGCTCGTGAAGCAGCCCGTCCGGGCCTGGGGCTCCGACACGCTCGACCGCTTGACCGCCACTTTTGCGGCCTCGGACTTCGATATCCGGCGGCTGATGGTCGATATCATGGTGGGGGCCGCGTTTCCGCCATCCGCGTTGCCGACCGCAGCCCTGGAGACCACGCCATGACCTGGTCCGTGAATCTGCCACGCCGCGCCCTGCTCCGCAGCCTGGGCATCGGTTCGGCCGCGCTGCCCTTCCTCGGCAACCTGCCCAGCCTCGCGGCCGTCCCGACCGGGCCGAAGCGCCGGCTCGTGATCGTGTTCAGCCCCGATGGCGTCGTGCGCAAGAACTTCTGGCCCACCCCCGGCCCGCTTGCCGCCGGCGAGCTGCCGCCCATCCTCCAGCCGCTGGCGCCCTGGTGCGACCGGATGCTGACGCTCCACGGCGTCAACGACAAAGTGAAGGGAGACGGCGACCGACACATGCGGGGCATCGGCTGCCTGCTCACCGGCATCGAGCTCTTCCCGGGCAACATCCAGGGCGGCAGCTCCACGCCGGCGGGCTGGGCGAGCGGGCTGTCGATCGACCAGGAGATCAAAACGCATCTCCAGCAGCGGCCCGAGACGGCCACCCGCTGCGGATCGCTCGAGTTCGGCGTGCTCGTGCCGGCAAGGGCCGACACCTGGACGCGGATGGTCTACGCCGGCCCCAACAAGCCCATCGCCCCGATCGACGATCCGTACCAGATGTTCCGCAAGTTGTACGGCCAGTCGCGTGACCGGGAGCATCTGGGCAGCGTGCTCGACGACGTCCGCGCGGACCTGGCCAAGGTGGCCGCCCGTCTGCCGGCCGATGATCGGCGGATCCTCGACGAGCATGCGGCGCTGGTGCGGGCATTCGAGCACGAACTGGCCGGGCACCGGGAGACCGTGGCGCACGCCGTGCCGGTGCTCGAGCCGGGGATCGTCGAACAGAACGACCAGATGCCGAAGATCAGCCGCATGCAGATCGAGCTCGTGGTCGCGGCGTTGGCCGCCGACTTCGCCCGCGTGATGACGCTGCAATACACGAACTCCGTCGGCCAGCCTCACATGAAGTGGCTCGGGATCGATGAGGGGCAGCATGCGCTGTCCCACGCGCCGAACTCGAACGCCGCCGCCCAGGAGAAGCTCACGAAGATCAACGCCTGGTACGCCGGCGAGATCGCGCATCTGGCCCAGCGGCTCGCCGAGACGCCCGAGCCGGGCGGCACGGGATCGCTGCTCGACCACACCACGATCCTGTGGACGAACGAGCTCGGTGAGGGCAACTCGCATTCGCTCGACAACATCCCCTGGGTGTTCGTCGGTGGCGGCCTCGGGTTCGCGACGGGCCGGGCCCTCGACTTTCCCGGCGGCGTGCCCCACAACCGGCTGCTGCTCTCCCTCGCCCATGCGATGGGCCACACCGACCTGGAGCGGTTCGGTAACCCCGACTACTGCGGCGCCGGCCCGCTCACCGGCCTGGCCTGACGCCGTCGCCGCCAGGCAAGCCCGCCGACCGCGGCCCCGCCGATCGCCAGCAGGGCGATGGACGAGGGCTCGGGCACGGGGTTGATCTCACGAAGACCGATCGTGAGCGTCCCCCCCTGACTGTCGAGCCCGATCGACACGCCTCCCGAAAACCGATCGTCGTAGGGATTCGAGTACACCGCGCCAGCCGTCGAGACACCGGAGGCATCCGTATAGCTGCTGTTTTCCCAGATGTACTTGCCGATCGGGTTGAACCCGGCGGTGCCCGTGTTGACATACGCATACGCCTTGTCGGACCACACGTCTTGCGAGGGCAGCGAGCCGAGGATCACCGACGATCCGGAGAACTGCACGAGGCTCGTGTTGCCATACACGCCGATCATCAACAGCTCCTGCAGATCACCGATCGCCCGTTGCACGATCTGGCCGTAGCCTGCCGAATCGTTCGAGGTCGAGCCGCTGGCGATGGCGGCGGAAGGACCGGCCTGCGGGCCGCCGCCGCCCTGGAAGAAGTCGGTGGAAAAGGTCGCCCAGTCGGAGCCGCTGAGCGTGACGGTCGAGAGGTTCACGTTCCCGTTGGCGAGGTAGCCGTAGAAACTGCTGCCGCTGTCGATGGTGATGGTCAGGGGCGCCGAACCGGTGCCATACGTCTTGATCTGATTGTTCGTCATCCCGTCATAGCCGGGCTGAACGGCGGTGATGGACCCGGTGAAGGTGATCGCATAGGTGGTGTCGGAGACGGAGGTCGTGAAGGACGGCGTGAAGAAACTCGCCACCTGCCAGGTGTTTCCCGACCCGCCCTCGCGCGTGGGCCCGGTAAAGCCGGGCGCCTGCACGAGCTGGGCGGGGGTGGGATTCGAGCCGCCCGGCTGGTTCGTCATCAACGGACTCTTCACCGCTTCCACCGTTCCGGAGAGGACGCTCGCGATGTATGCGGGATAGCCCGCCAGAAACGCGGTGTTCGTGTTCGACTGGCCGCCCCCGGGAGGCTGGGCGGTCGACAAGACCGTGGCCACGTAGTTGCCGCTGCCACTGGAAACCGGTCCGTTCGGCGTCGCCGCCGAAGCCAGATTCGCAGCCGCCACGGCCGCGCCCAGCTGGGGAAGCAGGTCACTCGTGTAGCCCGTGAACCCGAGCGACGTCGTGCCCGTCGCTCCATGGAACGTGGCCCTCACCGCCGCACCGATCGTGTTGATCGCCGTGAAATCGAGGTTGTTCGTGGACTTGCCTTGTTCATACGTGAACTCGACGGTCGCGAAGCGGGTCGTGGGGACGGCGGTACTCGGCGGCGGCCCGCCGCCGATCGTGTTCTGCCCGTATTCGATGTACAGGTTGTTGCCGAGCACGAGGTTCGCTCGCGTGCCCCCGCCTGCATTCATGGTGGAGATCGTATAGGCCGGACTCATGATGCTGCTGCCGGACGCCGTTCCGTTGACGTACCAGTTCCCCAGGGTCGGCGAAAACCCCGGCGCTCCGCCCGACCACGAGTTCGTGCTCGTCCAGGTCAGGGTTTGGCCGTTGATGACCGCGGAAAAGTTGGTGTGCTGCTTGGGCGTCCCGTCGGAGTTCGTGCCCGATTCGGCAGGCAGCGCGTTGTTGGTCCACTCGAAGCTGGCGTAGATGTTGGTGTCGGACACGGTCAGCCCGTTCGACCAGACGCCGTAACTGGAGCCTGACACCGTCGGAAAGGTGCCCGGGTGACTGACGTCGAACTTGATCGTGAGCCAGGTGTTTTGGCCACTGGCTGGCGTCACCCCGAGGCACGCGAGGGCCACGAGGCCGCCCAGCCACATGGTCGGCGTCGTGACCAGGCAGCGGGATGATGCGGTCGTGAATTGCCGCTGCATGCTCATGGAAAGCTCCTCGGCTGGAGGCGTTGAAAAAGGCGGGGCAGACCTGGACGGCGAGACTAAATGCGGCCGCGTTGAAGGGCAACCCCGGCGGACTGCATACTTCCTGTCATGAACCGCCCGCGACCATCCGCAGAGTTTTCCGTACGGTTCCCTCCCCGCATCACCCCGCTCGCCCCGGCCCTGGTCCGCGGACGCCCCGAACCGCAGCGGCTGCAGAACCACGGCACTCCGGTCCGCGATCGCACCCTGAGGGTGGTGACGCAGCCGTGACGAAGACCGGAGCAGCGGCCTGGGTGAATGAACGCGCCGCGGCGCTCGTCGCCGCCCGCCGCGTGCTGGTCAGCGGCTTTGCGGACGCGAGCGTGGAAACCGCCGCGCTGGCCTGCGACCTCGCCGAGGCGCTCGGGGCCGCCGTCGATCCCGGCGCCGGGGACTGCGGGCAGGTCGCGGGGCCGACGATCGCGCGGATCGGCTCCGTCACCGCCGACCCGGACGAACTCCGCGATCGGGCCGACCTCGTGCTGCTGTGGTTCTGCGATCCCGACGCATCCGATCCGGCGTTCACCGCCACCTGGCTCGCTCCGCCGCCGGCGGCCGGTCGGCCGCGGCGGGTGATCGCCGTCGGGCCGCACCGGGCCGCGGCGTGTCAGGATCACGTCGCCGCCGACCCCGCGGCGGCCTGCGACCTGGCGCGGCTGCTGCACGCGGCCGTCGTCGGCGTAACGGTGCCCGTGCCGTCCGAAACGCTCGCCGCCGCGTGCGCATCCCTGCATGCGGCGCTTGCCGATGCCGAGTGCATCGCGATCGTGACCGGCCACGCCGACCCGATCGGCCTGGAGTCTTGGAGCCTCGTCGGTCTCGTGCGGGCTCTGGCGCATGGCAAGCCCGCCTTCGAAGTCCCGCTCGAGACCGCCGGCGCCGGCGCGGCCGTCTGCACCTGGCGGTACGGCGCCCCCGGGGCGATCGCCCGGGCCGACCGCACAGGCGCGATCTTCCTTCCGGCCGAGTGCGATGCGCTGCGGCTCGTCGCCCGGGGCGAGGTGGATGGCATCGTGGCCATCGGCCCGCTGCCGGCGGCGGTCGAGGAGGCGATCGCAGCCCGGGCTGACGCGCTGACGGTGGTCCGCGCCGACGCCGCATCGCTCCCCGCGCTGCTGGCCGCCGTGAGGTCCGCTCGCGGTGCGGAGGCACGGCCATGACCACCACCGCACCCGTCACGCCCGGCCTCGTGCTGGCCGGCGGCACGATCCACGACCCGGCCAACGGCCGCGACGGCGTGGTGGCCGACATCTGGATCGCCGGTGGCAAGGTCGTGCCGAGACCGGCCGACCCGGCGGGCTTCGAGCGGGTCGATGCCGCGGGGCTCGTCGTCATGCCCGGCGGCGTCGATCTGCACAGCCACGTGGCGGGCCCCAAGGTGAACGCCGGCCGGCAGATCGCGCCCCACCTCGCCCGCCACCGCCGAGCCGGCCCGGCCGCCGTGCCCACGATCCACGCCACCGGCGCCACCTACGCGGCCCTCGGCTACACGACCGTCTTCGACGCCGCGATCGCATTGGCCGCCGCCGACATCGCCCATCGCGAGCTGGCCGAGCTGCCGATCCTCGACAAGGGCATCTACCTGCTCGCCGGCGACGACGCCGACGTGCTCGCGGCGCTGGCCCGCGACGACGCTCGAGAGACGACGCGGCTCGTGGGCGACGCGATCGCGCGCGGCAAGGGCTGGGCGGTGAAGATCGCCAACCCGGGCGGGCCGGCCTTCTGGAAGCACGGCCGCCGCGGCGACCACCACGACCTCGACACGGCCCTCCCCGATCGGCCGGCCCTCACGCCCCGCCTCGTACTCGAACGGCTCGCCGACGCGGTCGCGTCCCTGGGTCTGCCGCATCCGCTGCACGTGCACACCGCGAACCTCGGCCTGCCGGGCAACTGGCGGACGATGCTCGAGACGATGCGCACGCTCGCCGGCCGCCGCGCCCATCTGGCCCACGTCCAGTTCCACAGCTATGCGGGCGGCGACCTCGACGAAGGCTCGTTCGGATCGGGCGTGGCCCCGCTCGTCGAGTTCTTCAACGCCCACGACACGCTGACGCTCGACGTCGGCCAGATCCTGTTCGGCGACACGGTGGCGATGACGGGCGATGCGGCCGCGGCCGAGCATCTGGCCCACGCCACCGGCATGCCGTGGATGGCACATGATCTGCACCTCGAGGGCGGCTGCGGCGTGCTGCCGATCGCCTACAAGGAGAAGAGCCTCGTCCATGCCTGGCAATGGGCGATCGGCCTGGAGTGGTTCCTCACCGCCACCGATCCGTGGCGGGTGGCCCTGTCCACCGACCACCCCAACGGCGCGCACTTCACCGCCTATCCGCATCTCATGCAGCTGCTCGGTGACGCCGCGTTCCGCCGCGCCGCCTTCGACCGGATCCACCCCGCCGTGCGGCGCCGCAGCCCCCTGCGCGACATCTCCCGCGAATACACCCTCCAGGAGCTGTGCATCGTCACCCGGGCCGCACCCGCCCGGATCGCGGGCCTCGCGACGAAGGGCCACCTCGGGGTCGGGGCCGACGCCGACATCACCCTCTACCGCCCCAATCGCGACCTGGCGGCGATGTTTTCCGTGCCGGCGCGGGTCTACAAGGCAGGGGTTCTCGTGGCCGAAGACGGCCACGTCCGCACCACCACCGCCGGTGCCACCCTGGCCGCCCGTGTGGTATAGTCATGCGAGCCGTTTTCCCTGCCGATTAGAAATCCCATGGCACGCGCCACCCTGCATCCGTGCGTTGTAGCGATCGGTCTGGCCGCCACGCTCGTGACGGGGTCTTCCCTGGCCGATGACCGGATCGCCCCCCTGGCCCTCCACGCGACCCTCACAGTATCCGAGGCCCGCGACCTGATCCGCAGCCGGCAGGGGTTCGACGTCTGCCTGCCGAACCTCGCGGTCCTCACGGCCGAGGTGGCCGAGGCTCTGGCGCGGCAGAAGGGTTTTTACCGATTGTCGCTGCCGGCCGTCGAAGTGCTCTCGCCCGAGGCGGCCGGTGCACTTGCGTATCGAACCGGCGATCTCGACCTCCCGGGGGTGACGTCGCTCACGCCCGACGCGGCCGCGGCACTGGCTCCACATCGCGGCCACCTGTCATTGTGCGGGATCTCTTCCCTCTCCACCGACGTGGCCGCAGCCCTCGCACGGCACTCTGGGCATCTCAGCCTGCCGGGGCTCACGGAACTCTCCCCGGACGTCGCTGCGGCGCTCGCCCGGCAGACCGGTCACCTCTCGCTGCCCGGCATCCCGCGGGTTTCCGTCGCCACCGCGGCCGCCATCGCCGGGCATCGGGGTGCCAGCCTCACCCTGGCGGGCCTGACACAACTGCCGACCGACGTCGCGGCAGCCTTCGCCGCGCACCGCGGCACGCTCATCCTCCCACGGCTCGCCGAACTGCCCGCCGACACGGCGGCCGCGCTCGCCCTGCATGTCGGGCCGCTGACGATCGATGGTTTAACCGCGCTGTCGGTCGAGGCGGCGGCGGCCCTGTCGGCCCACAGCGGCGCCTTGACGCTGCGGGGCTTCTCGGTGCTGCCGCCGGCAGTCGCCGCGGCCCTCGCCGCCCACGAGGGCACGCTCTCGCTGCCGGGCCTCCATCTGCTGACCGCCGACGTCGCCACCGCATTCGCCCTGCACCGCGGGGTGCTCTGCCTACCGAGTATCACCACGCTCTCAGCTGCCGCCGCCGAGGCGCTGGCGATGCATCGCGGCGGGCTCGTACTCTCCGGGCTCACGACCCTGGGTCCGGAAGCCGCCCGCGCCCTTGCGGGCCACGCCGGCGACATCGACCTCTACACGCTCGCCCAGTCGGCCGCGCTCGACTCCGTCGAACTCGCGACCCTGCTGACCGCGAAGATCCGCCTCTTGTCACTGCCCAAGGTGCTGCGGCTCGACGCGGCCGAATCGGTCGCCATCGCCGACGCGCTCGCCAGCAGCGCGGGCTCCGTGTCCCTGCCCAACCTCAAGGCGGCCTCGCCCGCGACCGTGGCGGCGCTGCTCGCCGGCGGCAACGTCGCGATCCCGCCGCTCGACGCGATCGAGCTGCTGGCCGAGCCGTCAGCCGGCGAGCCGCTCGTGCAGGGCGACGTGAGCGGCGACTGAAGCCGCGGCGGGAAACGAGGCCGCCGCTCGGGCCGCCGCGGCCGCCCCCATGCGGGCGGCGAGCGGCTCGTCTTCCAGAATCTTGAACGCCCGCCGCGGAAGCTCGCTCTCGGGCAGCGGCGGTGCGATCCAGCCGGTCTCGCCATCGGCGACGAACTGACCGGCCGCGTCGCCGGCGACGGCCACGACCGGCACGCCGCCGGCCATGGCATCGAGCACCGCGCCCCCGAGGGCGACCGTGCCCGATTGCCAGACGAGACGCACCTGGCCGAGCAGGTCGGGCAGCAGGCCGCAATGCGGCACCACGACGAGCCGGTCGACGATCTCGTGCACCCGGGCCCGACGCAGCAGACGGCGCCGCATCGCCCCCGCACCGACCAGGACGTGCTGCAGATCCTTGCGAACCACGCCGAGCTGATCGATCGCCCACACGAGCCGCTCCAGCCGCGCGTCGGCCTCGAGCGGCGCCACGCAAAGCGTCCAGTGCCGCACGGGATCGAGGCCCAGTTCGGCGGCGATCGCTGCCCGCGACAAGCCCTCCCCCTGCGCAGGCGCGATGCCGGGGGCGATCTCTTCGATCCGGCCGGGGGCGATGCCCAGCCGGCGGCACGACTCGGCCGCACCCGGCGATGCAGTGACCACGAGATCGGCCCGCCGCAGTCCGGCACCCGCGAGGCCGCCGCGCACCGGCCGCGCCACCCAGCCGATCAGCCGCACCGTCGGCGCAGCGATTCGCACCGCGGACAGGAGGGCGACCTGCGACCGGCCCCAGGCGCCGACCGTGGCCGGCCGGAGCCGCGCGACGAGCGCCGCGAGCCCGAGCGCGGCTGCGGGATCGACGACCGGACGGCGGCCCACCCGATGCACCGTGCAGCCCGCCGCGGCCAGTCGCGTGGCCAGGCTGCCGCCCGTCGTCGTCACGGCCACGTGGACGTCGTGGCCTGCGGCCCGCAGCCCGGCGGCGACCAGTTCGAGCTGCCTGCCGGTGCCGATCGGATCAAGCCCGCGGGACACCAGGAGGATCGGCTTACGGTGCAGGTTCGGCATCGTGCGATCGTTGCCCGGCGCGGCCGGCGGCGATGTCGGCGGAATCGAGGGCCGCGAGGTAGGGCAGGTGCCGCCAGGCACCGTCAAAGTCGAGACCATACCCGACCACGAACGTGTCGGGAATGTCGAAACCGACGAAATCCGGCTGGATGGCGACTTCCGCCCGCCCGGCCTTCCGCAGGAGGACGAGTGAACGCACGCAGGCGGCGCCGCGGCGCCGCAGTTCCTGCATCAGAGCCTCGAGGGTCCGTCCGGTGTCGAAGATGT
>JBIJCJ010000030.1:0-24065 GCA_044344765.1 Pirellulales bacterium | reverse complement strand
TGGCGATCCACCCGCGAGCCGAGCTCGCGCTTCGAGTCGTTGGCGTGGATCAGCTTCAGTCGCTTCAGTCCGATGAGGCGGTCGAACTGCGCGAGCGTGTCGTCGAGGGCGGCTCGCGGGGAGAGCGGGTAGCCGGCGGCGAACACGTGGCAGGTGTCGAGGCACACGCCGATCCGCTTCCGCCGCGCGGGGCGGGCGTCGATCCGGTCGAGGATCGCGGCGATCTCCTCGAACGTCGCCCCGAGGCACGACCCCTGGCCGGCCGTGGTCTCGACGAGGATGCCCGCGGCGAGACTCGAGGTGCGGTCGAGCGCCGCGGCGATGCCGTCGGCCGCGCGGGCCAGGGCACGGTCGAGCGGCTGCTCGCCCGCCGCGCCCGGATGGGCGACGACCCAGCGGATGCCGAGCTGCTCCGCCCGCTCGAGCTCCGTCACCAGGCCGGCGACCGACTTGTCGCGGAGCGTGTCGTCGGCGGCGGCCGGATTGATGAGATACGAGTCGTGGGCGACCACGCAGGCGAGGCCGGCCTCGCGCACCGCCGCGCGGAAGGCGGCGGCCGCCGCCGGATCGATCGGCGACACACTCCACTGGTTGATGTTCCGCGTGAAGATCTGCAGGCATTCGCAGCCGGTCTCCACCGCCCGCTCGACGGCCTTGTGGAAGCCGCCGGCGATCGATTGATGGGCGCCCAGCGGCGTGTCTGACGGGGCGCGACGGGGCTTGGTCATGCGTTCCTCCGGTGAAAACCGGCCGCAGTGTAGCGGTCGTGGCGGCCCTCTTTTGCCGGTTTTCGGTTCGACCGTACACTTGAGGCGTCCCGCAACCCGTCGCGGAGCCTTCGCGTGGTCGATCTCGTCCAGCTCGTTGCCACGTTCACCATCGCCGTCGTGGCCGGCGTGGCGATCGCCATGGCCACCCGTCCGCTGCGGGCCGCCCGGGCCGCCGAGAAGCTCGCCCGTGCCCAACGCGACTTCCACCGGCAGCGCGAGATCCTCGAGGCCCGGTTCATCGAGCGGGCCGCCGCCACGGGCAAGCCCCGCGGACTGCGATGGACCGACGTCGATTTCGACGACGACGTGATCTATGCCCGCGACCGCCGCACCCGCCGGCTCAAGGCGCTCGTGGCGATCGAGGTCAGCTTCGAGGCCATCGAAGGGGGCGGCATGGAGGAAGTGGAGGCCGTGTCGAACGTGCGGGCTGCCACGGCCGAGTTTCTCCACGACGGCAACCGGTGGATGACCGAAGGTCGGGTGTTTTTCAACCTCGCGCCTTCGGCGACGGTGAAGTATCTGGCGAGCGACCTGGAACTGGTGGCCGAGGAGCACGCCGCCGACCGCGGGTGAGCGGGCTGCGCCCCTGGTGGGGCCGCGGCTCGTTTCGCGGGTTGCAAGTCTGGGCAAGGCACGCAGAGCCTGCGGGTTTGGCGAGGGCTGCCACCGACGCCGCGGTAGGGCGTGGTGGATCGTGCCGGTGGAAGCGAAATTGCCGAACGTGACGCCGCCCGCAGCCGATGAGGCTGGCGGAGGGCGGCGATGCGGCAGCTGTGGACGGTGGTCGTTCTGATCACGTGCTGGGCAAGCGTTGCCCAGGCCGATCAGGATGCAGTCGCGCCCGTGTCGCCGCTGCGTGTGGCCGAGGGCCACCTGCGGCGGGCACGCGAGTATGGCGCGGCTTCGTGCGCGATGCTGCGCGAACACCGCCGCCAGGCCGTGGACGGCTATTACGCCTCCTGCGAAGAGGCGTGGAACGCCGTCTGGACCTGCCCCGAGTCGCCCGACGTGCTCTACCAGGCCGCGGAGGTCTATGCCGACTCGCTGGCCGGGCTGCTCGAAGCGGCCAGATGCCACGGGCGGCTGACGCCGGACGGCCTGCTGGTCGGCACCGCGACGAAGCCGGTGCTCGTGCCGTGGCAGCCGAAGGCGCTGCCGATCGATCCCGGGGCGATCGAGTCGATCGAGCCGCAGGCGCAGGCCGACGACAAGCGGATCGCGCGGCGGCATGTGCGGGCGGGCTTCGGCCTGCCGGTGGTCGTGCGGGTGGCGCAGGCCCGCGACGGAAATCCTCTCCGCCGCTTCGCTCCCGAACGCCAGTCGCTCGCGGCGACGGCGGTGCTCCGCTTCCGGATGCCCGGTGACGAGAACTTCCTGCGGACGTTCGCCGGGCCGGTGTACCGCGACCACGCGGCGGCCGTGCTCGATCTGGTCAACCCGGTCGAGATCGCGGCCGTGCACATCGGGCCGGCCAGGCCGCACCTCGCCGCCGATCTCACGGCCCCGCTGCTCGACATGCTCGCCGGAATGCCGAAGACCGGTGGGATCGAGGGCTTCATCCAGCCGTTCGGCCGCGGCGACACGCAGCCCAAACTCGAGCTCCTGGAGCCCCACCGCCCGGGCCGGATCCCGGTGGTCTTCATCCACGGCCTGGCCAGCGACGAGGGCACCTGGTTCGACATGCTCAACGAGCTGCGGGCCTGGCCGGTGTTCCACCGCCGCTTCGAGCCGTGGGTGTTCCACTATCCGACCGGGGCGTCGTTTCTGCAGGTCTCGGCGGTGCTGCGCCGCGAGCTGCGGGCGGCGGTCCAGGCGGCCGACCCGGGCGGCCATGATCCGGCCCTGCGGAATCTGGTGCTCGTGGGGCACAGCATGGGCGGCCTGCACGCCAAGCTGCAGGTCGTCGAGCCGGGCACGGCGCTCTGGGACGCGATTGCCGACGTGCCGTTCGCCGAGATTCGCCTCCGCCCGGCGACGCGGCAGGCGGTGGCGCCGGGCTACTTCTTCGCGCCGCTGCCGTTCGTGAAGCGGATCGTGTTCATCGCCACGCCGCATCGCGGCTCGGTCCTCGCGGCCCTTGGCGTGGGCAGGCTGGCGTCGCTGACCGTCCGCCAGCCACCCGAGATGGAGGCGATCCACGAGGAGGCGGTGCGGCTCAATCCCGGCGCGTTCCATCCCGACTACGAGCAACGTCTGCCGACGTCGGTCGATCTCCTGCGGCCGAACTCGTCGATCCTCCAGGCGGTGGAACGGCTGCGGACGCCCTGCTGGGTGACGACCCACGCGGTGGTGGGCCGGGCCCACGAGTCGCTCACCGGTGGCGACGATTGCGTGGTGCCGGTGGCGAGCGCCCACACGCCGGGCGCGGTGAGCGAGATCGTCGTGCCGGCGAGCCACACGCGGGTGCATCACCATCCGCAGACGATCACCGAACTGGAGCGGATCTTGCTCCAGCATCTGCAGGAGTGCGGGGTGGCAGCCGCGGAGCGGCCGCCCGGAAGTGGTCCTTGACCCGGATGCGCCGGCTCGTGAGACCGGTCACCGGCGACTGGTATACTTCGCCACGAGATGAAAACATCCGCCTCCTTGCACCGCCGCGATTTTCTCGTCGGCTCGACGGCCGCGGTCGGGGCGACGCTCGCCTGGCCCCATGCCCGGGCCGCGGAACTCGGTCGCGCCCGCACGGTCTCGATCTTCCACACCACCGACCTGCACGGGCGGATCATGCCCACGAGCACCTACGAAGGGCTCGACGACGTCGGTGGGCTGGCCCGCTGCGCCACCTGCATTCGGCAGTGGCGAAAGGAGTCACCGCATTCGCTGACGGTGGACGTGGGCGACCTCGTGCAGGGCACGCCCGAGAGCCTGCGGAACGGCGGCCGACTGATGGTGGACCTCCTCGACCGGCTCGGCTACGACGCCTGGACGCTCGGCAACCACGACTTCGACTGGGGGCCGGAGAAGACGGAGGGCATGCTCGCGGCCGCGCGGCCGACGGTGATCACGGCGAACGTGGAGAAGGGGGGCGCCGCGGCCGGGAAACTTGACGGCGGCTGGAAGAACGTGAAGCCCTGGACGATTCGCGAGGTGGGCGGCTTCCGCATCGGCCTCATCGGCCTGATCACGCCGGGGCTCCCGTTCTGGCTGCCGCCCGAAACGCTCGGCGGCGTGACCCCGCTCGATCCGCTGGAGGTGCTCGGCCGGGCCGTGGCCGAGGTCCGCGCGGAGAAGGCCGACGCGATCGTCGTCATGGGCCACATGGGCTGGCGGTTCAACGACGACTACGCCAATCCCGTCCGGTCGCTGCTCAAGGACGCGCAGGACGTGGACATCTACCTGGCCGGGCATTCGCACCAGAACCAGCCGGCCTGGATGCTGCACGGCGTGCTCTGCTCGCAGGCGAGCTACTACGGCATTCACTGCGGCCGCGTGGACCTGACCTTCGACCTCGACACGCGGAAACTCGTCGATCGCAAGGTGTTCACGCTGCTGATGGACGACCGCTTCGCGGCCGATCCGCTCGTGATGGAACTCGCCCGCGGCGACCTCGATGCGTCGCGGGCCGAGCTCGCCCGCGAGGTGGCGACGGTGACCCGCGAGATCGACGGCCAGGGCCGAGGCAGTGGCGTGGTGAAACTTCTCTGCGAGCTGTTTGCGGCGGCGCTGAAGAAGCGGGGCACCACGGTGGACGGCGTGTTTCACGGGTCGTTCAATACCGGGAGCCTGAAGCCCGGCAAACTCACCGTGGCCGATTGCTGGCGGATCATTCCCTATGAAAACAGGCTCGTGACGGCCGAGGTCACGCCCGCCGACCTGCTCGCGATCGTGGCGGAGGATACGAAGGTCAAGGACTCCGACCGCACGCTCTGGCCGCTGGAGGTGCGCCGCGACGCCGACGGCAGCCCGAGCGGCATCATCCGCGACGGCCACGAGGTGCCTGCCGACCGGCGGCTCACGATCGCCCTTAACAGCTACGACGCCCAGTCGGGCGGGCGGCGGCTGATGCGGACGCGGGAGATTCTCGCGGCCCCGGCGGCCCGGCGGACGACCTCGCCGATCGACGCCCGTTCGGCCCTGATCGACGGCCTGCTCGACCGCGGCACCGTGGGGTGAGCCGGCGGAGGCAAGGCGGGGCCGCCATGATCGCGGAAGAACGCCACCCCGCGTGGCGGACAGTTGGGTTCAGGCCCAGGATCGTTCCGTCGAATCGGGGCCCAAAAGGCCTCAAAGTCGAAAAAAACATTATAAAACCACACGAAAACCGCACCGAAAATGGTTGGACATGGAACGCGGCCGTGGTGTACACTTTCACCGACGTGAGGATGATCTCCCACGGCTCGACAAATCAACAGGTTCTCGTCAGCGGCTGTTCCCCCCCCCAAAGACCCACACTTCGATAGCCGCTATCGGCCCCGTGGCTCCCCAGCCACGGGGCCTTTTCTTTTGTGTGGCAGCGACTTCTGGATCTTCTGGATCTTGCAGGCGCGGGCCCTCTGCGGGCGGTACGGTCCCCTGCCGGGCGGGCCAGCCCGTCGATGCTGTCGTTGGTATGATTTTTCGGCTGTCGAAGGTCGTATCCGGGCTCCGGTTCTCGGTCGAGGCTGAACGTCGTGAGCAGTCCAGCATCCGCAGACCCCAACCTGCCCGGCGCGGCCCGGGAGCGGCACCTGTCCGCGGCGGCGCGGGCGCGGTCCCCCGAGGCGCGGCTGCTGGCGCTCGAGGAACTCCTTGCCAGGTCGCGGGTTTTGCTCGAGGCCAACCCCGCCGGCCGCGCCCATTTCCTGCGCCGGAACTACCGGTCCCGATCGGTCGCCTTGTCCGGGGAACAGGCCGACCATGGTGCCTGACTTCCGCCTCTTCGACACGCTCGCCCGCCATGCGGTGCCATTCGTGGTGATCGGCGGCCATGCGGTCAACGTCCATGGCTACGCCCGGGCCACCGAGGACACGGACCTGATCTGGGTTCGCTCGCCGGCCGCCGAGTCGAGCCTGCTGCGTGCGCTCGACGAGCTCGATGCCCGCTTCATCGGCGACGAGATCGACCCGGCCACCGGCATCGAGCGCACGTATCCGGTCACGGCCGCATTCATCCGCTCGCGGCGGTTGATGATGCTCAGCACGGCGGCGGGATTCGTCGATCTGTTCGACTACGTGCCCGGCTGCGACGACGTGCCGGTGACGGCCGTCCTGGAAAGCTCCCTCGCGGTGCGCGGCATACGCTTCGCGTCCCTGGAGTGGCTGAAACGCATGAAGCAGGCCGCCGGACGGCCCAAGGACCTGCTCGATCTGGCGAACCTGCCGTAGCGGCCCCCCGATCGGTCGCGGAGCCGATTTTGTCGGGGCGGAGGCCGCCGTCCTTCTCCGCCTTCGCTGGGGTTCGCTACGATACGCGGCCGCCAGACCTGCATGCCCCTTTCCTTCCCCCACTGCAAGCCGAAAGCCATGGCCGCCCCCACTCCGTCCGACCCGTTTTCCGCCCGTTCCACCTTCGAGACCGGCTCCGGGCCGGCCACCCTCTACCGGCTCCGGGCCCTCGATGACGCGGGCGTGACCAACACCGCGCGGCTGCCGTACTCGATCCGCATGGTGCTCGAGGCGCTGCTGCGGACCTGCGACGACTACGAGGTCACGGAGAAGGACATCCGGGCGTTGGCGACCTGGAACGCGGCCCGGCCGGCCGAGGTGGAGATTCCGTTCAAGCCGGCCCGCGTCGTGCTCCAGGACTTCACCGGCGTGCCCTGCGTCGTGGACCTGGCCGCCATGCGGGCGGCGATGCGGCGGCTCGGCGGCGACCCGGCGAAGATCAATCCGCTCGTCCCCGTGGATCTCGTCATCGACCACTCCGTGCAGGTGGACTTCTTCGGTGCGGCCGACGCGCTCGAGAAGAACGTGGAGATCGAGTTCGAGCGGAACGCCGAGCGGTATGCGTTCCTCCGCTGGGGCCAGCAGGCCTTTCAAAACTTCCGCGTCGTGCCGCCGGCGATCGGCATCGTCCACCAGGTGAACCTCGAATACCTGGCCGGCTGCGTGTTCCTGCGGGACGATCCCGCCGCCAAGGGCGGCCTGCGGATCGCGGTGCCCGACACGCTCGTCGGCACCGACAGCCACACGACGATGATCAACGGCCTGGGCGTCGTCGGCTGGGGCGTGGGGGGCATCGAGGCCGAGGCCGTGATGCTCGGCCAGGCGCTGTCGCTGCTCCTGCCCGAGGTCGTGGGCTTGGAACTCACGGGCCGCCTGCCCGCCGGCGCCACCGCCACCGACCTCGTGCTCACCGTCACCGAGCTGCTGCGGAAGGAGGGCGTGGTCGGCAAGTTCGTCGAGTTCTTCGGATCGGGACTGACGGGCATGTCGCTCGCCGACCGGGCCACGATCGCCAACATGGCCCCCGAGTACGGGGCCACGATGGGCTTCTTCCCGATCGACGACGAGACGCTCGCCTACCTGCGGCTCACCGGCCGCCCGGCCGAGCAGGTAACGCTCGTCGAGCGGTACATGAAGGAGCAGGGGATGTTCCGCACCGACGCGGGGGCCGTTCCGGAGTTCACGAAGCGGCTGGCCCTCGACCTCGGCACCGTCGTGCCGAGCCTGGCCGGACCGAAGCGGCCGCAGGACCGCGTGCCGCTCGTGGCCGTGAAGCGGACGTTCGCCGAGTCGCTCACCGCGCCCACGGCCAAGCGGGGCTTCGCCCTCGAGGGCCCGGCCCTGGCCCGGACCGGCACGGTGCGTGAGAACGGCCACGCCGACACGATCGGCCACGGGGCCGTGGTGATCGCCGCGATCACCAGCTGCACCAACACCAGCAACCCGAGCGTGATGGTGGCCGCGGGCCTCGTGGCGCGGAAGGCCGTCGCCAAGGGCCTGACGCGGAAGCCGTGGGTCAAGACGAGCCTGGCGCCCGGATCGCGGGTCGTCACCGATTACCTGGAGAAGTCGGGCCTCGACACGGACCTCGACGCGCTGGGCTTCGAGACGGTGGGCTACGGCTGCACGACCTGCATCGGCAACTCGGGGCCGCTCCCCGAGCCCGTGGCGAAGGCCGTCACCGAGGGAGATCTCGTGGCCGCCGCCGTGCTCTCGGGCAACCGCAACTTCGAGGGCCGCGTCAATCCGCTCGTGAAGGCCAACTGGCTGGCCAGCCCGCCGCTGGTCGTGGCCTACGCCCTGGCCGGCACGACCGACATCGACCTCGCCACCGAGCCGCTCGGCACCGGCAAGGACGGCCAGCCGGTGTTCCTCAAGGACATCTGGCCGACGGCCGACGAGGTTCGTGAGACCGTGGCCGCGGCGGTTCAGCCGGCCCAGTTCCAGGCCCGCTACGGCAACGTGTGGCAGTCGAATCCGCGGTGGAACGCCGTGCCCACGAGCACGGGCGAACTCTACGACTGGGACGCGACGAGCACCTATATCCAGGAGCCGCCGTTCCTCGCCGAGCTGTCCCGCGAACCCAAGGCCCCGGCGAGTGTCCGTGGGGCCAGGGTGCTGCTGGCGCTCGGCGACAGCGTGACCACCGACCACATCTCGCCCGCCGGGAGCATCGCCAAGACCAGCCCCGCCGGCACCTATCTCATCGAGCACGGCGTGACGCCGGCCGACTTCAACAGCTACGGCGCCCGCCGTGGCAACGACCGCGTCATGACCCGCGGCACGTTCGCCAACATCCGCATCCGCAATCTCCTCGTGCCGGGCACGGAGGGGGGCGTGACGCGGCTCCTGCCGGGCACCGAGGTGCTGCCGGTCTACGACGCGGCGATCCGCTACAAGGCCCAGGGCATGCCGCTGGTCGTGCTCGCGGGCACCGAGTATGGCACCGGGTCGTCCCGCGACTGGGCGGCCAAGGGCACGATGCTCCTCGGCGTGCGGGCCGTGCTCGCCGCGAGCTTCGAGCGGATCCACCGCTCGAACCTCGTGGGCATGGGCGTGCTGCCGCTGGTGCTCCCCGAGCCCTGGCAGCAGCTCGGCCTCACCGGCGAAGAGACCTTCGACATTCCTTTCGATGGCATCGCGCCGCGGGCCACGGTCACCGTCACGGCCACGGCGCCCGACGGAACCGTGAAGCACATCGAGTGCCTGGTGCGGATCGACACTCCGGTGGAGCTGGATCAGTTCCGCGCCGGCGGCATCCTGCCGTTCGTGCTGCGGAAACTGCTCGGCTGACCCCGCAAAGTCGCCGCCGTCGGCAGGGTCGAAACCGCGGCTGGGTTTCCGCGGCTTACCCCTTTTGGTCGGTCGTGATTTCCGTATAGTGCGGAGGTCGCCCGGGCGGACGTGGCGGCATCGAAGATTCGCGAGAGCACCGCGCGGGAGCGACATTCCCGCACGCATCGCCGCTCGCGGACGAGGGAGCGTTCGCGGGAGAAGGCACCATGGTGATCGTGCACGGTGGCAGGGAGCTCGGCGGCAGGACGGCATCGCGGCCGGCCCATTCACGGGTCGCGATCACGCGGCTGGTGATCGAGGAGCTGGAACGCGTGCGGCCGGTGACGTCGCGGAGTCGCCTGGAACCGGCCGCGGCGCTGGCCGACGCCGGCATCGACGCGGCCCGGTTTCTCGACGCCGTGGCCCGGATCGAGGGCCGCTACCAGATGCGGTTTCGCGACGAGTGGCTCGACGACGTCCGCACCTGCGACGACCTGATCGACTGCGTCGAGCAGCGGATGTTCGACGCCGCCGACCGCTCCACGGCGGAGCCGCGGCCGCGGGCCGCCGCCGTCGCCGATTCCGCCGACCCGTTTCCCGAATGCCACGCCCTCGAAGAGCGGCTCGCGGGCCTGACCGCGGCCGGCCTCGCCAACCCGTTCCTCCTCGCCAACGAGCGGGTGGACGGCCGGCAGGCGCGGATCGCCGGCCGCGACGTCATCGCCTACACGAGCTTCGACTATCTCGGCCTCGCCGGCCATGCCGAGGTGAAGCGGGCCGCCAAGGACGCGATCGACCGCTTCGGCTGCAGCGCCTCCGCGAGCCGCATGGTGGGCGGCAACAACACGATCCTCGACGAGCTCGACGCGGAACTGGCGGCCTTCATCGGCACCGAGCGGGCGGTCGTCTTTCCGTGCGGCTACGGCACCAACGCCTCGGTGCTCCAGCACCTGTGCGGCGAGGGCGACCTGATCCTCTACGACGAGCTGGCCCACAACAGCATCATGCAGGGGGCCGGCGCCGCGAAGGCGGGCAAGCGGTCGTTTCGTCACAACGACCACGCCCAGCTCGACGGGCTGCTCCGCGACCTGCGGCCGCAGTACCGGCGGGTGATCGTCGCCATCGAGGGCGTGTACAGCATGGACGGCGACTATCCCGACCTGCCGGCGTTCCTCGAGGTGAAGCGGCGGCACGACGCCTTGCTCTACGTGGACGAGGCCCACTCGATCGGCACGATGGGCCCCGAGGGCCGCGGGATCTGCGACCACTTCGGCGTCGATCCGCGCGAGGGCGACCTGTGGATGGGGACGATCAGCAAGGCGCTCGGCGCCCAGGGCGGCTACCTGGCCGGCTCCGACCGGCTCATCCGCTACCTCGGCTTCACCACGCCGGCGTTCGTGTTTTCCACCGCCTGCTCGCCCCCGAACGCGGCCGCCGCCCTGGAGGCGATCCGCGTGCTGCGGCGCGAGCCGTGGCGGGTGACGCGGCTGCGGGAGCGGTCGGAGCTGTTTCTCAAACTCGCCGACGACGTCGGCCTCGACACCGGCCCGAGCGGCGACACGCCGGTGATTCCGGTGATCACGGGCAGCTCGTCGCGGGCGATCCTCGTCTCGCAGCTGCTGCTGGAGCGGGGCATCAACGCCCGGCCGATCCTCTATCCGGCGGTCCGCGAGGCGGCGGCCCGCGTCCGCTTCTTCGTGACCTGCGAGCACACCGAGGAGCAGATCGTCCGCACCGTCGAGACCCTGGCCGAGGTCATGGCCGCGACGGCGCCCCGATAGCCGTCCAGCGGGGTTCGGCCGCACCGAAAATCCCGTCCTTGGGCACGGGGCGGTAGCGGCGGACCAAATCCTCGGTGACCACCAGCAGCGCCGGCAGGAGGACCAGCTCCGCGACGGTCGCGGCCGCCACCGCGGCGCAGGCCAGCAGGCCGAAGCTGGCCAGCGACGGCACGCTGCTGGCCGTCACCGCGGCGAAGCCGACGGCCAGCACCAGGCCGCCGATCACGACCGGGTTGCCCGTCTCGACCACCGCGCGGCGGACCGACGTGGCGATCGACAGGCCGGCCCGCCGGTGGCGTGCCAACGCCGAGAGCAAGTGGACCGTGTCGTCCACGGCCAGGCCGAGGCAGACGTTGAACACGATCACGGTGGCGGGGTCGAGCGACCGGCCCGTCAAGGCGAGCAGGCTGCCGATCACGGCCAGGGGAAACACGTTGGGGATCAGGCTCACGATCCCGGCCAGCGGCGAGCGAAAGGCGAGGGCGAGAATGAAGCCGATCACGGCCACCTCGAGCAGCAGGCTGGAGCCCAGGTCGCGGACGAGCTGGCGGATGTTCCGCGCCGACACGACCGACATCCCCGCGAGCTCGAACTTCCAGCCCGGCCGCGCCTGGGCCAGGCCGGCGAGGCCGGTCTCGACGCGATCGTACACGCCGTCGAGGGCCCGGGAGCCGAGGTCGCTGACGCGGGCCCGGACGAGGGCGGCCCGGGCCTCGGGCGCGACGAGGTCGCGGACCTGGTCGGGGTCGAGGCGGCGGCGGCCGCGGGGCGGGAGCGAGCCGGCGACCGTGGCCAACGAAATCGCCCGGTCGATGCCCCCCGAATCGGCGAGCACGTCGTGCACGCCGGTGAGCGCCGTGGTGACCGCGTCGTCCCGCCAGTCGATCGTCTCGGGCCAGCGGACGAGCACGTCCACGCCCAACGCCCCGCCGAACTCGGCGTCGACGCGGGCCAGGGCGCGGGCCGCGGCGGCGCCGCGGGGCAGCGAGTCCACGACCTTGGTGTCGGCGTCGAGGCCCGAGCCCACCCAGGCCAGCACCGCCGTGGCCAGGCCGCCCACCACCACGATCGGCCGGGCGTGACGCACGGAGAAGGCGGCCAGGCGGTTGGCGAGCCGGCCCGCGGCGCGGGACGAGTGGCCCAGACGGAGCCCGCTGCAGAACCGCGTGGAGGCGATCAGCGGCGTGAGCAGCGTGACGGCCATGAAACTCGCCACCGCCCCGACCGCGGCCGCGATCCCGAAGCCGCGGACGGCGTCGATTCTGGCGGCGGCCAGCGACGCGAAGCCGACGGCCGTCACCAGGCTCGTCAGGCCGCAGGCCGCGCCCACCCGGTGCACGGCCCCGCGCGACGCGGCGAGCGGGGGCAGGCCGCGGCGTACGCTGCGGCGCATGTCCTCGATGAAGTGGATCGAGTCGCAGGTGCCCACGACCAGCGCCAGCGACGGCACCACGCTGGTGAGGATGTTCACCGGCATGCCGCACAGGCCGAGGAGCCCCAGTGCCCAGACCGCGCCGATGAACGGCGGCACGCAGGCGACGACGGTGGAACGCAGGCTGCGGGCCACGGCGGCGGAGAGGATCACGGCCAGCGAGAGCCCCAGCGAGTTGAAGACGAGCATGTCGCGGCGCAGGGCCCGGGCGGCCTGCTCCCGCAGGGCGGGCAGGCCGGTCACCTGCAGCTCCAGGGCCGTGCCGCCGGCGCGGAAGGCCGCGACCGCCGCCTCGACGTCGGCCACGACCCGGGGCAGCAGCGGCGGCCGATCGGCGTCGGGCACGAGCCGCACGAGCACCAGCGCCGCGCCGCCGTCGCGGGAGAGCAGGTGGCCGGCCACGAGGGGATGGTCCACGGCCCGGGCCTTGGCCGCCGCGCGGGCCGCATCGTCCAGCGGCTCGGCCGTGCGGGGGATCACCGGCAGGAGGGCGCCCGCGGCGCCCTGGCGGCGGACGTCGAAGATCGACCGCACTTCCTCGACGCCGGCCACCCCCTCCAGCCGCGTCACCAGTTCGCGCAGCTCCGCGAGCGGCCGGGCCGCGAACATGTCGCCGCCGTGGGCGTCGGCGAGGACGATGCAGTCGCGGTCGGGAGCGCCGAACAGGCCGGCCACCTCGTCCATGAGCCGGAAGTCGACGCTCGAATCGCGGACGAGGGAACGCAGCTCGTCGTCGATCCGCAGCCGGGAGATCCCGAACACCGCGGCGGCGGTCAGGGCCAGGGCCACCAGCCAGCCGGCCCGGCTCCAGAGCCCGGAAGTCTTCAGGTTTCGCTCGCTGCCGGCGGCTGGCTGCCCGGCGGCATGAGGTGGAGCTCGGCCGGGTCCACGATCCAGCCGCGGCATTGGGGCGTTCCGCAGCGGCACGGGATCGCCGCGTCGGCCGGCCAGCTGTAGTCGATCGAAAGTTCCGCGCCCGCCGCGATCGGGCGGATCGTTTGCATCCACAGCCGGTCTTCCTGGGGATTCTCCGCGTCGCCCTCCCAGTAGAAAAGTTCGCAGTTGGGATCGCAACTGTGATTCACGAAGCGGAGCGGCGCCGCCGGATCGAGGAGCCGGCCGCTGGGGAGCTCCATGACGTAGCTCGAATCCGCGGGGTGGTCGTCGAGGTGCTCGCCGTGGACCTCGCCGAGCACGATGCCGGCCTTGATGGCCCGCCGCGCGAAGACGCCGCGGCCGACGTGGGTTTCGCCGATCCGAATCAGGCGATCGAGCGACGGGCGGCGGGAGCGGGAGACTACCGTTCCCGGAGTGGCGGCACGATCGTGGCTGGACATACGTTGGCGCGAAAGGAGAGCGAATCCGCGAGCGAACTCTACGGCCATGGCCCGAAACGGTCAACGCCCCGCGCTGGCGGGCGAGGCCCGGCCCATGCGGGTTCAGGCCAGCTCGGCGCGGACCCGCTCGAGCAGCTTCTTCGTGGCCAGGATGCCGTCCGCTTCGGCGAGCGCCTGGCCCTCGTACTCGATCCCCACCCAGCCGTGGTAGCGGGCGGCCAGCACGAGCCCGAGCATCCGCTTGTAGTCGGTGCGGACCTCGTTGCCGGCGGCGTCGAACTCGTGGCTCTTGGCGCTCACGCCCTTGGCGAAGGGCATCAGTTCCTCGAGGCCGCGGTAGCGGTCGTAGTCGTGGAAGTTGCCGAAGTCGGGGAGCGTGCCGCAGTTCGGGCGGCCGACGATCTTCATCACCCCGGCGAGCCAGGCGCCGTTGCTCGACAGGCCGCCGTGGTTCTCCACGATCACGTTCATGTCCATCTGGCCGGCGAACTCGGCCAGCCGCGAGAGCCCGTCGGCCGCGAGCTTCTGCTGCTCCTCGAAGCCCCCCTTGCTGGCGGCGTTGACGCGGATCGAGTGGCAGCCGAGCCGCTTGGCGGCCTCGACCCACGGGAAGTGGTTTTCAACGGCCTTCGTGCGGGCCTTGTCGTCCGGGTCACCGAGGTTGCCGAGGCCGTCGCACATCACGAGCACGTTCGTCACGCCCTCGTCGGCCGCCCGCGCGGCGAGCTCGCGGAGATAGTCGGCGTCCTTGGCCTTGTCCTTGAAGAAACTGTTCACGTACTCGACGGCCTCGATGCCGAACGTCCGCTTCGCCGTCTTGGGAAAGTCGAGGTTGTCGAGTTTGCCGGCGCGGAGCGTGCGATGCAGCGACCACTCGGCCAGCGAGATCTTGAATAGCGGCGGCTGGGCCGGGGCTGCGGCCGGCACGGCGCGGGCCGTGCCGCAGGCCAGCGGCGTGGCGGCCGCCGCGGCGGCCAGGAACGTACGGCGGGAGAGGGCGGGGCGGGCGATCGTGGACATGGGCGGGCTCGCGGGTGTCAGGCGGGCGGGGCGTCGGCTTCCTGCTGCAGGTATTCGCGGGGCTTGTACCACCACAGTACCGGAACGAGGAGGGCCGTCGCCACCGCCATGCAGGCGGTGAAGAACCGGTAGTAGGCGGCCCCCTGGAGCGTCGAGTTGCCGGCGGCATCCTGGGTGAACGTGTTGACCAGCGCCGTGAACAGGTTGCCGAGAGACACGCTCAACAGATAGAGGCTCATGACCAGCGACTTCATGTGTGGCGGGGCCTGCGTGTAGCTGAACTCCAGACAGGTGATCGAGACGAGGATCTCGGCCGCGGTGATCACCACGTAGGCCAGCAGCTGCCAGCCCACGCTCGGCCAGCGGGCCGCCTCGGGGCCGAGACCGGCGGCCGCCAGCCGGGCCGACTCGGCGTCCACCAGCGACTGGGCGTGGCCCGAGATCGCGAAGGCGGCCGTCGCCAGGGCGAAGCCCACGAGGATCTTTCGCAGCGGCGTGAGGCGAACGACCCGCTCGACCGCCGGGTAGAGCACCGTGCCGAAGAGCGGAATGAAGACCAGCACGAGCAGCGGATTGATCGCCTGGATCTGGCTGGCGAGCCAGTCCTGCCCGAGGAACCGCCGGTCCATGCGCTCGGCCTGCTGCACCCAGGCCCCGCCGGTCTGGTCGTAGAGCGACCAGAACACGGCCACGAGCAGGTAGAGCGGCAGCAGCTTGCCGATCGCCGCCAGGCCCTCGGGCCCGAACGTCTCCGCGAAGTAGCGTGGCCCGCGCGGCGGCACGTGCACGAAGCGGTTGCGGCCGAGCCAGAAGACGAGCGTGGCGATTGCCATGAGGATGCCCGGGACGCCGAATGCCCAGCCGGAGCCGTAGTGCTCGAGCAGCCAGGGGGTGAGGAGTGTTGAGAAAAAGGAGCCGAAGTTGATGGCGAAATAGAACCAGCCGAAGACCCGTTCCAGGAGATGCCGGTTCGACTGGCCGAACTGGTCGCCCACGTGGGCCGAGACACAGGGCTTGATCCCTCCCGAGCCGACGGCCACGAGGGCGAGCCCGGCCAGCAGCCAGCCGCGTGGCTCCAGGGTCGCCTGCAGGAACGGCGCGGGCGTGTCCATCAGCGCCAGGCAGAGATGCCCGACGCAATACACCAGCGAGAGCAGGAGGATCGTCAGGTACTTGCCGAGAAACGCGTCGGCCACGATGCCGCCGATGATCGGGAAGAAATAGGCGCTGGCGACGAACAGGTGGAGCCACTCGCGGGCCTGCGTCTCGGTCATGAAGTCGGGAGTGCCGGCCGACGAGAGCAGATGTTGCGTCATGAAGACGACGAGGATCGTCTTCATGCCGTAGAACGAGAACCGCTCCGCGGCTTCGTTCCCCACGATGAACGGGATGCCCGCAGGCATAGCCGTGGTGGCGGCGGGATGGGTGCGGTAGGCGGCGTTTCCCACGGGGCGATCCTCGGGCGGCGGAGCGGGGGGCAGGGAGGTGACAGCATGGCCGACCGTGCGTCATAAAGGCAACATGCACGTGCCGTTCGCCACCCGGATTCTCGTCGTCACCCTCGACCGCCTGCCGGCCTGGATCCTGCCCGCCTATGGCTCGACCTGGGTGGCGATGCCGGCCGTGGACGCGCTCGCCGGCCGCGGCCTGCTCTTCGACCGCGTGATCGCGACCGGCGATGACGACCTGGCCACGCTCCGCGACCTCGGCCTGGGTGAGCTCGGCGCCGACGCGATCGTCGTCACCGACGCTGCGCACGTGGCGGAAGCCGTCGGCGTTGGCGACGGCAGGGCGACCGTACGGCTCGTCGAGCCACGGCCGCGGCGGGTGCCCGAGATCGACGCGGACGCGACGGCGCTCGCCAGGCTGATGACGGCCGCCCGCGAGGCGGTGACCGCGCAGCGGCACGGCCTGGTGTGGGTGCACGCGGCGAGCCTCGGCGTCACCTGGGACGCGCCGGCCGGGTGCCGTGAGGCTTATGCCGACCCCGAGGATCCGCCGCCCTACGCCGGGGCGGCCGTGCCTGAACTGGCCGTGGATGCCGACACGGATCCCGACCTCGTCGTCGGCATCCGCCAGGCGTTCGCGGGCCAGCTGACCCACCTCGACGCCTGCCTCGGCCCGCTCTTCGCCGCCGCTTCCGGGTGGCACGTGCTCGTCGCGGGCGTGCGCGGCCTCGGGCTCGGCCTGCATGGCCGCGTGGGCACCGGGCCGCTGCCGCCGTTCGGCGAACTCGTGCACGTGCCGGCGATCCTGGCCGACGCCACGGGACGGATGGCGGCCCAGCGGTATGGCGGGCTCGTCGTGCCGGCCGATCTCGGGGCCACGCTGCGTGCGCTGCGCGGCGGATCGGCCCTGCCGCCGGAGGCAGACGCTCCCTGGCAGGGCCGCAGCCTGGCGGGCCTGCTCACCGACTGGTCGGCTCCGGCACGCGACCGCGTGGTCGTGGCCTCCACCCAGGGCGCCGCGATCGTCACATTGGGCTGGCACCTGCTCGCCGCGGAGCCGCGGCCGCCGCGGCTGTTCCATAAGCCCGACGACTTCTTCGAGCTCTGCGACGTGGCCGACCGCTGCCCGGCCGTCGCCGAAGAGCTCGCGCCGCTCGCCGCGGCCGCCGCGAACGGCGACGTCCGCCGCGGCTGGCTGGCGCCATTGCACGAAGCGGCAGGCGGCTGACAGCGGTTTTTGGCCTTGTTTTCAGCGGCCAAAGACGCTTTGCCCGGCGGCCTGCGGACCGCTACCATCCCGCCCCCCGGTGCGCGGTCGCCCCCCGCTTTCGACATCGATGTCGCGTTTGCTCTTCAACCGTCTGTCAAACGTCTGCCGGCCTCTGGTGGTGGTCGTGGTCGTCGGCCTGATCGCGGCAGGCGTGGGGCGGGCAGGCGACCTGCCCGTCGGCGGGGCGGTCGCAGCCGTGGCCCGGCAGGACGCGCGGCCGGTTTCGATCCGCGTGCAATGGGGCGGCGGCAAGCCGCAGGCGTGGAGCGGATCGATCGCCGTGGTCGGGGCCGCGGCCGGCGTGGTGCCCGAGTGGCGGACCGTCTGTGCCGAGCCCGATGCGGCCGCGATGCTGCACGAGGCCGACGGCAAGATTTTCGTGCATCAGCCGCGGCCGGTCGCCGCCGACGGGGTGGAGTTGCAGATCGCGGAGTGGCGGACGGCGCGGCTGCAGGTCCGGCTCGCCACCGCGGCCGGCGGCCGGGCGGAGACGATGGTAGACGTGGCGGTCGCCGACGTCCTGGCCGCCGCCGCGCAGCAGCCGCTCGACGGCGACGGCAACCGGCTCACGATCAAGCAGTCTCCCGGCGACCCGCTGCGGGTCACGATCATGGATGCGGCCGGGCAGGGGGCGCTGCGGCGGACGGGCGAGCGGATGCGGCTCCGGGTCGATCCGCTGCTGCCGGTGCGCACCGACCATGCGGGGCGGTACGAATTGCGCGTCCGCCTGGCAGCCGGGCCGAAGGGCGAGGCGGACGACGCCCAGGCGGTGCCGATCGTGCCGCGCGGCGAGGGTGCGGGCGACCGCCGCCTCACGCGGTTCGAGCCGGTGGAGTTCGAGGTCACGCTCCCGGCCCGCGAGGGCACCTGCGACGTGGAACTCCAGGCCGTGGAAGTCGGCAGCCTGCGTTGGGCGCGGCCGCTGGCGTCGCGCACCGTTCAGGTCGTCGCCGTGGCGGACCGGCCCGTAGACGCGTCTCCGGCGGAGTGGAAGCTCGTGCACGAGGTCGATCCGGGCAGCCCGCGGCTGCACGAACGGCTGCGCCGGCTGCCCGGCGCCGGGCTGTCGCAGGGGGGCATGCCATCGATCCCGATGCCGGCGATGCCGCTGCCCACGTTCACCCGGCCCAGCCTGTCGTTGCCGCACGTGCCGCTGCCCAACGTCCCGCTTCCTAGCGTGCCGCTGCCGCACGTACCCCTGCCGAACGTGCCGCTCCCCAAGATGCCGAGCGCGGCGACGGTGTCGTCGTTGGTGCCGCGGTTCAGCGGGCTGCTCGTGGCGGGCCACTCGACGGTCGAGCCGCACGCCCTCGGGCCGATGCTGCTCCTCCCGCCGGCGAAGGCGGCGGGTGAGCCGAGCTGGGAAGGCATCGTCGTCGCCGGCGCGCAGCCCGGCATTCCGCATGCGGTGGAGATCGACTTTCCGTCGGATCAAGAGGCCATCGTCGGGGCGAGCGTGCTCGAGCTCGACGCGGCGGGAACGCTCGTCGAGGTGCGGCATGCCGGCGGGTTCGAGGTGCGGCGGAATCCATACGCCGACAAGGTCGAGCTGCGGCGACATCGCTTCGTGTTCTGGCCCACCACCCGCAATCCGCTCGTCGTGGTGTCCAATCCTTCGCTGCGGCGGTCGGCGATGATCGGCAAGGTGCGGGTGCTCGCCGGACCGGGTCGCCTGCCCGCCGCAGGTCGTCCGGCAGCCGTGGCCGCGCGGCAGCTGTTCGCGCTGTGGCCGACGCCCGACTTCACGGTCTGGGGTGGCGTGGAGCGTGTCGATGCGGCCACCGGCCGCGGCTTCGCCGATTGGGGCACGCATCTCGCCGGCCTCCGTCATTCCGCGGAGTGGCTCGCCTCCCGCGGAGCGGTCGGCGGGCTGGTGGCCGTCTATGCCCAGGGGGCCGCGGCCTGGCCGTCGATGCTGTCGCGGCAGGCGCCGCGTTGGGGCAGCGGCGCGGCGGCGGAGACCGATCTCGACCCGCAGGCGAAGGACCTCCTCGGCCTCCTCGGCCGGGTCTACGCCGGGGAAGGACTGCGGTTCGTGGCGGGGATGGCGTTCGACGCCCCGCTGCCGCCGCTGGAAACGTTGCTCGCCGCGGGCGGGGCGGAGGCGAGCGGCATCGTGTGCGTGGGTCGCGATGGCCGGCCGCGGCGGACGCCCCACGGCCCGCACTACAACGTGCTCGACCCACGGGTGCAGCGGGCGGTGGAATCGCAGGTCCGGGAGCTCGCCGTCCGGCTGCGCGGCGCGCCGGCCGCTGACGGCGTGGCGCTGCTGCTGGCGCACGATGGCTGGCTGCATCTGCCGGGCACGGCCGCGGCGCTCGACGATGCCACGTTCGCGCGGTTTCTCGAGTCGGTCGGCACGCGGGAGCCCGAGGCCGGGGGCGACCGATTCGCCCGTCGGGCCGAAATGGTGGAGGGCCCGCTGCGCGACATGTGGCTCGAGTGGCGGGCCGACGCCGTCGCCGCCTTCCACGCCCGGCTCGCCGGCGTCCTGGCGGAGACCGACCCGCGGCTCGTGCTGCACGTCGTGCCGACGACGCTGTTCGCCGCCGGCGACCTCGCGGCCCGGTTTCGCCCTCGGCTCGGCGCAGAGCCGGCTGCCGGCGACGTGCTCCGCGAGGCCGGCCTTGATCCGCTGCGCAGCACCGCCCATCCGCAGGTCGTGTTCTCCATGCCGCACGTCCACACGGCGGCCGACGGACTCGTGGATCGCGGGCTCGTGACGGCCGCGAATCTCGCGCCGGTGGTCGCCGAGGCGGCCCGCTCCGCCCGCCGTCGTGGCATTGCGATCATCGAGCAGCCGGCGTCGATCGACGTGCGGCCGCTCGCCTCCCACGGCCCGTTCGGAGCGGCCACGCCCGCCGGAGCATGCCTGATCCACGCGTTGCCCACGGGCGCCGAGGCGGGCCGACCGCTGGCCGAGTCGCTCGCCGCCGCCGACGCCGAGATCGTCTTCGACATGCGGCTATCCCTCGCCGAGCTCGGGGCTACCGACACGGGGATGACCGCTTTCTCGGCGCTGCCCGCCGGCGCGATGTCGGCGGTGCCCGACCTGTCGCCGCCCGTCGTGATCCGGATGATGCCGCAGGCAGCCGGCGGCACGTGGATGCGGGTGGTCAATGCGGCGGCAGCGCCGGGCCGGATTCGCATCGGCCTCGAGGGCCGACCGGCCGGCGTGCTGGATGCCGCCGATCGGTCGCGGATCGAGCTCGGTGCCGACGGCGTGGCGACGGTGCCGGTCGGTCCGTGGGGAACCCGCACGCTCGTGGTGGATGGTGGCGTGACGGTGCGCAGCGCCCGCATCGAATACGACGAGTCGGTGCAGGCCGCCGTGGCCGCACGGATTCAAGATCTACGCCGCCGCCGCGCGGCGTTGGAAATGCCGCAGTCGCTCGAGGTGCTCGACAATCCTGGTTTCGAGGTCGGCTCCGAGCCGCTCGGCGGCGGCTTTGCCAACCGGGGTCGGGCGGCCGGCGTCACCGGCTGGGAACTGGTGGAGCAGCGGCGGGGCGCCCTCGAGCTCGTGCCGGGAATGCCTGTCCCGAACGCCGCCGGCACGTCGGGCCGCGGGCTGGCCTTCTCGTCGGTGAACGGGCTGGCATCGCTCCACAGCAATCCGTTTCCGCCGCCGGCCGCGGGACGCCTGAGCGTGGCGGTTTGGCTCCGGGTCGAGGACGGCGCGCCGCAGCCGCCGCTGCGGATCGCGCTCGAGGGGCTGCACGACGATCGGGAGTATTACCGGTTCGCGGCCGTGGGCGGCCTGGCCGGCGGCCGGGCCCTGACGACCGAGTGGGCGCAGTTCGTCCTCCCCGTGGACGACCTGCCGACCGCGGGCCTGGAGTCGCTGCGGGTGCGGTTCGATCTCCTCGGTCCGGGACGTGTGCTGATCGACGACGTGCGCGTCCTCGACCTCGCCTTCGAGGAGTCGCAGCGGGTGCAGCTCTCGCGGCTGATCACGCGGTTCGAGCAGTCGCTGGCGACCCGCGACATCGGCGGCTGCGTCGTCGGACTCGACGGCCACTGGCCGCGGTTCCTGACGGAGTTCGTCTCCGACGCGGCCGTCGCGCGAATGGCGGCGGTGCCCGTGCCGGCCGCGGCTCCCCCGGCCAAGCCCGCAGCGCCGGCGGGCATGCTCGACCGCGTCCGCGGCTGGTGGCAGTGATTCAGCCCGGTGGCCAGCCGAGCCCGCGGCCGCCGAGCAGGTGGACGTGCAGGTGATCGACCGACTGTCCGCCGTCGCGGCCGCAGTTGACGACGAGCCGGTAGCCGCCGTCGAGGCCGAGCTGGGCCGCGAGCTGCGTGGCCACGAGCACGAGATGGCCGAGCAGGGCCGCGTCGCCAGGCGTGACCGCCGCCAACGACGGGATCGGCTGCTTGGGGATCACGAGCACATGCACGGGAGCCTGGGGGGCCACGTCGTGGAACGCCAGGCAGAGATCGTCCTCGTGCGCGATCCGCGCGGGGATCTCGCGGCGGATGATGCGGCCGAAGACGGTGTCAGCCATCGACGCGGTCCGCCGGGGCGGCGGCCTGGCCCTCGGCGGCCGGCTTCCGCGACCGCCTCCGCGGCGGCTTGGGCTGCGCCCACTCCTTCGTGAGCGACTCGAAGACCTCCGGGGTCTCGTAGCGGATCACGTTACGGCCCTCGGGCATGGGGCCGATGAGCGAGCGGAAGACCGGCGCGCCGCGGAGGTCGAGGTCGGTGCTGCAGTCGTCGGAGCCGACCTGCAGGTGGGTGCGCAGGATCTCCTCCGCCGAGTCGAAGTCACGGATCACGAGCTCGCCGTCCTTGCCGCGGGTGACGAGTCGCCAGGTGTCTTTCGCCATCGTTCGCTGTCTCCGGGGAGGGGAGCGGCCGGCCAGGGCTCTCCATGTCGTCGCTGCCTGTTCCATCGGCCGCGCGGCGCGCGGCGTTGCAGTGACACCGGAACCGCTGGCGTGGCCGTCACGACGCGGCGCCGGCGGCACGGTAGGCGCATCCGGCACAGGCCGTGCGGCCGGAACCTGGCGGCCGGGCTTGCGGCTAGTGGCTCGATCTTGAGGCCGACGGGCTGGCCTTATAGAATCGTCCCCGGAGGGTAAGCGAACGGCTAGCGGTCTGACTCGAAATCAGATGCCCCGAAAGGGGTTGCGGGTTCGAATCCCGTGCCCTCCGCTTGGATCTTTTGCAGGGTTTCGCAGATTTTCGCCGGGCGTCGCGGAAGTGGCGTCCGGCGACGGGGCGGGCCGACGGGTTCTGTCCGAGGCACGCGAGCCGTTGTGAACTGCCCCGCGGGAACTTGGGCTACGGGGTTCCGGCAGTCCGCTGTCGGGCCTCCAGCCAATCCGGGATCACGAAGTCCTCGGTCGTGCTCCCATCGGGCTCGGGAATGAACTCCAGCGTCTCGATCAGCGGGATCGCGACGTCACGCTTCTCGACCAACGCCGCGAGCGTCTTGGGGGATATTTTCTTGAGGTTGGGGAGCGAGAGCGGGCCTTTCCGCGTCGCGAGGGCCGTCGCGATGGCGACGGAGTCGGGGGACTCGAAGGCCTTGACGCGGGGCAGTTCACCATTGCCCAGTGCAGCGTGTGCCAACGCCGTGTCCTTGTTGAAAGGCTGCGTTTGGATGAACCGACGCGCCGCGCGGTGCCCGATGTTCAGTTCTCCGGCGTACGCGGTGACCGCCATGACGGTGTCGATGTCGAGGGTGGTCAGGCCGCCGAGGGACAAGCTTCGGCCCTTGAACTCAGCGAGCGCCTTGGCGGTATCGGTATCAATCGTTTTCAGGCCGTTGAGGGACAGTTCGTCGACCTTCAGACGGGAGAGCGTCCGCGCCGTGTCGGCGTCGAGCGCAGCAAGGCCATCCAAGCCCAGTACATCTCCCCGAAATGCCGCGAGCGCCTGTGCATCGTCGGCGTCGAGCGTCGTGAGGCCCCTGATGGACAGCCCTTGGACCTTGAGCTCGGTGAGCGCGTTGGCGGTGGCGGCGTCGAGACCGGACAGTCCGAGACACAGTATTTCGCCCCTGTAGTCGGCGAGTGCCTGGACGCTGCCGGCGTCGAGTGCGGTCAGGCCCTCGAGGGAGAGCCAAGAGCCCTTGAACTCGGCGAGCACTTTGGCGGTGTCGGTGTCGAGCGTGGTCAGGCCATTGAGCTTCAGGGCAATCCCCTCGAACTTCGTGATCGCCTCGGCGGTATGTTTGTCGAGCGCGGTCAGGCCGGCGAGCTCCAATGCTTGCGCCTTGAACTCCCCGAGCAACTTGCCGGTATCGGAATCAATCGTTTTCAGGCCGTTCAAATGCAGTGCGTTGGCCTTGGACTCCGCGAGCGCCCTCGCGGTGTTGGCGTCGAGCTTGGTCAGGCCGTTGAGTTGCAGCTCGAGAAGGTTCAATTTGGCGAGCGCCTGGGCGGTGTCGGCGTCGAGCGCAGTCAGGCCATTGAGGCGCAAAAACCTCCCCTTGAGCTCCGTGACCGTCTCGGCGTCGAGCTTGGTCAGGCCGTTGAGGCTCAGATAGTCGCTGCGAAGATTTGCGACCAGCTTCCGTGCCTGTTCAGGCGTCAGGATCTTGATCGTGTTGGTGTCCTGCGGCAGATCGTCGGCCAGCGCGACGAGCGGGCCGAAGAGCAGGGAGGTGAGCACGACCAGGATGCGGGCAAGAGAGGGCATGGTTGGGCCTCGTGTATGGCCGGTAAAAGCGAATTCAGGCTAGCATCTGTCCCGTGCGCTATCGAGCCCGTCGCTGCCGTTGTTCCAGCCACTCCGAAGGTTAGCCCGGTCAATGGCACTACCGCAACGAACCCGAGATACAAGGTTAGCCCGGTCAATGGCACTACCGCAACGAACCCGAGATACAAGGTTAGCCCGGTCAATGGCACTACCGCAACGGTC
>JBIJCJ010000175.1:0-7294 GCA_044344765.1 Pirellulales bacterium | reverse complement strand
CGAGGGCCACGTCGCAGATGATGCCGACCGCGTCGGCGAGCTCCCGCCTGACCGCATGCACCGTGCGGCAGACGAGGTTCTCGGGGTCGAGTGCCAGTCGGCCGTCGTCGGACTTGAGGCTCGGCTCCGTCACCGGAAACACCGCGATCGCCGGGATGCCGAGCCGCGCAGCCTCGGCCGCCGCCCGCACCACGCCCTCGATCGAGAGTCGCTCCACGCCCGGCATGCTCGGCACCGCCGCCGGCTCGCGGTGATCGTGCACGAACAGCGGCCACACGAGATCGGCGGCGGAGAGGTGCGTCTCCGCCACGGCCCGCCGCAGCCACTCGTGCCGCCGCAAACGCCGCAGCCGGGTGTCGGGAAACCGGCCGGTGAAGGATGCGGTCATGATGCCGGCCTCCGATCGACGACCACCACCGCCCCGACCGGCATGGTCGCGGCGGCCGCGTCACCCGATCGCGAGGCCACGGCACAGGCCTCGTCGGTCTCCCACACGCTCACCCGCCGGGCCACGACGCCCAGGCCCGCCAGGACGTGCGGCGCCACCACCTCGAGCAGGTAGCGGGCCATGTTCTCGGCAGTTGGATTCCAGGGGAGCACGAAGTATTTCGTGGGCTCGGCCGCCCGCACCGCGGCCAGCGCCGTCGCGTCTTCCGCGAAGAGAATGAAGGCGTGGTCCCAGTGCTCGTCGAGCCAGCCGAGCATCCGCTTCTTGATCAGCGAGAAATCGACCACCCGGCCCACGGCGTCCACCGCCGCACCGCCCCCCTCCGCCTCCACCTCGATGTCCACGCGATAGTTGTGGCCGTGGAGAAACGCACACCGCCCCTCGTGGCCGAAGAGCCGGTGCCCGGCGCAGAACGAGAGCCGACGGATGAGGGCCAGATGAGTCGCGGCCATCGGGGTCACCAGCAGGCGGGCACCGTGGGAAATCGGTAATTCCAGTATCATACCCCCAACTCGGCCCAGCGGCCGCCCGTACGCCCCCGGACCACGCCACCCAGCCCGACCACTTCACCGCCATGATCCTCGTAACCGGCGGTGCCGGCTTCATCGGCGCCAACTTCGTCCTCGATTGGCTCGCCAACGGCGGCGAACCGGTCGTGAACCTCGACGCCCTTACCTACGCCGGCAACCCGCAGAACCTGCAGGCCGCCGCAGCCGACGGCCGCCACCGGTTCGTGCACGGCGACATCCGCGACCGCGACCTGGTCGAACGCCTGCTCACCGAGCACGCCGTGCGGGCGATCGTGCACTTCGCGGCCGAGAGCCACGTCGACCGCTCGATCCACGGGCCCGAGGATTTCGTGTCCACCAACGTCGTCGGCACGTTTCGGCTGCTGGAGGCGGCGCGGGCCCACTGGGCGGCGCTGCCGGCGGGCGAACGCGACGCCTTCCGGTTCGTGCACGTCTCCACCGACGAGGTCTACGGGTCGCTCGGGCCCGACGACCCGGCGTTCTCCGAAACCCACCGCTACCAGCCCAACAGCCCCTACTCGGCGACCAAGGCCGCCAGCGACCACCTCGTCCGCGGCTACCATCACACCTACGGCCTGCCGGTCGTCACGACCAACTGCTCCAACAACTACGGTCCCTTCCAGTTTCCGGAAAAGCTCATCCCGCTCGTCATCCACAACGCGCTGGCGGGCAAGCCGCTGCCGATCTACGGCGACGGCCGGCAGGTGCGCGACTGGCTCTACGTGGGCGACCACTGCGCCGCCATCCGCCGGGTGCTCGAGGCGGGCAGGCCGGGGGATGTCTACAACATCGGCGGCTCGAGCGAGATGGCCAACATCGACGTCGTGCACGTGCTGTGCGGAATCCTCGACGAACTGCAGCCGCGAACCGACGGCCGGTCCTACCGCGAGCAGATCGCCTTCGTGAAGGACCGCCCCGGCCACGACCGTCGCTACGCGATCGACGCCCGCAAGATCACGGGTGAACTCGGCTGGCGGCCGGCGGAAACGTTTTCCAGCGGCATGCGGCGCACGGTCGAATGGTACCTCGACCACCAGGACTGGGTCGCCAACGTCACCAGCGGCTCGTACCGCGACTGGGTCACCAGGCACTACGCATCATGAGCCTGAAAATCCTGCTCCTGGGCAAGGACGGACAGGTGGGGCACGAGCTGTGCCGCACGCTGCCGGCGCTCGGCGGCGTGGTCGCGCTCGACCGCCCGGAGATCGACTTCGAACGGCCCGACATGCTCGCGGAACTGGTGCGCCGCGAGGCGCCGGACGTGATCGTCAACGCCGCCGCCTACACGGCCGTCGATCGGGCGGAGGCGGAGCCCGACCGCGCCCGGCTGGTGAACGCCGACGCCGTGGCCGCGCTCGCCGCCGCCGCCGACCGGCTGGGCGGCCTGCTCGTCCACTATTCCACCGACTACGTCTTCGACGGCACCAAGGCCGGCCCGTATGTCGAGACCGACGCCCCCGCCCCGCTGGGCGTGTACGGTGCGACGAAGCTCGCCGGCGAGCGGGCCGCGGCGGCAGCCGGCCGTCACTACGTGCTGCGGACCAGCTGGGTGCACGGCGTGCACGGGGCGAACTTCGTCCGCACGATGCTCCGCCTGGCCCGCGAGCGCGAGGAGCTCCGCGTGGTCGACGACCAAACCGGTGCCCCGACGAGCGCATCGCTGTTGGCCGAGGTGACGGCCGCCCTGATCGGCCGCGCGACGCGGCCCGCATCCTCCCCGGCGACGGGCGTCTATCACCTCGTGCCCCGCGGCCACACCACCTGGCACGGCTTCGCCCGCTTCATCCTCGAGCGGGCCCGCGACCGCGGCCTGCCCCTGCGGGTCCAGCCTGAGGCGGTGCAGCCGATCCCGTCGTCGGCCTATCCGACCCCGGCCCGCAGGCCGCACAACTCCCGGCTCGACACCGCCAAGATCGCGGCCGCACTCGGCATCACGCTGCCGGCCTGGCAGGATGATGCGGCCCCGGTGGTGGACGCCCTGGCCGACGAACTCCTCTCCTCCGACTCCACGGCTCCGCGAGCTCTCCCATGACGGCACGCAAAGGCATCATCCTCGCCGGCGGCAGCGGCACCCGGCTGCACCCCGCCACGCGGGCCGTGTCGAAGCAGCTCCTGCCGGTCTACGACAAGCCGATGATCTACTACCCGCTGGCCGCGCTGATGCTGGCGGGCGTGCGGGAGATCCTCGTCATCTCCACGCCCCAAGACACGCCGCGGTTCCAGGAACTGCTCGGCGACGGCGCGGCCTGGGGCCTCGATTTCCACTACGCCGTGCAGCCGCGGCCCGAGGGCCTGGCCCAGGCGTTCATCATCGGCGCGGAGTTCGTGGCCGGCGGCCCGTCGGTGCTCGTCCTCGGCGACAACATCTTCTACGGCCACGAGCTCGCCGACCGGCTCAAGGTGGCCCACGCCCGGCATGCGGGCGCGAGCGTGTTCGCCTATCCCGTCGCCGATCCGGAGCGCTACGGCGTCGTCGAGTTCGACGCCGCCGGCCGGGCGATCTCGATCGAGGAGAAGCCCCGGCAGCCGCGGAGCCGCTATGCCGTCACCGGTCTTTACTTCTACGACGAGCAGGTGGTGGAGATCGCCGCCACGATGCGGCCCTCGGCCCGCGGCGAGCTGGAGATCACCGACGTCAACCGCGTGTATCTCGAACGCGGCCAGCTCACCGTGCACACGATGGGCCGGGGCGACGCCTGGCTCGACACCGGCACGCACGACAGCCTGATCGAGGCGTCGCAGTTCATCCAGACGCTCGAAAAGCGGCAGGGGCTGCGGATCTGCTGCCCGGAGGAGATCGCCTGGCGGAACGGCTGGATCGACTCCGCCCAGCTCGAGCGGCTCGCGGCGGCGCTGGCCAAGAGCGGCTACGGCGAATACCTCCTCCGCCTCGTCCACGAGGGCCGCGCCGGATGAACGTCACGCCCACCGCCGTCGAGGGCGTGCTGATTCTGGCCCCGCGGATCTACGAGGACGCCCGCGGGCATTTCTTCGAGAGCTTCAACCAGCGGGCCTTCGAGGCGGCCATCGGCGGCCCGGTGAACTTCGTCCAAGACAACCACAGTTTCAGCCGGAAAAACGTGCTCCGCGGGCTCCACTACCAGGTCGAGCATCCCCAGGGAAAGCTCGTGCGGGTGGTGCAGGGCGCGGTGTTCGACGTCGCCGTCGACATCCGCCCGGAGTCGGCGACCTTCGGCCGGTGGGTCGGCGTCGAACTCTCGGCCGAGAATCGCCGGCAGCTGTGGGTGCCGGCGGGACTCGCCCACGGGTTTCTCGTCCTCTCCGACACGGCCGAGTTCCTCTACAAGACGACCGACTACTACGCCCCCGCCTGCGAACGGTGCATCCTCTGGAATGACCCGACGCTCGCCATCGACTGGCCGCTCGACGGCCCGCCGGTGCTGTCGGCGAAAGACGGTCAGGGCCGGTCGTTCATCGAGAGCACGGCGGCGTGAAGGCGGCGGTCGATCGTGACGCTCCGGCGTGAGCGGCGCTACAGCTGCGTCGGGTTGGGGGCGTCGCCGTAGACCGCCTTGGGATCGAAGGCCTTCTCGTGCTCGAGAAACTCCAGCGCCGTGCCCTGCGCCCGCTGCGGCCCCACCGGGACCTTGCGGTAGAAGCAGGATCGATACCCGACGTGGCAGCTGGCGCCGCCGGCGACCTCCACCCGCAGCCAGACGCAATCCTGGTCGTCGTCGATCCGCATTTCCGTGACCTTCTGCACCAGGCCACTGGTCGCCCCCTTGTGCCACAGCTGCCTGCGGCTCCGGCTCCAGTAGTGGGCCTCGCCCGTTTCGATCGTCCGGGCGAGGGCCTCGCGGTTCATTACGGCCACCATCAGCACTTCGCCCGAATGGAAGTCGGTGGTCACGCAGGGGATCAGCCCCGCCGCGTCGAACTTCGGGGCCAGTTCCTGCCCTTCCTCGACCTGCTCGACCGTCACCCGGCTGCCGAACAACGACTCATTCGCTGACACGTGATCCTCCTTCAAGCCACGGGGCTTCGTCGGTTACTATACCACCATGGTTTTGCGTCCAACGGAGGTCTTCCCGTGGCATCACACCGCCCCCTGATCGTCGGTCTGTTCGCGACCCTCGCGACCGCAGGCAGCGTCCGGGCCGACGACTGGCCCACCTTCCGGGGCGCGGCCCGCACGGCCGTCGCCCCCGACACCGACCTCCTCGAGTCGTGGCCCGACGAAGGCCCGAGGCTGGTCTGGGAGACGAAGGGGGCGGGCCGCGGCTATGCGAGCCCGGCGATCGCTGGCGAGCGGCTCTACACGCTCGGCGACGGCCTCTCCACCGCCGCCGACGCCGATGAATATCTGACCTGCTTCGACCGGGCCACCGGCCGGCAGCTCTGGACGACGAAGACCGGCCCGGCATGGACCGACGGCCAGGAGTCGTGGCAGAGCTCCCGCGGCACGCCCACCGTGGACGGCACGATGGTCTACGTGCTCTCGCCCCACGGCCAGCTCGTGGCCTGCGTGGCCGCCACCGGCAAGGAGGTGTTTCGGGTCGATCTCAAGGCCCAGCTCGGCGGCAAGAAGGGCGACGGCTGGGGCTACAGCGAGTCGGTGCTCATCGACGGCAACAAGCTCGTCTGCACCCCCGGCGGCGAGAAGGCGACGATGGTCGCCCTCGACAAGAAGACGGGCCGGCCGCTGTGGGGCTGCGCCGTGCCCGGCGACCGCGGCGCCGGCCATGCCTCGATCGTGAAGGCCAGGCTCGGCAAGCGGGAGATCTACGTGCAGACCACGGCCTCCGGGCCGCTGGGCGTGGACGCCAAGACCGGCACGCTGCTGTGGACCTATCCGATCGACAAGACGACCGCCGTCGCCCCCACGCCCATCGTCCGCGACGACCTCGTCTTCTTCTCGGCCGGCTACCGGCGGGGCGGCGCCCTGCTGCGGCAGAAGCCGGGGCCGAACGGAACGGTGACGGTCGAGGAGGTCTACGGCCTGAAGCCCGAACTCGCCAACAAGCACGGCGGCATCGTGCTCGTCGGCGACCACCTCTACGGCGGCTCCGACGACCAGCCGATCCCGTTCTGCGCCGAGCTGGCCACCGGCAAGATCGTGTGGAAGCAGCGCGGCAGCGGCAAGAACTCGATGGCGGTGGCGGCGGCCGACGGGCATCTCTACGCCCGCTATGCCGACGGCACGATGTCCCTGCTGAAGGCCGATCCCGCGGGCTACGCCGAGGCGGGCGCGTTCAAGGTGCCGGGCAGCGGCGAACGCCCGAGCTGGGCCCACCCGGTGATCCTCGACGGCCGCCTCTACCTGCGCGAGGGGGACGCGATCCTCTGCTACGACATCCGGGCGAAGTGACGGGTCCACCTCACGACGTGCCACTGGAAGGCGGGGCCGGGTTTCCGGGACGTGATAGAATCGAGTGGTCGTTTTTCCGTCCCCAGCCGATAGAGTCCGTTGCGGAACTCGACGAGGATCACCTTCGATGCGCGACAGGTCGGTGATCGACGAGGCGACGCGACTCCTGCTCGTCGGACTGGCCGCGGTCGCGGCGGCCCCGCCCATTCGGGCCGAGAACAGCGGGTCGACTGCTGACTTCGCACGGCACGTCGCCCCGTTCCTGCAGCGGCACTGCATGCAGTGTCATGGCGACACGAAGCAGGAAAGCGACGTCCGGTTCGACGGCCAGCCGCCCGACTTCCAGGACACCGCGACCCGCAAGACCTGGGAGCGAGTCTGGCGGGTGATCGCCTCCGGGCAGATGCCTCCGCAGGAGGTGCCGGCGCCGGGCAGCGACGAGATGATCCCGGTGCTCGACTGGATTCGCGAGCAGGCGGCGAGCGCCACCTCCATCGCCCGGCGTGACGGCGGCGGTGGCAACGGCGTGCGCCGGCTCACGTCCCGCGAGCAGGTCCGGATATGGACAGATCTGCTCGATGTCAACTATGCGAATCATCAGCCCGACCTGCTGCGGTTTTTGGCCCAGGATCCGCGGAGCGAGCATTTCATCAACCGCGGCGACGTGTTGTTGATGCAGAACGAGCACGTGCAGCGTTCGATCGACCTGGCCGAGCGACTGCTCGAGGTGGTGCTTCCCGAACCCGAGGATTCCCCGCCCATCACCTGGACGATCAAGCCCGCGATGATCGCGGACCATCCCACCCAGGTTCGCACGTTCTACCAGGACGAGAAAAACATCGGTCAACTGGGGCCGATGTTGACGTTCCCGGCGGATGGACGAACCGCCGACGACCCGCAGGCCGCGCTCGAAGTCAGGGCCGGGTGCTGGCCCCACGACGACCGCAGCGGGCTGGTGCTCAACCCGGTCTACCGCCCGCGCGTGAT
>JBIJCJ010000029.1:0-24218 GCA_044344765.1 Pirellulales bacterium | reverse complement strand
GCGTAGAGCGTGTACTGCTCGAGTGTCTTGCGGCCACCGCCCGCACCCGCATCGCCCGCCCCGCGTCCCGATATCACGGTGGCCGCGAGTGCTCCCGACGCCAGCGGGCCGAGGAGGGCGATCGTGCCGCAGGTCATCCACAGCCCCCAGGTGCTGACGCCGTCCCGCAGCTTCTTCAGCCAGACCATCTCCGGCACCACCGTCAGCGCCAGGCTGGCGGCCGCGAGGAGCAGTACGGTGACGCCGCGCCGGTCGACCGCGAAGCCGTGCTTCCACCAGCCGTAGGCCAGGATCAGGACCGGAAACATCACGACCGCAGTCTTGGCGAACATGGTGAACAGGAACAAGACCACGGCCAGTATGTAGAAGCTGATGGCCCGGGCCTCGTCCCGCTGCTCGTCGAACTGCACGAAGGCCGCGCAGGCGAGCATGAACAACGGCTGGGAGAGCGTGTTCTTGATCTCCGACACCCACGCCACCGACTCGACGCAGACCGGATGGATCGCGAACAGGAGTCCGCCAAGCCAGGCCCCCGGCAGCTTCATCACGTGCAGGAGCCGCCAGAACGCGAGCGCTCCGGCGATGTGCAGGAGGATCGTCGTCACCTGGTAGCCGAACGAGTTCATCTGGAAAAACGGCCACTGGATCCACAGCGCCGTGTAGGAGAGCGGGAAGTAATCGGCCCCCTCGGGGCTGGTCCAGAGCTTGACGAACGTGGTCCAGGAGTCGGCGGGCACCCGCGGGTCGGGCGACACCCGATGCTGCACCGTGAGATTCTGGGTCAGCAGCTGATCGTCGTCCCACAGCCAGTCACCGCCACCGTCGCGCATGATCGGAACGTCGCCCTGCTTCGGCGACGTGCGATGGACGAACTGGTTGAACCGGGGATCCCACCGCCAGGTGTCGTCACAGACTGGCGCGTAGATCCACAGGCAGGCCAGCACGATGACGGCGAACTGGAGCAGGAAGTCGCGCCACCGCGCCGCGGAGTCGCCGGCCGGCGGCGGCGATGCCGTACCGGTATCCGCGGTCGGCCGCATGTCGGGGCCGCGCTGCGGCCGCGTGACTCGTTTGATCGTTCCCATGGCGACGAGTATAGACCGCGATGCAGGCCGCCGAAACCGGCCGCCTCAGGGCGCGGGCTTTCGGCGCGACAGCAGCCGCTCGAGATCGTCCGCGTAGGGGCGTTCCATGGCCAGCACCGCCACGCGGGCATCCGGGTCGGCGAGTTTGGCGTCCACCTGGATCGCCTTGTCGAGCGCCGCCAAGGCCTCCGCTTCGCGTCCCTGGTCGTCGAGGATCAGGGCCAGCGTGGCCCACGGTTCGCCGCGTTTACCGCCCACGAGCTCGATCGCACGGCGGGCAGCCTGCTCCGCGTTTTGCAGCTGGCCGGCCTCGCGGAAGGCTTCGGCCAGCCCGGAGGCGGCGGTGAAGGCCGCGGGGTTCTTGCGCACGGTGTCGGTCCACAGCGCCAGCGGGTCGGCCCACACCCGCTGCCGCTCCATGCAGCCGATCGCCAGCAGGATGTCGGCGGCCAGCACGCCGATCAGCATCCGCGTCCGCAGCCGTTCGCGGCCGACCAGCCACGGCGCGTCCAGCAGCAGCCCCACCCCCAGCGCCACGCCCGCCATGGGCAGATAGAGATACCGGTCGGCGGCTGCCCGGTAGATGGGCACGAGGTTCGACACCGGCACCAGCGGCACGACGATCAGCACGAGTGCCAGCGCCATGCGGCGGTCGGCCCGCACCGCCAGGCAGGCGCCGCCGGCGAGGACCGCGAGCACGACCGCAGCCACGGGCAGCGGCACGTGCGCCACGGAATACAGGCCGTAGTCGGCGCACAGATTGACGGGGGCGACGACCAGCTGCGCGTAGAGCGCGAGGATCCGCGGCGTGAGGAGCAGCGCGGCCCCGAGCGACCCGCCCGGATACTGCGGCCGGCTCTCGAAGATCTTCGAGGCCGGCGGCTCGAGCAGAAACCGGGCCGCGAGAAAGACCAGCGCGGCGAGCTTCGCGCCGCCGATCACGACCGGCCAAAACCAGCCCCGCTCGCTGCGGCGAAAGAGCAGCCAGTAGGTGGCGATGGCCGCCGGCGCCGCGATGCCCGATTCCTTGCTCCCGATCGCCAGCAGCGAGCAGGCGATGCACGCGGCCGCCCGCCAGCCGTCGCCCGCGCCGCCCGGCGAACGGCCCATCGCCAGCCGCAGGCCCCCGAGCGTGAACAGCCCCACGAGGAGATCCTCGCGAAACGTCGGCTCGCAGACGGCCTCCGTCACGACGGGATGCACGGCGAACACCAGCGCCGCCGCGGCGGCTGCCAGCGCGACGTACCGTCGATCCCCAGATCCGGGAACCGCCTGGCCCTGCGCAGTCGCACCCGCGGCCCGGAGCCCGTCAGCGGAGAGTCGGCGCAACACCATCCACGTGAGCACGACGTTCGCCGCGTGCAGGAGCAGGCTCGTGAGGTGGTAGCCGAAGGGCGTCTTGCCCCAGACGGCGGCGTCGAGCATCAGCGACGCGAGGTGCACGGGGCGATTGAAGTCCAGCACGTCCATCCGCAGCACGCCGAACGTGAGCACGTGCCACCAGTTTTGCGGATCGTGCAGGAAGGGGTCGGTGAGAATCTGCATCCGGGCGTCGTAGACGAATCCCCCCGCGAGCGTCGTCGAGAAGACCGCGAGCGTCAGCCCACCGAGACCGATCGCCCACCCCCGTGGTGAGAAGCGTTCGAGAAGATGCTGCGGCTCGCTCATGCGGATTCACCCCGAGCCAGGCACCGGCTCGATCCGCGTATGGTAGTGAACGGCGGCCCGCCCGCCCTCTCAGCCGCGGTCCGCCCCGGCCCGAACGGCCGTGGCGTGACTCCATGGCGTGGAGAAGCGACAATCGCCGCATGGTTCTTCCCGCATCCACCCCCGGCACCGCCGACCTGCACTCGCCCGCGCCCTGGGCTCCGGGGCGGGTGATCGTCAACGCGTCCACCTATAACGAGCGGGACAACATTCTCCGCCTCGTGGATCGCGTGCTGGCGGTCCGGGACGACCTGCACATGCTCGTCGTCGATGACGACTCGCCGGACGGCACGGGCACGCTCGCCCTGGAGCGGGCCGCGCACGAACCCCGGCTCCACGTGCTCGTGCGGCGGGGCCGGCGCGGGCTCGGCAGCGCGATCCTCGAGGGGCTGCGGCTGGCCCGCGACCGGGGCTTCGAGGTCGCCGTCTACATGGACGCCGACCTGAGCCACGATCCGGACGACGTGGCACGACTCCTGGCGGCCCTCGATCCGCCGGGGGGCAAGCCGGCCGACCTCGCCATCGGCTCGCGCCGCGTGCCGGGCGGACGCACGGTGGGCTGGCCGCTCTCGCGCGAGATCGTCAGCCGGCTCGTGTGCTGGTTCACCCGCTGGGTGCTGGGCGTGCCGGTGCATGACGCGTCCGGCGGATTTCGAGCGGTTCGCCTCGCGCTGCTCGACCGCATCGAGCCGCCGGAGTCCCGGGGCTACGCCTTCCAGGAAGACCTGCTCTGGCGGCTGCACCGTGCCGGGGCGCGGATCGTGGAGGTGCCGATCACGTTCACCGACCGCACGCATGGCGCGAGCAAGGCCGACTTCGCCGAGACCCGGCGCAGCATCGGCGACCTGCTCAGGCTCGCGCGACGCACGTGGCTCGGCTGGTGATGGACTGCTGCGCGATCCCGGAGACTCCTCGGGCGATGAATCCTCAAGCGGTGTTTCTCGATCGCGACGGCACGCTGATCGAAAATCGGCACTATCTGAGCGCGCCCGCGGGCGTGGCGGTGCTCCCGGGAGTCCGCGAGGCCCTGCTGCGGATGCGAACGGCCGGCGCACGGCTGTTTCTGTTCACCAACCAGTCGGGCGTGGGCCGGGGGTATTTTTCGCTCACTGACGTCGAGGCGGTGAACCGGCGGATGATCGAGGAGATCGGCCTCGGCGACGACCTGTTCACCGGCATCTGCATCGCCCCGGAGCGGCCCGACGAGCCACCGGTGTATCGCAAGCCGTCGCCGCGGTTCATCCACGAGATGCGGGCCGCACACGGGTTCGCGGCGGAAGCGTCGTGGATGGTGGGCGATTCACCGAGCGACTGGGAGGTGGGACTCGCCGCCGGCATCCGGGCGGCGGCGATCGTCGCGGACCCGGCGAACGAACCGGAACGCGAGCGTCGGCTCGAACTGGGCGTCACGGCCTACGCGAGCCTGCTGGAATGGGCCGTGGCGACTTTCGGCTGACCGGACCGCCGACGGCTGTCATTTCTCGAGCACGATGCAGGCGAGGTCGCCGGTGGCGTTGCGGATCGGCGGTTTTGCATAGCCGAGTTCCAGCAACGCCTCCTCGATCCCCTTGCCGCGATCGGGGAAGCCGTTGCGGTTGATGTAGATCGCAGAAAAGCCCAGCCGCTTGAGTTCATCGACGGCGGCCCGGGCGTTGGCCTGATTGACGCGGATCATGCCCGCCTCCCGATCGAGCGTGGCGGCCTCGAAGAACTTCCCCTGTACCGCCGCCTGCCACTTCTCCCGCTCGCGGCCCTTCATCGAACCGAACGAATAGCGAAGGTTGCTGCTGTAGAGATACGGCCGGAAGTGGTCGTAGGACGGGATGCCGGGCTGCGGCGATTCCGGAAAGTCCATCACCGGCAGCTGAAAGACCATGGCACCCTCGGGCAGCACCGCCTCCATCTTCGCGGTGAACTCCCGATCGGCGGCGACCTGACGGGCGATCGCGGCAGTGACCTCGGCCGCCGGCGCCCGCGGCACCTGGTCCCAGAGAACGAGGCCGCAGATCGCGGCTGCAGCGGCCAGGCCACCGAGGCTGACACCGCCGGGGCCGGCATGCGCCGCCGCAGCCTTCTGCCAGGCGGTCATCCGCTGCGCGGCGTAGAGCAGGACGATCGCCAGGATCACGAGACTGTACCGCTGGCCGGTGCGGAACAGCGTGAACCCGAAGACCCCGAGAATGGCGTTGAGTCCGCCGGTGGTGAAGCAGAGCACGATCCACAGCACCTGCCAGGCGGCGAGCGGGATGTCGTTCGCCCTGCCCTTCACCGCGTCGGCGATCGCCGTCCAGGCGAGCCATCCGAGCGCCAGCAGGCCGACGAGGCCCAGATACGAGCCCTCGTCCTGCAACGGCGAGGCGGGCGGGATGCCCTGCGCCGGATTGCCGACGCGGTGGGCGGTGGCGAAGGCAGCGAACGTCCGGGAGTGGTGCGTGATCGGAGGAATCACGAGATCGACGAGTTTGAGCCCGTAGATCTCCATCCACTTGTACTCGCGCGACAACGCCCCCGGATTCGGTCCGTGCGCCAGGCGATACGTCCAGGTGTCGAGGTTCATGATCGCGAATGCCACGGCCGCCGCCCCGATCACGGCCAAGGCCGACTTCAGCGCCGGCCCGGATCGGTGTCGCCAGTACATGACGCCGGCCCCGAGCAACGTCAGCTGGCAGAGGATGTTGGTCCAATACGGGCTCTGGAGCCCGCTGATGAATCCGACCGTGATGGCGAACCAGAAGCGGCGCGATCCCCACGCGATGCCTGGCTCGCTGCCGATCCACCGCCAGATCGGCAGGAACAGCGGCACGTGCCAGACGTACTCGGTCGTGATGTGAAAGGGTGACTGGGCGAAGATGAACGGCGCGAGGCCGAAGGCCAGGGCGGCGACGAACGCCCAGAGACGATCACAGTCCTCCCCACGGGCGACGATGTAAAACGCCGCCGCGGCCGTCAGGTGGGCGAGCAGCGTCCCGACGTTGAGTCCCGCAAACAGTCCGAACAGCCTGCCGAGCAGCCCGTAGAAGACGACGAGCAGCTCCTCGACGAGCGGCCAATCGTTCCAGTTGGCAGTGGCGGGGGCGCCAAGCGCGTCCACCTGCTTCCAGGCGAGGGGCACGAAATCACCGTCGCCCACCGCCTTCATCATCGCCAGCGCGTGGACCACGTCGCCCTTGTCGGGCTCGAGATAGGCGGTTGGCACGCCCCACGATTCCGGAGTCCAGCGGTCGTTGCCCGTGCACCAGGCCAGCGCCACGACCACGATGAGCATTGCCGGCGGCAACCAGGACAGAGCGACAACGCTGCGATCGACGGTTTTCATGGCTTTTGGCTCCTTGCCCACTCGACCTGGGCCGACATCGTATCACGCGCCCCGCAGGCCTCGACATCGAAGCCGCAGGCTCACGCCCCCAGCCTCTCGATCTCGGCCGCGACGTGTGCGGCGAAGGGGATCGAACAGGTCCAGCCGGGCGACACGGCGTTGAGCACGTGCATCGACCGATCATTCCCCTGCAGCACGAAGTCCATTTCGAGTTTCTTGGTGCGGGTGTCGAGCAACTGGGCCCGGATGCCGGAGCGTCCCCAGCGGCGGTAGTTGTCCACGCGAACGCCCTCGGCGAGCCGTCCGGCGAGCGACACAAGGTGCCGCCGGTTGTATTTGGCCAGCTCTTCGACGGCCAGCCGGCGGAACTCGAAGCCTGCGGAGAAGAGCAGACCGAGCTGACGGCGGGCGATCTCGGCCAGGTCACGGAAGTTGAAGCCCTCCAGGCCGGCGTACTGCTCCCGCCAGAATGCCGGGATCGCCGTGGGCCCGATCTTGGCGTGGCCATCCACCGTGACAGTGAAGTGCACGCCCAGGAACGGGTTCCGCAGGTCGGGCACGGGATAGATGTTGGTGCGCAGGGCCCCCGCCGGCTCGTCGCTGTAGAGATACAGCCCCTTGAAGGGCAGGATCGTGTAGTGGCTCGAGAAGCCGAACTGGCGGGCGATGCGGTCGGCGTGGAGGCCGGCGCAGTTCACGACGTAGCCGGCCGACCAGCGGCCCTGCGACGTCTCGAGGTCGTTGCCCCGCAGGCGTCGGAAGGCGGTGCCGAGCGCGAAGGTCACTCCCTCTCGCTCGGCGTCGTCCCGCATCGCGGCGAGCACCGCGCCGGGATCGGCAGTGGCGGTGTTCGGCGACCAGATCGCCCGCTCGCAGGTCTTCACGCGCGGCTCGATCCGCTTCGCCTCGGCCTCGGTGATGCTTTCGAGCTCCACGCCGTTGGCCGCCCCGCGACGGAGCAATTCGTCCATCTGCGGATGGTCGGCGGCGGACTTTGCCACGACGAGTTTGCCGCAGCGGTTGAGCGGGAGGCTCTTCTCGCGACAGTATTCGCGCAGGGCGGCGTTCCCGTCTCGCGTGAACCGAGCCTTGAGCGAATCGGCCGTGTAGTAGAAGCCGGCGTGGAGGACGCCCGAGTTGCGGCCGCTGGCATGGCGGCCGCAGGTGGGCTCCTTCTCGAGCACGGCGACCGTCGCGTCGGGGTGCCGCCGCCGCAGCTTGCGGGCGATCGAGATCCCGATGATCCCCCCGCCGATGACGAGGAAGTCGGTGGTCTGCATGGCGGGCCCGGAGAGGTCGACGGGGTCAGGACGCCGGCGATGATCCGCCAGACCCCGTTTCAGTGATCGTCCTCGTCATGTGCGGGGCGAGGTCACCGGCGCGATACACCCGCAGTTCGTCCAGAGGCCGGCGGGTCGCAGCCGGATAGACGAGCTTCCCGAGCCGTCGCAGCCAGATTTCGAGGAGCGTGTGCCCGACGCTACAGATGTTGCGAAACTTGAAGGCCTTCGTGGCGCCGGCAGCCCGCTCGTTGGGATACACGGGAATCTCGATGTAGCTCGCCTTGAGATCGAGCAGTCGAGTGATCAGGTCGGCCTGGAATCCGAACCCGTGGGAGTTTGAATGCCACCGCATGACGTTGTAGCGGAGGTGGACTGCAAGCCCATTGTAATAACGGATCGAATAGCCACTCAGCAAATTCACGAGTCCAGTGAAGGAACTTGATACCAGTCGCCGAAACGGGCCGCGGAACGTCGTGTCAGCCGGATAGGGGATGATCATGTCGGCTGCCCCGATGTGCCTGAAGATGCTCACGAGCGTTTCCTTTGACTCGACGTTATCTCCGCAAATCAATCGATAGTATTTTCCACGGCAACGAAATGCAGCTTCGGCATAGTTTGAGCCAAGCCCCTGGTTGACCCCATTCACGAAGAGCGTGATTGGCAGGTTGGGGTGTGATTCGAGATATCTGAGAATCACTTGGACCGTTTGGTCGGTCGAGCAATCGTCAATGATCACGATATCGTAGCTGATTCCGACCTCGGTCGCCGCCGCCACGACCGTCTCGAGCGTCGGGACGATTCCCTCCTCTTCGTTGTAGCAGGCCACGAACAGCGACAGGTCGCAGTCGTGCGTGAGTTCGGGCGTGAGGGCCGTCATGGGCGAGGGTGGCGGGTGCCGAAAATGAGCGATCGAACTGCATCAAAGATGCGTGCCACCAGGAGGAATTGCAAACGCCCCGAATACAGCCGCCCGTTCCGCTCCACCAGGTGGCCGCCGCCGACGAGCCGTGCGAGCCGGATGTCGGCGACGCTGCCGGTGCCGTAGCGATCGAGGAGTGCGGCTCGCGGCAGCCAGCCGCCCGCGTCTGCGATCTCCTCGAGGATCCGAATTCGCAGCGAGGCGACGGTGAGGTTCACGAAGTTGAAGTAGCCGAACGCGAATCCGAGCGAGGCGACGATGTTCATGGCGGTGAGGCAAAGCGTGTCAGTGGCGGAATCGCCGCCGCGCATGCAGGCCACGAGCGTGATCACCACCGTGACGACGAGGCCCATCGCTGCCCCGATGGCAAGTGCCGGATAGGGATTGCGGCCGCGGATGAGCCGCGCCGCGAGGATGTGCCCCACACAATAGACGGCGAGGCCGATCAACGGAGCAAGGGCCACGAGCGGGCGATGGTCGGCCATGACGTCAGCCTCCAGGTGGCATGCCGAGAAGTCGGCGCCAGTTCGAGAGCACGGTCGCCCACGCCCGTCCCTTCGTCGCGAGCCGGTAGCCGTCGCCGTCGCGGGTGACCATGCCGTCGTGCACCATCGCGTCGAGCCGCACCTCCGCGGGGCTTGCCCCGACGAGCAGGCCGCGGAGTTCGTCGGGCGTGCAGCCCGTGTCTCCCGCGTCGGCCACCGCCACGAGCAGCGTCATGCTCGGGCTACGGTGCTCGACCGCGGAGTAGGCGACTACGTAGGCGAGCGTGCAGGCGATGTGGAAGACGGCCACGTGAATCGCCTGCCAGCGGTCGGCGGCCGTGAACCAACGGCCCGGCATGAAGTGCGAGATGGCCAGCCAGGCAAAGAGCACGGCGAAGAACAGAGTTAGCAAGGCGGCTGTCTGCCGCCTCGGCAGGCTGATTCGCCACCAGGCAAGATGCATGATGAAGGCAGTGGCGAAGACGCCGGTGGCGAGCAATGCCGTGTTCACGGGCGCTGCACCCGCGGAGGAATGAACTCGACGCCCGACCGCCCGAGGCGGGTGCAGATGCCGGTGGCCACAACCGGTGGCAGGCCGACGAACACCCGGCTGCCCGGCGGCACGTCGGCGGGCGCGTGCACAGGCCTGCCGAGATACACGCGCCCAATCCGGGCAGGGTCTTCATCGACAAAAAAGGCAACTCGTTCGCCAACCTCGGAGGCGAGCCACATGCCGGCGATCGACGTGCCGAAGAGCCCGATCCGGCCTGTCGAAGCCAGGTCATGGAGCTCCTGCGCGGTTTGCCGGAGCCACGAAATGCTCGCAGCGATTCTCGCTCGGGCGGTGGCCGGATCGACTGCCGGCGGAGGAGTCACCCGTCCGGGTGCTGGTCGGGCGATGACCGACAGTTCCTTGGGAATCCAGTCCTCGGCCACGGACACGATCTCGAATCCAGCCGCCGCCAGAGCCCGCGTCATCGAATCGCTGGTGAAGTGCGTGCGGTGGTCTGCGATCAGCAGTTCAAACGGATTCGCCGGATGGTGTGGCACCTCGATAAGGAGCAGGCCGCCCGGGGCAAGCTTTCCACGCAGCGTCTCGAGCACCGCGATGGGATCGACGATGTGCTCGAGCACGTGAACCATCGTGATCACGTCGAAGCAACCAGGCACGTTCTCAACAGGGCCCACGTGGAGCGGCTCGGTGTTCGGGATCGACTCTACATCGGCACGGTACTTGTCGTCGAACTCCGTGCCGGTCTTTGTCCAGCCCGGGGCCACCTGCCCGAAGGCGCGAATCGTGGCCCCGTTTCCACAGCCCACGTCGAGCATCCGGCCGGTGGGCTTCAGGTTGGAGTGCTGCCGAAACGTGTCCAGGAGTTTGACGGACCGCGTTGCCGGCACGCCCGACGACTGCTCGAACACCGCCTGCTCCGCACCGGACGCCTGGTGATAGATCGTGTAGGAGCGATAGATCTCGTCGATTTCGGTGAGAAACGCATCATCTGCCGGCTTTTGCACGGCCCCACATGCGCGGCACACGCCGATGCGTCCGCCCGTGGACCATGGCCGGCAGTCCGACGTCACACGCCGAAGGCTGCGATACTCGACTGCCTCTTCGAGCGCGCCGGTTCCGCAGATGCTGCATGCGGCCTCACTCCCTGCCGTCGTCGCCATCAGGCCACCTCGTCGATCGCCGCCCACGGATCGGGCGGCTCGATGCCGAGTGTATCCCGCACGGCGGAGGCGTCGAGCGTGGTGTGACGAGGCAGATGCTCGAGCGACAGGCCGAGTTCGGCGACGGTTGCAGGCCTGACCAGATCCGGCGCGACGCCCCAGCGGCGGGCCAGCCGGTTGGCGACGTCGGCGTAGGACACGTCGGCACGCGCCGAGACCTGGAGAATCGGGCCCAGCGGCTCGCGGGCCGCGGCCGCGATCACAGTCGTGGCCACGTCGAGCGACACCGGTGCGACTACCAGATCCGTGAGCGGCCTGATCGGCTCGCCACGGCCCAGGGAATCCCGCCAACGGTCGATCACCGGCAGCGAGCGACCGACGACTTTCGTGAGCCGCACCACCGTCGTACCCGCGCCGAGCGACAGGAGCCGCTCCTCGGCCTCGGCCTTCATCCGGCCGTAGGCCGTTCGCGGGTGGCGAGTGGCTGTCGCCGGCGTGAATGGCGTGCTGCCGTCGAACACCATGTTCGTGGAGAGGAACACGATCCGAGCCCCGGCGTCGGTGAGCCGGCGCCCCAGCTCAAAGGCGGCATCGACGTTCACTCGGCGACATTCGTCGGGCCTGGAGCGGCACTCATCGGTCGAGGTGACGGCAGCGCACAGCACAGCCACGGCGACTCCGGGTGCTGGAGACCATTGGGCAGAGATTGCCGCCATTTCGAGTGGCAATGCACCAAGACGTCCGCGACGGCTGGTGCGAGTCACAGGAGTTCCTGCCGCCTCGAGTCGCTCCGCGACTGCTCTGCCGATCGTGCTGTCGGCACCGATTACCAAGGAGTAGCGATGGTTGGGCACGTGAACTCTCGGCAATCAAGCCGACGTCACTGGAAGACAGCACAGAGCGAAAAGATAGTGTGCCATGGGCTGAAAACCCGTGTGCACCACCTCGTCATTCATCGAGAAAATAAAGACATTCCGAAAGTGCCGAGTCATCGTGGCGCGAAGTCCGTGCCCGTCCTTACAATTCACGTGGCCTGCCTTGCTTGGTGGCGAAGCGTACGCCTGCGACTGAAGGGATGGTATGCCCACCAACACTACGCCCGCATCCGTCAGTGAAGCCACGATGTTCGCGAGAAAGACGTCTTCTTTGTCCGCCGGGATGTGTTCCAGCACGTCGACGGCGTAGGCCGCGTCGAATACCCCTTCCACCGGTCCCTGCAACATGTCGTGGACCCGCGCATCAATCGGCCATGCCGGATCCATGCGAGCCTTGACGTCCTCGATGAACACGGGATCAAAGTCCACGGCGGTGACGCTGCCTACTTCCTGCGCGACGATGCGGGTAGCGAAAGCATCAGCGCAGCCGACTTCGAGCACACGCGCCATGCCGCTCAGCATCTTCGACACAAACTTGTAACGGGCGAGAACGAAAGCGAGCCGCCGCGGGTCGTCGTGCCACACCTGGTTGCTCATTAGCCCTAGCTTGGTGCGGCCGGATTGCTCTGAAACCTCCAGGCATCGCTCGTACTGCGGTTCCACTGTGCGTGCCATGAGTTGCCTCGGGGTCGACGTCAATGCAATTTACCAGAAAAATACACGATCGCCCGGCCGGCCAAGCGGCCGCTCGACATGTCGGCGATCGCCGTGTTGATGTCGGCGAGCGGATAGCGATTGCCGATCAGGCCCGCGAGATGCAGCCGCCCCTCGCGCACGAGCCGCACATACCGCGGGATGTCGACGTCGGGCCGGCACTCGCCGCCGTGCGAGCCCGTGAGTTGCTTCTCGAAGTGCAAGGGCAGCGTCGAGATGGATGCAGTGCTGTCCTTGGGCGGCACGCCTACGAGCACGGTGCGGCCGCGGGCGTTCGTGATGCGGCTGGCGAGCGTGATCACTTCCACGTTGCCCGTGTTGTCCACCGCCACATCCACGCCGTCGTGGCCGACGATCTTTTTGATCTCCTCGGCGGCGTCGGCCTTGGTGACGTTGATCGTGTGAGTGGCACCGAGCGAGCGGGCGAGTTCCAGCCGGTTGTCGAAGCGATCGAGGGCGATGATGGGATAGCCGCCAGCGAGGGCCGCCCCCTGCACGATGTTGAGGCCGATGCCCCCGGCGCCGAAGATCGCGATCGACTGGCCGATCGCCAGGCGGGCGTTGTTGGTGACGACACCGAAGCCCGTCGTGACGGCGCAGCCGAAGAGAGCCGCGATCTCGGGGTCGAAGTCGGCCGGAATCGCCGTAACGCGGTTTTCCGACACGAGCGCGTATTCGTTGAACGTGGTCACCCAGCCGGCGTTCACCCGCCCGATCGGCGAGTCGTAGACCGGCGCCACTGACTCGAGGCCCGCTCCCTTTCGCCAGTGAAGCACGACCCGGTCCCCTGGCTTCACCCTCCGCACCCCTTCTCCGACCTCGACCACCTCGCCGCAGCCCTCATGGCCGAGCAGGTGCGGTAGAAATTTGTCGGGCCCCTTCACGCCGTCGATCTCGCCGATCTGCGAGCCGCAGATGCCGCTGGCGAGCACCTTCACGAGCACCTGGCCGAGCTTCGGCGCAGGCACCTCCACCTCCTCGATCACAAGGGGTTTTTTCTGCTCAGCGAGGATCGCGGCGCGGGATTTCATGCTGGTGCGCGGGTCACTCGAAGTAGATGAACGAATGATCGCCGGTGTAGCCCGTGTGGGCGAACCACCACTCCCATTCCTGCGGCGTGCAGAACATCTCGCAGGTGAACTGCCAGTAGAGCAGATTCACCTTCTCCTCCTCCGTCCGCCACGACTCGACGCACAGATACTTGTTGCGCCGGCCCACCCGCTCGATCTCCTTGAGGGCGTCGAAGAGGTCGTAGCAGAAGAGGTTGTGGAGCGTGTTGATCGAGATCACGAGGTCGAAGCTCTTGTCGGGGAAGGGCAGCTTCGCAGCGCTTGCCTCGCGCAGAAACGGCTTCACTTCCTCCTTGGCGTGGTCGAGGGCGTAGCGGGAGACGTCGATCCCCGCCACCTCCACGCCCGGCACCGCCTGCGTGAAGTCGTAGAGCAAAAACCCCTTGCCACAACCGACGTCGAGAATCCGGTCGCCTGGCTTGATGCCGTAATGGGCCACCATCGCGTCGGCCACCTTCCGCCAGCGGCCGTCGTAGTTGTAGCCGCCGTAGCCCGTGCGCCGGTCGCCGTCCCAATAGTCCTTGCCCCACTGTTTGGCGAGCTTGGCCGCCTCGGCCTTGGGAAACTCGGTGACGCGGGCCACGTAGTCGCGCTTCGTGGCTTTGTGGACGCTGGAAAGAAAATCGACGTAGGCCATGTGGTTCACGCCTCGAGGCGGGCGAGGGCAGCGCCAACCTTGTGGAGTTGCTTCAAGCGACGCATGTCATGGCTTTCGTCTGCGCTGGCGAATGACCGGCGGTTGTCCCCCACCGGCAGGAACTCATTCAGCATAATGCAGCACCACTTGAGTTCGTATACGGGTAGCAGCAGGGCGACGCGGTCGCGGATGCCGGCATGGCCGGTCGCGGAGATGACCGCCGCCAGAAACCGCTCGAAATGCTCCCTCGGCACCGGCACGGCCGGCTGGCAGAAGAAGTCGCAGACGGTCTTGGCCGGGTCATCCCAGCCGGCGTACTCGAAGTCAATGAACTTCAGGCCGGCGTCGGTCACGAGGCAGTTGTGGAAGCCGAAGTCGGAGGGGCTGAGCACGCGGTGAATGGTGGCGAGCGGCTCGTCGAGCGGGATTCCGCCGGCGGCGACCGCTGCTCGGACCGTGTTCCACGCCGGCAGGAGCCGGTCGGCGACGAGTGCCGCGGCCTGGTGGTGAAGATCGGACTCGGGTTCGATCGCAGCCAGCCTCTGCACCCGGCGATCGACGCAGGCCAGATGCTCGGCCAGCGAGAAGCAGGCCTCGGAAGCGAGGGGCAGGCTCCAGGCCGCCGGGTCGGCGCGATGCCGGTTCACGTCAGTGAAGAAAGCCGCGGCCTCGGCCACGTGTGCCGCCGTCACCTCGCCCGGGGCGAGCTTCCGACCCTCGACGAACTCATAGAGGCCGAGGCCTGCCTCGCAGTCGGAGCCGAGCGACTGCGGCAGGGACCGGATGCCGTGATCCCAGGCAAACCGGCTGAAGGCCTGCTCGGCGCCGAGCCGGTCGCGTGGGTCGCCAGGATGTCGGAAATACTCCTTGAGCAAGAGCGGGCCCGCGGCCGTCTCCACGCGGTAGACGCGGTTGTTGCCGCCGCCGGGGAAGTTCACGACGGCCCGCGGTAGCCCGAGGCCGGAGGATTCGAGCAGCGTTGTTACGTTTGCCAGCACGTCGCCGATGGCCTTGGACTGATTGAATTGAGGTTTGGCCACACAGGGTTGCCGCCCGGAAGGGTGTGACGTAAGATATTCTTACCATGAAAACGACTCTTTCCAGCAAAGGCCAGGTGGTGCTTCCAGCGACAGTGCGCCGGAAACTCGGGCTTCTGCCCGGGGCGTCGTTGGAGATCGCCCTCGAAGCTGAGCGGATCGTCCTGGAGCCGATTCGTCCGCGGCCATCCCGACCCGTGTTCGGGATCGAGCGTCGCACCGGACTGCCGGTCTTGAAAGCGAGCCCGCGGGCGGTGCCGCTTTCGTCAGGCCAAGTCAAGGAACTCTTGGCGGACTTTCCGTGACCTGGCTCTTGGATGTGAACGTTCTGATCGCCGCGCTGGTCGCGGCCCACGAGCATCACGACCGAGTCGCCTCGTGGGTGGCAGCACTTCCTGCCGCCGACCGCCTCGCCACGTGTTCGATCACCGAGCTGGGGTTCGTGCGGGTCCTCCACCAGGCCCCGCACCTGCGGGTGCCGGTGAGAGAGTCGGCTCGGCTCCTGACTCGTTTTCGAACGAATCGTCGTCGTGTCGTCATTCAACTGCCTGACGAGCACGGCGCCTCGAATCTCCCGCAGTGGGTCAAGACCGGTCGCCAGATCACCGACGGCCATCTGGTCGGTCTGGCGGTGCGACATGGAGCTTGCCTGGCGACGCTCGACAGCGGCATTCCTACAGCGATCGTCATCCCCGGATAACGTCGCCACGCAGATCATGGGCCATCTTCCAGGCCCAACACGGCCCCAGCCTGATCCCAAGCGGAAAGCCGCGATGTGTCTGCGGGGAGCGGAGCGGCGGCATGGGGGTCGAAGAGAATCCGGCGCACGTCCCGCGGAAACAGCGGATGCGCGAGTAACTCCGGCAGGTCGTCGATGAAGTGGGTGCAGCCCAGTTCGGCGATCCGGGCGAGCTTCGCCTCCTTCGTCTCCTCGAAAAACACGCGGTCGTTCGGCAGGCCGATGCCGGCGGAATCGTGGAAGCCGTGGCTTGCCAGCCAGTCACGAGCCGCGGCGTGGAGGTCGTGCCGCTCGCCCAGATACGGAAACCGCGTGCGGTGGCTGACGATCGCCACGGGCACGCCGGCCGCTCGGCAGGCCTGAAAAAACTCCAAGACGCCCGGGAAGGGCGGCGCGTCGGACATCCGCGGGCCGTAGATCGTGCCCTGCAGTTCGGTCCAGCGGTCTTCCTCGCCGATCGCGCGGAGGTGATCGCGGATCGCCGTCTTCGACGTGGCGACATCGGCTGGCACGAGGCCGAGTTCCACCGCCGCGCGGACGAAGACCTCGTCGTAGCAGACGATCGTGTTGTCGAAGTCGATGCCGATCACCGGACTTCCTTGGAGCGATTGGCGATCCGCTCGGCGATGGCCGCCGCCGTGAGGCCGCACCGCTCCCGCATCCATTGCTGGCTGCCGGCCTCGGAGATGAAGGCGTCGGGAGTGCCGATGGCTTCGAGCACGCCGCGGCGCGGGCCGCCCCGGGCGAGCCATTCGGCCACCGCGCTTCCGAGGCCGCCGATCACGCTGTGCTCCTCGATCACGGCCACGACGGGGAAACGGTCGAAGCTCTCCGCGAGCAGCTGCTCGTCGAGCGGCTTCACCGTCTGCATGCTCACGACCCGGGCCGAGATGCCCTGGGATTCGAGGAGTTTCGCGGCATCGAGGGCGACGGCCGTCATCGTGCCCATGCCGAGCAGGCAGACGTCGCCGCCCTCCCGCATCACGAGCCCACGGCCAACCTCGAACCGCGGCGGCCGCTCGTGAACCACCGGCTCCCCCTTCTTGCCGAGCCGGATGTAGACGGGCCCGGGGCAGGAGAGCGCCGCCTCGATCGCCGGGCCGACTTCCATCGCGTCGGCCGGGCAGAGGATCGTGAGGTTCGGGAAACAGCGGAGGATGCCGACGTCTTCGCACGAATGGTGCGTGGGCCCCAGCGACGCATAGGAGAGGCCGCTGCCCGTGCCGACGATCACGACCGGCACGTCGTGGTAGCAGATGTCGACGCGAATCTGCTCGATGACGCGGGTCGTGGCGAAGGGGGTGATCGTGTAGGTGAAGGGCCTCAGGCCGGACAGGGCGAGCCCCGCGGCCATGCCGGTCATGTTCTGCTCGGCGACGCCACAGTTGTAGAACCGCGCGGGATACCGCTCGCGATACTTGTCGAAGAGCCGGTTGCCAATGTCGCCCGAAAGGAGCACGATCCGCTCGTCCTTGGCGGCCAGGTCGGTGATCGCGGCGGCGAACGCGTTTCTCATGCCCGCACCTCCGGCTGGCCGAGTTCCACGCGGGCCTTCTGCACTTCGGCGGCGGTCGGGATCCGGTAATGCCAGTTGTTGTCGTCCTCCATGAACGACACCCCCTTCCCCTTCACGGTGTGGCAGACGATCGCCCGCGGCCGGCCCGAGCCGTCGGGCTCTTTCGTGAGCGCCGCAAGCAGCGCGTCGAGATCGTGGCCGTCCACCTCGCAGGCGTCCCAGCCGAAGGCCCGCCATTTCTCGGCGAGCGGGGCCAGCGCCATGATCTCGTCGCTGCGGCCGGTGGCCTGCCACTTGTTGTAGTCGATCATCACGGTGACGGTGTCGAGCTTCTGGGCCGGCGCGAACATCGCCGCCTCCCAGACGGAGCCCTCCTCGCACTCGCCGTCGCTCATGAGCACGAGGCACCGCGTGGGCCGCTTCTGAATCCGGGCGGCGAGAGCCATGCCGAGGGCGATCGGCAGGCCGTGGCCGAGCGAGCCGGTGGCGGCTTCGACGCCCGGCACACACTGCAGGCCCGGATGCTCCGGAAGGGCGGCGCCGTCCTCGTCGTAGGTGTCGAGCAGTTTCGGATCGAAGAAGCCGCGTTCGGCAAGCGTTGCGTAGAGGGCCGTCGCCGCGTGCCCCTTCGAGAGGATGAACCGGTCGCGGTCGGGGTCGAGCGGATGCTTGGGGTCGATCCGGAGCGTGGCCCAGTAAGCCGCCACGAGCATGTCCACGCACGAGAGCGACGAGCCAAGGTGAGGCGTCTCCGCCACGTGCGACATCTCCACGACGCGGGCGCGGATCCGGGCTGCAATCGCGGCGAGATCGGGCGAAGGATTCATGGCAAGTACATCGTAAACAGCGACCGGTGGCGCCGCGGCTGGGCTTTTTTCGCCTCTCCCTCTGGGAGAGGCCGGCCGAAGGCCGGGTGAGGGTGCAGGCGCTGAGCGTGAGATCGCCGGGCACCCTCACCCCAGCCCTCTCCCAAAGGGAGACGGGTTAATCTCAGTCTGTTCATGGCTTGTGGACGTAGTCGGCGGGAATCTTCTTCAGGCGGTCGAGGTTCTTGCGCATCCAGTCGATCGTCTCGCGGATCACGTCGGCGACGGTGAGCTTCGGCCGCCAGCCAAACTCCGTCTTCGCCTTCGTGCAGTCGAGAAGATAGGCGGGGTCTTGGGCGAGCCGCGGCGGCGTCGTCTCGACGCAGTCCTCGAACCGGGCCCCCAGCTGTCGGCAGATCTCCTCGACCACCTCGCGGATCGTCTGGTTCCTGTCGGTGGCGAGATGGTAGACGTCGCCGGGCGTGCCGCGGCGGGCGACTTCAAGCGTCCCCTCGGCGACATCCCGCATGTGAATGAACGACCGCACGCTCGTGCCGCCCCCTTCGAGCCGCAGTTTCTGGCCCGTAAGGACGCAAAACACCGTTCGCGGAATGATCCGGTAGAGCGGCTGCCCCGGGCCGCAGACGTTCGCCGCCCGCGTGAACGCGACCGGGAAGCCATGGGCCTTGCGGTAGGCGAGCAGGTTCATGTCGCAGGCCGCCTTCGAGACGGCGTAGGGCGTGCTCGGGTTGAAGGGGGCGGTCTCCTTCACGAGACCGCTCGTGGAGCCATACACCTCGGGCGTCGAGATCTGCACGAACTTTTTCAGAAAGTCGAGCTTCTTGAGGCGGTCGATCAACCGGGCCGTCGAGACCACGTTCGTCTGATACCAGTGGTCGGGATGGTCCCAGCTCTGGGCCACCATGCTCTGGGCGGCGAAGTTCACGATGAACGGCGGCGCGAACTCCCGGATCACCGCCTCGATCCGGTCGAGGTCGCGGTTGAAGTCGAGGGCGTGAAACGTGAACCGGTCGTGCGGCGCCCACTTGTAGGGCAGCAGCGAGTCGTCAGGCTCGGGCGACCGGCTGATGCCCACGACGTCTGCCCCGGCAGCGAGGGCGGAGGCGACGAACGTCGCTCCGGAGAACGAATTGCTACCGAGGACGAGAAACTTTTCGTTTGACATGGTCGAAAAAGGGGACAGGCACCTTTTGCTTCGCAAAACGAGCCAGTCCCCGAGGGTCACTTGAGCTGGATCGCCTTCATCATCTTGATGTTGGAGTAGCGGATGTCGTTCATCGAGTCGGGGAGCTTGCCGGCCTTGAAAGCGCGGATCAGATCCCGGGCGCCGTCCTCGATCGTGTGTTTGGGCACGAAGCCGAGTTCCCGCTGGATCTTGTCGGAATTGATCCGGTAGGAGCGGATGTCGTCGGAGGGCGTGGTCACGATCTCGATCTCCCCCTTCTCCGGCATCTCCTGCCGCACCACCTCGCGGATCACCTTGGCCGTGTCGGCCACCGTGTAGTTCTGATAGCCGGCGTTGAACACCTTCCCGGCGATCTGCTCGTCGGGCACGGTGAGCAGCAGGCTGTAGAGATCGACCATGTCCTGCATGTGGAGATTGGGCCGCATCTGAGCGCCGCCGAAGACGGTGATTTTGCCGTTGTTCACGGCGTGGTTGGTGAGGATGTTCACCGTGAGGTCGAGCCGCTGCCGGGGCGAGTAGCCGCAGATCGTGGCGGGGCGGATCGCCACGGTCGTGAACGACGGCGACTGCTCGGCGAAGAGCACGGGCTCGCACATCGCTTTGTATTTGTTGTAGAGCGAAACGGGCACGAGCGGGTGGTCCTCGGTCACCTGGGGCGAGTCGCTCACGCCGTAGACGCTGCCGCTCGATGCGAAAATGAACCGCTGCGCCCCCGCTTCCTTCGCGATCTTCACGCAGGGGCCGAACGAGTCGTAGTTCACCGACTGGCTCAACTGCGGGTCGAGCTCCACGCTCGGATCGTTGGAGATGCAGGCCAGGTGGATCACCGCCTCGCAGCCGTGCACCGCCTGTCGCACCGTGCCCTGGTCGCGGACGTCGCCTCTGATCACCGTGAGCCGCGGGTTCGACCGCACAGCCGCGAGCGGCTCCTCGCCGTAGATGAAGAGGTCGAGCACGACCACCTCATAGCCCTCGTCGAGCAGCCGCGGCACGAGTACGGAGCCCACGTAGCCGGCCCCTCCGATCACGGCCACCTTCTCAAAACGCTTTGCTGCACCACCCATGCTGTCGCCTTTGTTGCTCTCGTGTGCCTGGTTCCCAGGCGCGGAAATGAGACCCGCTGCCGCCTGATCGACGGCAAACTCCAAAAGTCTACTTCAGGAGCGATTCAATCTGCTTGAAGTAGGCCACGCGGTCGATCGGTTCGCGGTTGGCGACCGTGGCCACGGCCAGCGCGCCGGCGGCATTCCCCGCAAAACCGACAACATCGATCGGGGCGCCCTGGGCGGCGAGCAGGGCCGACACCGAGAGAAACGTGTCGCCCGCCCCGATCCGGTCCACCACTTTGCCCGCCACGGCGGGAATCGGAACGAGTCCTTCCTGCGGGTCGCAGCACAGGCAGCCGTTCTTGCCGCGGGTGACGATCAGCCGCTTGCAGCCGAGCTGCCCATACACCTCCTGCGTAAGCGACTGCACGTCGCCATGGCGGTCGCGCGACTCGATCCGCACCTCCGTCTCCGTGGCCGTCATGTAATCGACGCCCTGGTATTTCGAGAGGGCGTGGTGGCCGAGATTGCCCGCATTGCACTGGGCGTTGACGGCGAGGAACTTCGCCCGCTCCCGCAGGATCTTCCGGGCCCTCTCCGAGAGCATCGAGTGGCCGAAGTCGATCACGATCACGACGTCGTACTTCGGCACATGCTCCATGAGGGCCTGACAGACCGCGTCGTCCTCCTCGGGCGCGAGGGGGGCGTCGTTGATCTCATACACCTCCATCAGCTTGAGGAAGAAGTAGTTTTCGACGAGCCGCCGCTTGACGATCGTGGGGGAGTTTTTGCGGTGCAGGAAGATCCGCTTGATGTTGGGCCGCAGTTTGCTCTCGATGAAAGCCTCGTGGGAGTTGTCGGTGCCGAGCTGCGTGATCACGCCCACTTCGTCGCAGAAGCTCGACACGTGGTTTGCAGCCGCGAGGATGCCGCCGGCGAACTTTTCTTCGGAGAGCCGCTTCACGACCATCGTCGGCTCCTTCGACGACTTTCCGATCGCCTCGCAATAGACGTATTCGTCGATGATCGGCTCGCCGACGAGGAGCACCTTGAGGCCCTTCGCCTTCTGAACGTAATCGAGCACCTCGGAGGCAGGATGCCGCCGCGAGAAGTCGGCGAGATACGCCTGCACCTCCGGCGGGAGCGTGCTCATGTGCTGGTTGATGAGGCTAGTCGAGCTGAAGATCTCGCCGGTGGTAAACGCAATCCGGCCGCCGATGGCCCGCACGGCCTCCTCTTCCTCGTGGATCTTACCGGTCAGGTCCTTCGACTTGTCGGCGTAGTCGGGGCCCTTCACGTAGACGTCGGGCCGGATCGCGTGGATGGCCTCGACGGCTGTCGGGTGCGGATTGATCGCCACGAAGTCCACGCACTCGAGCCCGGCGAGCACCTCGGCCCGCAGCTGCTCGGGGAACGCCGGCCGGTGCGGCCCCTTGTTCACGAACTTATCGGTCGTGAGCGTGACGACGAGCACGTCGCCCATCGCCTTGGCCTCCTGGAAATACCGCAGGTGGCCGACGTGGAGCAGGTCGAAGACCCCGTGGCAGTGGACGATCTTCCGGCCCTGGGCGCGATGATCACCTGCCAACGCCGCAATCTCAGCAAGCGTTCTAGATTTCGGATCAGTCCGCGGCGACATTCAGAGTTCCCACGAGTGCTGGTTTGCCCTGATGGTACCACACCGCTCTTCTACAGCTCGCGTGTTGACGGCGGCCGCACTGCAGCACGAATCCCTTTTTCGACCGGGAATTTAGGCTTTCGGGTTGGTCCGAAGCCTATACGCGTCTAACGAAATGGTTTCCCAAAGGAAGGTTCGGGTCACCAGTTCGATGCCCCCCTCTTGCAGCATGGCACGGTGACGCTTGGAGTCGTACGCCCCTGCTTTTGACCTGGCGCCGCTCGCCACTCTGCTCGTCGGCATCCCGCGGCCCGATAGAACCCCGAAAATCCGTAGCAGTCGGTTTTCGCGGGCCGGCTGCGGCCGTCTGTTGCCAATCGTCTCGATACCGAAGCGTGCCTGCCTAAGGCGAGCTTGCGCACACGACACGGCCGACGACGGAACGGTCGCGAAACTTGACGGGGTCGTCGATTGGAGGCCGGAAGGCCAGATCGCATTTCGATTTGCTGTCGCGATGCTTTGACAGTTTATGAGAGGGAGGCGAGGGGGGTCGGCCAACGCTCGACGAGCGTGTGGCCGCTGCGGCCACGGCGAGAACTTGAAAAACCGCCTAGCCCCTATCCAAGCGAATTTGGACTTGCGCGATCCGCGCTGAGCGCATAAAAAACTCGAAATCCCCGACGAATCGCTTGATTTCGGTTGGCGCCACTTCAAGCGACTCGCCACTTTGTGAGGAGTTTCGAGTGAACGTCAAGGTACGACGGCAGCTGAAAGCACGCAAGCGGAGAATCGCCCGGCGATTGGAGCAGGCGGATCGAAGCGGGACGGATCGGCCCGAAATGGCCGCGTCCAACATCCAGTACGAGATTGCGGATCGCACCCGGGCGATCAACGCCGGTGGCATCGGTGCTGTTCACCTTCTGGTGAAGCGGCTGGGGCTCGACGAGGCGATCAACGAGCGGCTTGACCTGCTCAAGGTCCACCTCCCGTACCACGAATCGGATCACATCCTGAACATCGCCTACAACCTGTTGGCGGGGAACTCGCGGCTGGAGCACTTGGAACTGCTGCGGAATGACGAGGGGTATCTCGATGCCCTGGGCGCGGCAAGGATTCCTGATCCGACGACCGCGGGCGACTTCTGTCGCCGGTTCGACGAAGGAAGCATCGACATGCTGCAGGAGGTGTTCAACGCTGCCCGTGTCAAAGTCTGGAGTAAACAGCCGGTTGGTTTTTTTGACGTTGCGACGATTGACGTCGATGGCACGACGGTCGAGACAACCGGCGAGTGCAAGCAGGGCATGGACATCAACTACAAGAACCAGTGGGGCTACATGGTTCAGGCTGTGTCGCTGGCCAACACGGGCGAGCCGCTCTACGTCGTGAATCGCCCCGGGAACCGCCCGAGCCATGAGCAGGCTGCCGTCTACCTTGACCGGGCGGTCGCCCTGTGCCGCAGAGCGGGCTTTCAACAGGTCCGCCTGCGGGGCGACACCGACTTCTCTCAGACCGAGCATCTCGACCGGTGGACGGCCGACGGCGTGAAGTTCGTGTTCGGAATTCAGGCGATGCAGAGCCTGTACGGCTACGCCGAGAATCTGCCGCGAAACGCCTGGAAAGAGCTATCGAGGCCAGCCAAGTACGACGTGAAGACCGTGCCTCGGCAGCGGCCGACGAATGTCAAACAGCAGGTCGTGGAGGACCGGAAGTTCACCGACATCCGGCTGGCCAAGGAGCATGTGGCCGAGTTCCGGTATAGGCCCGGCAAGTGCGATCGTGACTACCGCATCGTTGTGGTCTGGAAGGACCTCGAGGTCCACAAGGGCCAGCGGAAGCTGTTCGACGACGCGAGGTGCTTCTTCTACATCACAAACGACTTCCGCAAGTCGGCAGAGGCGATCGTCTTCGAGGCCAACCACCGCTGCAATCAGGAGAACCTGTTCGCGCAGCTCAAGGGCGACGCGCACTCGCTCTCGGCACCCGTCGACACGCTCCTGAGCAACTGGGCCTACATGGTGATCGCATCGCTGGCGTGGAGCCTGAAAGCCTGGATGGCGCTCGCGCTTCCAGAGGGAGGTCATGACGCGGAAGAACGCCGTGCCGAGAAGTACAAGCTGCTGCGGATGGAGTTCACGACGTTCCATCGGGCGTTCATGGCGGTGCCGGCCCAGATCATCTCGACGGGCAGGCGGATCGTGTTCCGCCTCTTGTCGTGGAACCCGTGGCAGCACGTCTTCTTCCGGCTGCTCGATCAGCTGCGTACGCCGCTGCGATGCTGACGCCGCAGTATGAAGCCGGAGTTCGGATGCTCCGGTCCCCAATCACCCCTGTCCGCACGACGTGCAGCCGAGATCGACATGAGACTTCCGACAACCCGAGCCACGCAAACGGCACTCACGGCGCCGGAAGGGAAAAGTCTGCGCACGCGGATCATGCCACAATGGCAGGAACGGCCGCTTCGCATTCGCTTGTTTAAGGGCTAGG
>JBIJCJ010000174.1:0-7328 GCA_044344765.1 Pirellulales bacterium | reverse complement strand
GCAACCGGAGGCGCACGGCCCGCTGCTACCGCAGCGGGTCGTCTTGATAGATTCGATACTTCTTCGTCACGATCGCCCCGCCGCGCTCGAGCGTCCGCTTCGAGAGGTGGTTGCTCTCCAGCACCCAGGAGAACTCCGCCTCCTCCATGCCCCAGTCGAGCACCGGCTGCACGAGGGCCGCGGTGAGCACGAGGCCCACACCCCAGGCCTGATACTCGGGCACCACGTTCGTGCTGATGGCCCGCATCCGCTTGATACCCTTCTTGTTCCACAGCAGCTTCACGAAGCCGAAGGGAAACAGGCGGCCGTTGATCGCCTTGATTCGAGGGTTGTAGTCGAGCAGGCAGAACACACTGCCGATCGGCTTGCCGTCCACCTCGGCCACGAGAGCGAGCTCGGGCACGATCAGGTGTTTGAGGCTCGCGGCCATGTGCTTCACCTCCGCCGCCGAGAGGGGCACGAAGCCCCAGGTGCCGCCGAGGCTGGAGTTGTAGATGTCGAGGAACATCCGCACCTCGTCGTCGAAGCGGCTGCGGTCGAGCGGCCGCACCTTGACTCCGAACCGCTCCTTGACGCCCTCCACCATCGTGCCGAGCTTCGAGTCGAGCGAGGCGAGCATCGAGGTCTTGCCCCAGAAGGCGTACAGATCCTCGATCTTGCGGAAGCCGTTCTCCTCGACGAGCCGGGCGTAGTGCGGCCGATTGTGCGTCATCATGAAGAACGGGGCCGTGTCGAAGCCCTCGATCAGCAGGCCGCACTCGTAGTTGAGCGACGGATTGGTCGGTCCGCGGACGCAGGTCATCCCCTGGCCGCGGAGCCAGTCTCGGGCGGCGGCGAACAGCTCCCGAGCCGCCGCGGAGTCGTCGTCGCATTCGAAGAAGCCGAAGAAGCCCCGCTGCTCGCCGTACCGCTCGATGTGGCCGGCATTGACGATCGCGGTGATCCGTCCCACGTCGCGGCCGTCTCGCGTCGCCAGGAACGAGCGACACTTCGACTTCTCGTAGAAGGGGTGCGGCCGAAAGTTGAGCAGTTCCTCCTGGGACATGATCAGCGGCGGCATCCAGCAGGGGTCGTCCGCGTAGATCCGCCAGGGGAGGCGGATGAACCGCTTCTGCTCGGCCCGCGTCTCGACCGGCCGCACCAAAAGTCCCGCCACACCAGCCTCCCATCGTTGCCCAGGTTGCCGCACCCGCACGGGACGGCCAAACCGCCGCCGACCCGGCGAACCATCGGATTTTCGGCGAAAAAACCGGCGTTTCCCCGCATCTTCGGCCGGGGGCCGGATGTTCGTCAACGCCGGCGCGACCGCCGGGCCATCAAATTCGCCGGGGGGGTTTCTCCGATTTAGCATTGCGCCCGGGTTCGTGGCGACGGATCGATCGACCCGGGTGATCCTCCAGGGTTTCGGACGCGTCGACCATGCTCGCACCCCGCCAGTTCGCGGTGACCGACGATTTCCTCGTCACGGGGGCCACCGGCCTCGTCGGCAACAACGTCGTCCGCCAGCTCGTCAGCCGCGGTCAGAGCGTCCGCGTGCTCGTCCGAGGCCGGGGACAAACCGTGGACCAGGCCTTCGCCGGCCTGCCCGTCGAGCGCCGTGCCGGCGAACTCGACGACGCCCGCAGCCTCGAGGCCGCGGCCGACGGCGCCGCGGTCGTGATCCACTCGGCGGCGATGGTGCACTGCGGCTGGCGGCACCTTGACGAGATGCGGGAGGTGAACGTCGCAGGCACGCGGCGGGTGGCCCGCGCCGCCCGCCTGGCCGGTGCCCGGCTGATTCACGTGTCGAGCGTCGATGCCATCGGCCTCCGGCCCGACGGCCAGCCGGCCGACGAGGAGACGCCTCCCGGCGGCATGCCCGAGTGCCCCTACGTGGTCACCAAACGGGAGGCCGAGGCGGCGGTGCTCGAGGAGGTCGACCGCGGGCTCGACGCCGTGATCGTCAATCCCGTGTACATGGTCGGCCCCTGGGACTGGAAGCCGTCGAGCGGCCGGATGCTGCTCGAGGTGGCGGCCGGCAAGGGCCTGTTCGCGCCCCCTGGTGGCAACGACTTCGTCGACGTCCGCGACGTGGCCGCGGGCATCCTCGCGGCGATCGAGCGCGGTCGCACCGGCCGGCGCTACATTCTCGGCGGCCATGGCCTTTCGTATCTCGACGCCTGGCGGATCTTCGCCCGCGTCACGGGGCGGATGCAGCCGCTCGGCATGGCCCCGCCGCCCGCCGTGCGGATCGCCGGCTGGCTGGGCGATACCGTGAGCCTGTTCACCCGCCGCGAGCGGCCGGTGAACTCGGCGGCCACGGCGATGTCGATGCTCGCCCACAATTTTTCCACGCGGCGAGCCGAGGCCGAACTCGGCTACACGTACCGTTCCTTCGAGGCCACCGTCCAGGATGCCTGGGAGTGGTTCCTCGAACGCGGCTATGCCCGTGCCGCGCGGACCCGCACCGCTCTGGTGCGGTGAGCCGATGCCCCACATCCTCGTCGTCGAAGACGAGCAGCACCTCGCCTACGGCATCAAGTTCAATCTCGAGGCGGAAGGCTACACCGTCACGGCCGTGGGCGACGGCCAGGCCGCCTTGGCGCTCGTCGAGTCGGCCGCCCCGCCGGTGGACCTGGTCGTGCTCGACATCATGCTCCCCGGCATGAGCGGTTACGACGTCTGCGCGGCGATCCGCGTGCGGCGGGCTGACCTGCCGGTGGTGATGCTCACGGCGCGGACGCTGGTCGAAGATCGCGTCCGCGGCTTCGACGCCGGCACCGACGTCTATCTGCAGAAGCCGTTCGAGCTCGACGAGCTCTTGTCGGTGGTCCGCAACCTGCTCGGCCGCCGGCCCCGGGCCGAGAAGCCGCCGGCCGCGGAGCCCGGCCGCGGTCCGCGCATCCGGTTCGGCGATGCGGAGGTCAATTTCGACACCTGGGAGGCGAGCTGCCGCGGCCGGCCGGTGAAGCTCACGAACCTGGAGATGAAGCTCCTCCGCTACCTGGTCGAGCACGAGGGGCTCGTGATCTCACGGGAAGAGCTGCTCAAGAACGTGTGGGGCATGACCCGGGCGCCGGCCACCCGGACCGTCGACACCTTCATGCTCAACCTGCGGAAATACTTCGAGGCCGACCCTTCGAAGCCGGCGCACTTCCTCTCGGTCCGCGGCACCGGCTACCGGTTCGTCCGCGAGTCCCCGCCCGACCGCCAGTGATACCGCCTCAGCCGCGGCCCAGCAGCAGCGCCGCAGCCCGGCCCGGATCGGGCTGCACGAGCAGCGACTCGCCCACGAGCATCGCGCCGATCCCGGCCGCCTCGAGCCGCGCCACGTCGGCCCGCGTCTTGATCCCGCTTTCGGCGACGAGCACGACGTCGTCGGGCACCTGCTCGCGAAGCCGGAGCACGTGCTCGAGGTCGGTGGTCATCGTCTTGAGATTGCGGTTGTTGACACCCACGAGTGTGGCCCCGAGGTCGAGCACGCGGGGCAGGTTCTCCGCATCGTGCAGCTCCACCAGCGGCGTCATGCCGAGGTCGAGGATGTCGCGGTACAGGCTCCGCAGCCGGCAGTCGTCGAGACACTCGGCGATCAGGAGCACGGCATCGGCGCCGTGGGCCCGGGCCTCGACCACCTGGTAGCGATCGACGATGAACTCCTTGCGCAGCACCGGCAGCGGCACGGCGATCCGCGCGTCTTCGAGATCCACGAGGTTGCCGCCGAATCCCGGGCCGTCGGTGAGAATCGAGAGGCAGGAGGCGCCGGCGGCCGCATAGCCCCGGACGACCTCCTCCACCGTGGCACCGGGCCGGATCTCGCCGGCCGACGGGCTCTTCCGCTTGAACTCCGCGATCAGGCGGATCCCGCCGGGCGCCGCCACGGCGGCGAAGAAGTCGCGTGGCGGAGCCGCCACGGCCAGTCGGCCCTCGAGCGCGGCGGTGGGCACCCGCTCCCGGCAGGCCTCCACCTCCCGCCGCTTCCGCGCCACGATCTCGTCGAGAATGCTCACGTCCGGCTCCATTCCAGAAAATCGAGACAAAATAACCTACATGCACTTCCGTCCCGCCACGAATCGATGCACCGTGGATCCGCTCGGGCACTGATCACGGACGCACCTCCACGCACCCGGAGGCGAGCGGGTCGGCGTGAGGATGCGGAGCGTGGCGGACTTTCGCCAGCGACGCAACTCATGCCGCCCGGAAGCCGGGTTGGGCCGCGAGACTTCCGACCACGGGTCCGAGCGGAACGGCTGCCGCCTAATGCCGAAAGTGCCGCCGCGCGGTGAACACCATGGGGATCCCGGCGGCGTCGGCCGCCGCGATCACCTCGGCGTCGCGCTTCGAGCCCCCCGGCTGCACCACCGCCGCGATCCCCGCCTTCGCGATCAGGTCGATCGAGTCGGGGAACGGGAAGAATGCGTCGGAGGCGAGCACACCCCCGCGGGCCTTCGCTCCCGCCTTCTCCAGCGCGATCCGCACCGAGTCGACGCGGCTCGTCTGACCGATGCCGGCGCCGGCGAGGCTCGTGCCCTGGCAGACGGCGATCGCGTTGCTCGTCAGCCGACGGACGATCGTGAACGCGAAGTCGAGGGCCTGCGTCAGCTCGGCCGCGGGCGCCACCTTCGTCACCACCCGCCACGTGGCCGGATCATCGCCGGTGTCGTCGGGCCGCTGGGCAAGCAGGCCGCCGGCGATGCTGCGAAACTCGAGCCCCGCCGTCGCGTCCCAGGGATCGCCGGCCGGCACCTCGACCAGCCGCACGCTCCCCTTCCAGGTCGGCTTCGTCGTCAACAGCTCGACGGCCTCCCGCTCGAAGGCCGGGGCCGCGATCACCTCCACGAACAGCCCCGGCGCGAGCAGCAGCTCGGCGCAGGCCCGATCGAACGTGCGGTTCACCGCCACGATCGAGCCGAAGGCGCTCGTGGGGTCGGCCGCCATCGCGGTGGCCAGGGCTACGGCGACGGTGTCGGCGGAGGCGGCGCCGCAGGGGTTCGTGTGCTTGATGACGACGGCGGCGGGATCCTGGAGCAGTCCGGCCAGCCGCGTGGCCGCGTCGAGATCGAGCAGGTTGTTGTAGGAAAGTTCCTTGCCGCAGAGTTGCTTCGCGCCGGCGAGCCCGGCGTGGGTGCCGACGGGGGCGAAAAGCACGGCCGACTGATGGGGATTCTCGCCGTAGCGCAGCGGCAGCCGCCGCTCGAGGTCGAGCGTCACCCGCGCGGGGAGCGGCGGCTCTTCCGCGGCGGCGGCCTGCCCCGCGTTACCGCCGCCGGCCATCAGCCCGGCGTGGCGGGCCATCCAGCGGGCGATCACGGCGTCGTAGTTGGCGGTGTGCTCGAAGGCCCGGGCCGCCAGCAGCCGGCGGTCGGCGAGCGTCGTGCCTCCCCGGGCGATCGCCGCGAGGAAGTCGTCGTATTGCTCCGGGCTCGTGACCACCGCCGTGAAGGCGTGGTTCTTGGCCGCCGCGCGGACGAGGCTCGGGCCGCCGATGTCGATGAGCTCGATGGCCTCGGCCGGCCGGCAGTCGGGCTTGGCGATCACGCTTTCGAAGGCGTAGAGGTTGACGATCACGGCATCGAAGCGGTCGATGCCGTGGGCGGCGAGCACCTCGAGGTCGTCGGACCGGTCGCCGCGGGCGAGGATCCCGGCGAAGACGTGCGGATGCAGCGTCTTCACGCGGCCGTCGAGCACCTCCGGGAAGCCGGTCACGGCCGAGATGTCCTCGACCTCGAGCCCCTGGCTGGCGAGCGCCGCCTTCGTGCCGCCGGTGCTGACGACGTGCACGCCGGCCGCCTTGAGCCCGGCGGCGAGGCGGTCGATGCCCGACTTGTCGAACAGGCTCACGAGCACGCGGCGGACGGGAACGACGTCGATGGCGGGCAGGTCGGCGGCGCGGGAGGCGTGGGCATGCATGGCGAATAATTCCTCATCTACGGAGAGCGTTCAAAGTAGGCGACCACCGCCGTCTGTCCACGGCGCCGCACGGCGCGGCCGCCGCGCCGCCACTTTGCCCATGCCGCCGCACCGGAACGTGATCCATTTTGTTCGCACCAGAATGGAGTGCACTCCCGAATGGCGGATCGGTTTGCCAGGCTTTTGTCGCTCGAACTCCCGCCTGGCCAGTCGGCTTTCGTCAGCGGTCGCTTCAGATGCCGTCGATCACGAGTGGCGTGCCTGCCAGCCGCAGGTGGCGATCGGTCGACCAGCAGGTCTTGCACTTCCGCGCCCGCGCCAGGTGCAGACCCACGGCATCCGCGAGCGTCAAGGCCTGGTCCGCGAAACGCCGCAGCAACAAGCCGCCTGCGGCCATCTCCTTCGGCCCGACGGGCACCACGACCAGAGGCGTCAACGCGTCCACCAACGCCAAAAACTCCAGCGCTCGTGTGCGGTCGAACCGCCGCAGGAACCAGCCGTGGCCTTCGGCGATCACCAACGGGCTTGTACACAGCCGAGGCGGATCGGCGAACAACCGGGCAAAGATGGCGTGATGGCTGTCGGAGCCGTCCATGAAGGCGATCAGCGCCGACGTATCGACATAGGCTTCATGGCTTGTGGCCATACACGACCTCATCGATGCGGACGCTGGCACGCGGGTCGCCCGACTGCACGGTCCCGGCGAACCTCATCCAGGCCGGCTGCCCCGTCGGAGGCAGCACGCCCCGGAGCGAGCGACGGAGCAACTCCGCCAATGAGATCCCCAGCCGCTCCGACTCGGCCTTGGCGGCGGCGTAGTCCTGCTCGGAAAGGCTGATCTGCGTCCGAATCATGATAACACTATAGACGGAAGTGTTATCACTGCAAATCGCGACGTGCCAGGAGGAACAAGCCACACCGGCCCGCCGCGACGGGCCGCTCTGGCAGTGGGCGGTGCTCCGCCCGCGGGTCAGGTCGCGGCGGGCAGATCGACCACGAACACCATTCCAGGCGGTGGCAGCCGGCCCTGCACCGTGACGCGGCCGCGCATCTGCCGCACGAGCGACCGTACGAGAAACAGCCCCAGGCCGGTGCCGGGCGTGGACCGTTCCAGTTCGCTGCCCAGCCGCACGAACCGTCTGAAGACGTGTTGGCGACTGGCGACCGGAATCCCGGGGCCGTTGTCGGCCACCCGCACGGCGAGCCGGCCCGAGGCCGCGGGCCCCGCGGTCACCTCCACCCGCGGCTCCGGCAGCGAGTACTTGACCGCGTTGTCGATCAGGTTGCGGAACACGATCTCCAGGTCGGCGTCGCGGGCCACCGCCCGCAGGCCCGGCGGCTCGCAGGCGAGCGTGATCGCCGTCGCGGGCAGGCCGTAACCCAAGTTACGCACTTGGGAGCGTAAAGCCCGGGATTCACGAGATTTCGGGGTCAAAGTCTTC
>JBIJCJ010000173.1:0-7334 GCA_044344765.1 Pirellulales bacterium | reverse complement strand
CTTTTGCCGGCCCGGTCCATGGCCGCCTGCATGAGGGCCGACAGCCGCTCCAGCCCACCGGCAGCAGCGGCGGTCAGCAGCGCGGTCTTGTCGTCAAAATGACGGTACGCCGCGTTCGCGGACACGCTCACGTCGCGGGCTGCCTCGCGGAGGCTGAACGCGGCCTCCCCGCCCTGCTCGATCAGGCGCACCGCCGACGCGACCAGCGCGTTGCGGAGATCGCCATGGTGGTAGGCATCACGTGCGTGGCTCATGGACTCATGTTGACACTGTCCACTTCCGATGTCAAAGTGTACGGTGTCCACATTGTCCGAAACGCGTTTTCAAGGGCTTTTGCCCATCTCGGCAGGGAGGAATCGTCATGCAGGCCATCCGCTACGAACGCCTGGGCGGCCCCGAAGTTCTGGAAGTCGTCGATCTGCCGCCGCCCGCCCCCGCGGCAGGCGAGGTCCTCGTGGAGGTCGAGGCCGCGGGGGTCAACTTTTCCGATGTCGGTCGGCGCCGTGGGCTTTATCTCGACGCCACCCCCCTCCCCTTCGTTCCGGGCTCCGAGATCGTGGGACGGGTGCGTGCCCTGGGAGCAGGCGTCTCGTCCGCCGCCTGCGGCGATCGAGTCGCCGGAGTGATCGCCACCCGCTCCGGGGGCTACGCCGAGTTCTGCACGATCGCGGCGGGGCTGGTCGCGCGGATCGACGAGCGACTGGATGCCGCGATCGCCGTGGCCGTGCCAAACCAGGGAGCCACCGCCTTCCATCTGCTGGAGACGATGGCACGGTTGCAGCCCGGCGAATCGGTCGCTGTCACCGCGGCGGCGGGAGGTGTCGGAGGGCTCGCCATCCAACTGGCCCGCCACTTCCGCGCCGGAAAAGTGATCGCACTGGCGAGCGCGGCACACAAACTCGCCCATGCCCGTCGGCTCGGCGCCGACGTCTGCATCGACGTCACGACCCCCGGACTGCGTGAACAGCTGCACGCGGCAACGGACGGCCGTGGCTGCGATGTCGTGCTCGACAGTGTCGGCGGTGATGTCGCGGCAGCCCTGCTCTCGTCCCTCGCCCCGTTCGGTCGTCTGGTCAGCTTCGGCGTCGCCTCGGGCGCACCGTTGTCGGTCGCGTCACCCACGCTGATGAAACGATCGCTCACGGTGAGCGGCTTCCATCTTGATGGGGTCATGGCCGTGCCGGGACGCTTCTCGGCGACCCTCACCCGGCTCTACGAACTGGTAGCCGCTGGAGTGCTCGTGCCGCACGTGGGCCTCGAACTCTCGCTCGAGCGGGCGGTGGAAGCGCATACGGCCATGGAGGCCCGGACGACGGTGGGCAAGATCGTGCTCTCGCGAGCCGCACGAAACGATCGGGATCCGGACAGTTTACGACACCATGCCGGGCCCGCTGCAGCATGGAACGGACACCGCGGCCCTGAAAACACGAACGACGGAGGATCCCGATGAAAGCAATACACCGCGTCTTCGTCTGTGGTGCCACCGGGCGGCAAGGCGGTGCCGTGGCGCGAGCCCTCCTGACGCACGGCTTCGAAGTGCTGGCGTTGACCCGCTCCCCCTCTAGCCCCGCAGCCGGGGAATTGCAGCGACTGGGCGTACGGATCGTGGCGGGAGACCTGAGCCAGCCAGAGTCACTCGTGCCGCACATGAAGGAAGTGGACGGCGTTTTTTCGGTCCAGAACTACTGGGAACGTGGCGTCGGAGCTGACGGTGAAATTCGACAGGCCGAGAACCTGCTGACTGCCGCGCGAGAGGCCGGCACGCCCCATATCGTTCAATCGATCATGGCTCGGGCACGCACGTTCCATGGCATCGCCCATTTTCAGTCGAAGGAACGTATTGCCGATCGGCTCCACCATGATCCGCTCCCCTCCACGACGCTCGGAACGGTCTGGTTCATGGACAACATTCTCGACCCCAAGATGGGCGGCGCGATGACGCTGCCGATCCTCGCGGGCGCGCTCGACCGCGACCTGGCTTTCCCGATGCTGGCGGCCGCCGACATCGGCAAGGCCTGCGCCAAGATTTTTCAGTCGCCAGCCGCCCATGCCGGGAAACATATCGACCTCATCGGCGACCGTCTGACAGTCGACCAGATGAAGGACGTCTATCGCCATGTGACGGGCCGGCGGCCGAAATCCTATCGCATGCCTCGCTGGATGCTCCGGTGGATCAACAAGGAATTTGCCGAGCAGCTCGCATGGCACAACCGTGTCGATTTCGATGGGCATCCGGATCAGCTGCGGACGTGGCTTGGAGCCCCGATCACTTTCGAAGACTTCCTTCGGCAGCATCAGGTCAGGAATCTGTAGTTCGAAGTTTCATTTCAAAGGAGTGTGCAATGCCGGCTTTCAAGAATATTCGTTTCGTCGCGGCCGCGACGATGATCCTGGCATCCGGATCCGGGCTCGACGCCGGCGAACCAACGACGTCGTCAACCACCCTGAGGGTGCGGATCGACGGCCTGCGGTCAGCGCGAGGAAAAGTCCTCGTCTACGTCTGGAATCAGGGCGATGGGTTCCCGTCGGAGAAGAAGAAAACGCTGACCGTTGCCGAAGTGGCGATCCACGGAACGCAGGCCGCCTGCGAGTTCGCGATTCCTGCGTCCGAGAAGCGATTGGCCGTGTCCGTCATGCACGACGAGAACGGCAACGGAAAGATGGACAGCAATTTTCTGGGGATTCCGCTCGAAGGCTACGCCACTTCGCGAAACGTGCCGCACTCGATGGTCGGCCCGCCGCGGTACACGGACGCGGAGTTCCCGGTGGGCGACGCGAACGCGAACGTGGCGATCAAGATGCTTTACTGACCACCTGGAGGCAACGTTCATGAGCGAGGACAGACTGACTCCATCGATCGGAGAACGCCGCGTCGCGACCCGCGTCGGGGCGATCGCGCTGGCTGACGAGGGGACGGGAACGCCCGTCGTGCTCTGGCCGTCGTTGTTCAGCGACCGGCGCTTGTTCTCGCACGTCCGGCGGCTGCTCGGGACCGACTGGCGCACGCTGCGGATCGACGGCCCGGGCTTCGGCCAGAGCGACCCGCCGCATGGCGACGTGCAGGCCGACGTCTACGCCGGCGTGGTGCTCGACGTACTCGACGCCCTCGGTATCGAGAGGGCGTTCGTCGCCGGATGTTCGTGGGGCGGACAGATCGCCGCCCACGTTGGAGCACAGGCGGCCGACCGCGTCCGCGGCGTGCTGATCATGAACGCGCCGCTCGGGCCGAGCCTGGGCGGGCATCTCTTCGAGGTGACGGGCACCCGGTGGTTCGGCTCGACCCGGTTCTGGGGAGACGGCGTCGCCCGCTCGATGCTCTCGCCGGCGACCCGGCGGGCGCATCCGGAACGAGTCCGGGAGTTTGGAGCGGCGTTCACAAGCTTCAACCGCCGCGCGGCCGCGACCACGGTGCGGACCGTCCTCAGCCGGTTTCCGGGGCTCGAGGCGGTGCTGCCCCAGCTCGCGGTGCCGACGACGATTCTCATGGGCGCCGAAGACCGGCTCTATCCCGTGGAGCGGATGCGCCGGTTCGCGGAGCTCGCCCCGGCGGCGACACTCGAGATCGTGCCGTCGTGCGGTCACCTCGCGCCGCTGGAGGCGCCCGAGGCCGTCGTCACTGCCTTGCACGGGCTCGCGGCGGCGGCCGCAGCGCGGGCCCCCACGAGCCGGCAGGCCCGGGAACAGCCCTCATGAGCTGGGTCGCCCTCAGGATGCTCACCGGAGACAGGGCCGAGTATTGACGACCAGGCTTTGTCACTCGGAGGCGGTGCTCAGGACATCAAAAAGCAGCTTGGCCCCTCCCGTTCCGGCAGGAACGCAGCCCCATGCATCCAGCATGGGCGGGTCGAGCTGCTGGATCTGCTTGCGGAACCGCAGGAGCTGCTTCTCCTCCCTGGCCTCCATGAGCAGCGTGATCAGCTCGGTCACCCGGAAGAACCGCACCTTCCGTCCCTGCCCGCCAAGCATGGCGAGAACAGGCTGCGGTCGGGCGGGGTAACTACCGCCCGGCGCTCGGCCGTCGCAAGGGAGGTTTTCGATGGCTGTGACCCGCCACATGCTGCGGCGCCGCAGCCCAAGTCGAGATTGGTGTCGCCCGCCCCGATTGGGGTGGTTGCCACAAAGCCATTCCGCTCATCAGGGGTCGGGAACGGCATCCGACACGCCCAGCCCGCGCACGGCGAACTCGAGGGCGGACTCGAGTGCCGTCGCCCGCTCACGGCCCGTCGGAACGGCGGCGTGGCCGGCGAGCGCCAGTGAGGCAAAACCGTGGACGACGCTCCAGGCCTTGAGCTCCGCACCCGCGCGTCGCGCGGGAGTCAACACGCCCTCGGACACGAGCGCGTCGAGCGCGCGACCGAGCAACTCCCACGGCGTGGGCGTCGCCAGGCCGGCTGCACCGCGGGCCAGACACTCGACACCACTGCCGCTGAACATGAGGCGAAACAGTTCGGGATGGGCCAACGCGAACTCGACGTACGCGCGGCCGACGGCCCTGAACCGCGCGATCGCCAGGCTTTTTCTGCCCCCGCTTTTGCCGGCCCGGTCCATGGCCGCCTGCATGAGGGCCGACAGCCGCTCCAGCCCACCGGCAGCAGCGGCGGTCAGCAGCGCGGTCTTGTCGTCAAAATGACGGTACGCCGCGTTCGCGGACACGCCCACGTCGCGGGCTGCCTCGCGGAGGCTGAACGCGGCCTCCCCGCCCTGCTCGATCAGGCGCACCGCCGACGCGACCAGCGCGTTGCGGAGATCGCCATGGTGGTAGGCATCACGTGCGTGGCTCATGACCTAATGTTGACACCGTCCACTTCGTTTGTCAAAGTGTGCGGCGCGAACATTCTGCCTGGGCCGCCGGATTGCATGGGTGAGCAGCGTGATTTCTTTCATCGCGTGCGGGATAGCACTTGCCGTGGCGGCATACAGCTGGCGGCGGATGCGCGTGGTGTCACTCGGGGTGATGGCATGGTGTGCTGCGGCCTGGGTGCTTTCGCTCCAGGGCTTTTTTCAGGACTCGCGCGGGTGGCACGCTGCCGATCTTCCAGGCTTCCTCCTCTTCGGCACCCTGATGACGCTGCCGCTGATGGTGGTTGCCTTCGTGTGGTATCGCTCGCCGACGTTTCGCGGGTTTCTGCAAGCGATTCCACTTCCGACGCTCATCGGCACTCAGGCGTATCGGCTGGCAGGCGTCGTGTTCCTGTGGATGCATGCGGAAGGCCTGATGCCGCCCGAGATTGGCATCGTCACAGGGTGTGCCGATGCGTTCATCGGCATCACGGCGATTCCGTTGGCGTGGGCGGTCGCGAAACACATCGGTGGTGTCCGCTGGCTCGCGATCGGCTGGAATCTGTTCGGTATCGCCGATTTTCTGATCTCCGTGAGCATGGTGTCGCTGTCCTTCATCGGTGTCCTGGCTTTGCAACCGGCCCCCGTCCGAATCGGCCTGCATCCGCTGGCGCTCATCTCGCTCTTTCAATTGCCACTCTCCATCGTCATTCATCTGCTCGCGCTGCGCCGGCTCATGTCGCCGAGCTGCACCGTCGCACGCGTCCTCCACGCCGACCGTCATCACCCACGAACCAGCGACCAGGAAGCTGCCTCATGAACTGGGTCGCCCTCAAGATGCTGACCGGAGACAGGGCCAAGTACTTCGGCCTCGTGTTCGGCGTGGCGTTCGCGAGCATGCTGATGTCGCATCAGGTGAGCATCTTCTGCGGGCTGATGCGCCGCACGGCCAGCCAGATTCTCGACGTCCGCGACGCGAGCATCTGGGTCTGCGACCCCGAGCTGCAGAGTGTCGACGAGATCGAGCCGCTCTCGACGACCGCCCTCCACCGGGTGCGGAGCGTGCCGGGAGTGCGGTGGGCGGCACGGCTCTCGAAGTCGCTCGGGCGGGTCCGCACGGCGGACGGGCTGTACCGCACCGCCATCGTGATGGGGCTGGACGACGACAGCCTGGCGGGCGCTCCGCAGCAGATGCTCCGCGGGTCATGGCACGACCTGCGGCAGCCTGACGGCGTGATCCTCGACGACGCGGGCTACAGCTATCTCTTTCCGGGTGAGCCGGTCACCCTCGGCAGGACGCTGGAGATGAACGACCGCCGCGTGGTGGTCGTCGGCATCTGCCGGGTGACCGCGCCGTTTCAGACGTTTCCCGTCATGTACTGCCGCTACAGCCAGGCGATGCAATACGTGCCACGCGAGCGGAACGCCCTGGGCTTCGTGATTGCCGACGCCTTTCCCGGCGTCGATCCGCAAGAGGTGTGCCGCCGGATTCGCGAACGCACCCGGCTGGCGGCCTACGATTCCTGGTCCTTCATGTGGCTGACGATCGGCTACTACATGCGGTCCACGGGCATTCCCGTGAACTTCGGGATCACGGTGGCCCTCGGCTTCATCGTGGGCACGGCCATCGCCGGCCAAACCTTCTATCTGTTCACGCTCGAGAACCTCAAACAGTTCGGTGCGCTCAAGGCCATGGGGGTGACCAACAAACGCATCCTCTCCATGATCCTCCTGCAGGCGAGCGTCGTGGGCGGGCTCGGATACGCCCTGGGGATGGGGGCGGCGAGCGTCTTCTTCGAGGTCACCAAAGACATCTACCACCTCCGCGGTTTCTACCTGCCCTGGCAGGTGGCCGTCGGCACGGCGGCGGCCGTGGTGGTCATCATGTTTCTCGCCAGCATCGTCAGCATCCGCCGGGTGTGGACGCTCGAGCCGGCGATCGTCTTCAAGTAGGCCGCCCCCGAACACACCCATGATCGCCACCACTCCCGGCACCGCCGTCGCCTGCACGGGCGTCACGAAATCGTTCGGCTCGGGCGACGCCCGGGTGCAGGTGCTCCGCGGCGTCGACGTCGAGGTCGCCCCCGGCGAGATCACGCTCCTGGTCGGCCCGTCGGGCTGCGGCAAGACGACGCTGATCTCGATCATCGCCGGGTTGCTCGAGCCGACGGCCGGCGACGTCCGCATCTTCGACCACCGCCTCGGCGACCTGCGGGGCGACGCCCTCGTCGCCTTCCGAGCGCGGATGATCGGCTTCGTGTTCCAGCAGTACAACCTACTCCCGGCGTTGACGGCGGCCGAGAACGCGAGCCTCCCCCTCCTCGTGCAGGGCCGGCGCCGCAGCGCGGCGATCAGCGAGGCCCGCGAAATGCTCGCGGCCGTGGGGCTGGGAGAAAAGGCGAACGCCCGCCCCGCGCAGCTCTCCGGTGGCCAGCAGCAGCGGGTCGCGATCGCCCGCGCGCTCATCCACCGCCCGCGGCTTCTGGTGTGCGACGAGCCGACGGCGGCCCTCGACGCCGAGTCCGGCCGCACCGTGATGGAACTTCTGCGGCGGG
>JBIJCJ010000172.1:0-7398 GCA_044344765.1 Pirellulales bacterium | reverse complement strand
GGACGGGCGTTCGCCCGTCGTGGCGGCAGGATGCCGGTGTTTTGCGTGCCGGCGAGCCTGGATGGCGAGCAGTCGGCCTTCCGGCCGCACCTTGGCTGCGGCCGCGAAGGCCCAAGCAAAAACCGGCAGGATGCCGGTGTTTTGCGTGAAGTCAGATGCTCATGCCGGTGAAGCCGCCGTCGACGTAGACCTCGGCGCCGGTGATGAAGCTGCCCGCCACCGGGGCGCAGAGCAGGATCGCGGCGCCGATGAGCTCGTCGGGCGTGCCGAAGCGGCCCATCGGCGTCTTGCCCATGATCGTCGCCGTCCGCTCGGGCGAGAGGATCTTGCGGTTCTGCTCGGCCGGGAAGAAGCCCGGACAGAGAACGTTCACGCGGACGCCCTGGGGGGCCAGTTCGCGGGCCACGTTCTTCGTGTAGTTCACGACCGCCGCCTTCGATGCCGAGTAGATGAACACTTTGGAAAGCGGCTTGTCGGCCGACACGCTGCCGAGGTTGAGGATCGCGCCGCCGCCGAGGCCGGCCATGTGGCCGCCGAAGATCTGGCAGCCGAGGTGCGTGCTCTTGAGGTTCGTGTCGATGATCTTCGTGAAGTCATCGTCGGGGATGTCGAAGTAGGGCACGGCCGAGTTGACGCCGGCGCAGTTGACGAGGATGTCGGCCCGGCCCCGGGCCGCGACGGTGGCGGCGAGGAGGGCCTTGACGCTCTCCCGGTCGCAGGCGTCCACGCTCACGAACGTGCCATCGCCGCCGGCCGCGCGGATCGCGTCGACGCGGGCCGCGCCCCGGTCCGCCCCGCGGCCGGCCACGACCACGAAGGCGCCGGCGCCGGCGAGGCCGTCGGCGAGCGCGCCGCCGAGCACCCCGGTACCCCCCACGACCACGGCCGTGCGGCCCTCGAGGCTGAACAGGTTTTTCAGAAAGCCGTCGGTCATCACAGGCTCCTCGTCAGGTCACGGGCTTGCGGAGGTCGAGCCACTCCGAATGGAACGTGCCCGGCTTGTCGGTCCGCTCGTAGGTGTGGGCCCCGAAGTAGTCGCGCTGGGCCTGCAGCAGGTTGGCCGGCAGGTTCGCGTGGCGGTAGCCGTCGTAGTAGGCCAGGGCCGACATGAAGGCCGGCACCGGGACGCCGATCGTGGCGGCGGTGGCGACGACGTGCCGCCAGGCCCTCTGCGCCTCGGCCAGGGCGGCGGTGAAGTAGGGGGCGAGCATGAGGTTCTCGAGGTCGGGCTTCGCCCGGTAGGCCTCGGCGATCCGCTCCAGGAACCGGGCGCGGATGATGCAGCCGCCGCGCCACATCATCGCGATCGACGCGTAGTCGAGCGGCCATTCCTGCTCCCTGGCGGCCGCCGCGAGCTGCACGAAGCCCTGGGCGTAGCTGGCGATCTTCGACGCGTAGAGCGCCTGCCGCACCTGCTCGATGAACTCGGCCTTGTCGCCGCGGTTGGCCATGTCGGGGCCCTTCAGCACCGCGCTGGCACGCACCCGCTCCGCCTTCAGTGCCGACAGGCAGCGGGCGTAGACCGCCTCGGTGACGAGCGTGCTCGGCACGCCCAGGTCGAGCGCCAGCTGGCTCATCCACTTGCCCGTTCCCTTGGCGCCGGCCTTGTCGAGGATCAGGTCGACGAGGAAGCCGCCCGTGTCGGGATCCTGCGCGGTGAAGATGTCGCGGGTGATCTCGATCAGGTAGCTGTCGAGGTCGCCCCGGTTCCAATCCGCGAACACCTGCGCGAGTTCGGGGTTCGTGAGGCCGGCACCGTGCTTCAGCAGCCAGTAGGCCTCGCAGATCAGCTGCATGTCGCCGTACTCGATGCCGTTGTGCACCATCTTCACGTAGTTGCCGGCGCCGCGCGGGCCCACCCAGTCGCAGCACGGGATGTCGCCCTGGGGCCCCACCTTGGCGGCGATGGACTGGAAGATCGGCTTCACCAGCGGCCAGGCGGCCGGCGAGCCGCCGGGCATGAGACTCGGGCCCTTGAGGGCGCCCTCCTCGCCGCCGGAGACACCCGTGCCGATGTAGAGCAGCCCCGCGGCCTCGACCTCGCGGGTGCGGCGGTCGGTGTCGGAGGGCAGGGTGTTGCCGCCATCGATGAGCACGTCGCCCTTGGAGAGCAGGGGGGTCAGCGTCTTGATGAGGTCGTCGACGGCCGGTCCCGCCTTGACCATCATCATCACCTTGCGGGGCGGCTCGAGGGCGGCGACCAGGTCGGCCAGCGTGTGGCAGCCGACGACGTTGGGCAGTTTGCCGCGGCCGGCGGTGAAGGCGTCGGTGACGCTCGTGGTCCGGTTGTAGACGGCGATCGAGTAGCCGCGACTGGCGATGTTGAGGGCGAGGTTCTCGCCCATCACGGCCAGGCCGATCAGTCCGATGTCGCACGTCGCCTGCTGGGTCATGCTCGAATGGCTCCTGGGATCGGCTCCGCCCGCTCGACCGCGGGGGAAAGGTGGGTCATCGTTGCCGGTGTTGCAGACTATATCGGCACGACCGGCGGCAAACCAAAGGGCCTGATCCGCGGCCGCGGAAGGAACGGATTGAAGCCCGGGGCCCGACTTCGCCGATGCCTAGGCGTGGCCCGAAGGACCGCCATCCGCGGCACGACCGGCAGCGTTGCCGTGATGCGGAAACCTTGACCAGCCAGCCCAATCTGCCGTAGCGTTATCCGAGGTCCAACATCGGCTCCGTAGCCAAGTGGCTAAGGCAGCGGATTGCAAATCCGCCATCGTCGGTTCGACTCCGACCGGAGCCTCTCAACAGAAGACCCTCGCGAAGTGCCCGAATGGTCGGGCTTCGCGGGGGTTTTTTGCGTTTCCCGGCCGGCTGGCCGGCCGGGAACACCGTGTGTCGGACGGTAGACTCTGTGGCCATGGACGATCGATCAACAGGCAGCACAGAGCTGGCCCAGGCCTGCGGCACATGTGCCTTCTGGCGGCCCGAGGCGGCCTCCGCCACCGAGACCGGCTGGGGCGAGTGTCGCCGGATGCCACCGACGCTGCCGGCCATCCACGACGACAAGCTCGTGCACGTGGGCCACTGGCCCCATACCGACAAACGCGACTGGTGCGGTGAGTGGCGGCCACAGGAAAAGCCTGCCAGCACTCGCTCGTGATGGCTTTGCAACCCGTTTCATGATGCCCGACTCGCTCGTCGTCGCCGCCACCCTCGCCTCGGCCGCGGGCGGGTTCGTCAACGCGATCGCCGGCGGTGGCGGGCTGGTCACGCTCCCGATCATGCTCGGCCTGTTTCCGCAGGCCGCCCCGGCCACGCTGTTCGGCACGAACAAGGCGGCCATGGTCTGCGGCACCCTGCAGGCCGCTGCGTCGTACGGCCGGCAGATTCGGCTGCCCTGGAGCACGCTGGGGCCGGCCATCGTGGCGGCCGTCGCCGGTGGTCTCGCCGGGGCCTGGATCGTGACGCTGGTGTCCAGTGCCTGGCTGCGGCCGCTGCTGCCGGTGATGCTCGGAGTGGTGCTGGTGCGCACGCTGCTCGCGACGGATGCCGGTCTCGTGCACGCGCCGCGGCACGCAGCCCGCCACGAGGCGACGCTCGGGACCGCGATCGCCGGCGGGCTGGGCCTGTATGACGGTTTCTTCGGGCCGGGCACGGGCAGCTTCCTCATCCACCTCTTCGTCCGCGTGCTCGGCTTCGACTTCCTGCACGCGGTCGCCTGCGCGAAGATTCTCAACGCGGCGACCAACCTGGGCGCGCTGGCGACATTCGGAGCGACCGGCAACGTGTGGTGGCGGCTTGCGGTGCCGATGGCCGTGGCCAACGTCGCGGGCAGTTGGGTCGGCTCCCGGCTCGCACTCAAGCACGGGGCCGGCTTCGTGCGCACGGTTTTCATCGTCGTGGTCGCCGCGCTCGTTCTCAAAACGGCCGTCGACGCATATGGTTAGCATCCTGCTGTTCGAGCCTGCCACCGTTGGCAAGCGCGTGGCCTTCCCAGGGTGAACGTGACATGACTTCCCACATTGGTCCCGCCAGTCAATCGGTTCTCGTGAACGGGCGGTGGCGGGCCGCCGTCGCCGCCGACTCCTTTCACGCGACCGATCCGGCGACCGGGGCGACCCACGCCGGGGCCTGGCCGGTGAGCACCTGGGCCGACATCGACGAGTCGCTCGATGCCGCGACTCACGCCGCCCGCGAGCTCGCTCACCTGCCCGACGAGTCGCGTGCCCGGTTTCTCGAGCTGTATGCCTTGCGGCTCGAGGCGCGGGCCGACGAGATTCTCGCGGCCGCCCACGCTGAGACCGGCCTCGCGCTCCGGCCGCGGCTGGCCGACGTCGAACTGCCGCGGACGCTCGACCAGTTGCGGCAGGCCGCCGCCGCCGTTCGGGAGCAGACCTGGCGGATGGCGATGATCGACACTGCGAAGAACATCCGCTCCCTGGCCGTCGGCCTCGGGCCGGTGGTGGTGTTGCCGCCGGCCAACTTTCCGCTCGCCTTTGGCGCCGTCACCGGCGGCGACTTCGCCGCGGCGATCGCCGCCGGGAATCCGGTGATCGCCAAGGCCCATCCGGGCTGCCCATCGGTTTCGCTGCTCGCGGCCCACGAGGCGCACGAGGCCGTGCGCGAGGTCGGCCTGCCTGCGGCCACGGTGCAACTGCTCCACGGCGCTTCGCCGGCCGACGGTGAGCGGCTCGTCGCCGATCCGCGGGTCGGGGCAACGGGCTTTACCGGCGGGCAGGAGGCCGGCCGCAAACTGTTCGCGGCCGCCAGTGCCGCCGGCCGTGTGATCTGGGTGGAGATGGGGAGCATCAATCCCGTGGTGCTGCTGCCCGGCGCGGTCGCGGAGCGCGGCGCCGAGATCGCGGGCGAACTGACGGCGAGCGTGACCGGGTCGGCCGGCCAGTTCTGCACGAAGCCCGGTCTGGTGTTTTTCATCGACGACGCCGCGGGGCAGGCGTTCGTGACGGCGGTCGCCGCCGCCTTTGCCGGGATCGGCCTCCAGGTGCTCCTCGGTCCGACGGGCCGCGACCGCCTGCGGTCGGCCATCGGCCGGCTGCGGGCCGCGGGCGCGCGGCTGCTCGTCGGCGACGAAGCCGCCGCGGCATCCACCGCCGGTCCCTGCACCCACCCGCCGACGCTCCTCGAGGTGACGGCCGCGGAACTCGGCGCCGATCCGGCGGGCCTGGTCGTCGAGGCCTTCGGCAACGCCACCGTGCTCGTGCGCTGCGGGTCGCTTGCGGAACTGGTCCGGGCGGTCACGTGCGTCGGCGGCTCGCTGGGGGCCAGCGTCTACCTGGCGCGGAGCGGTGCCGATGACGCGGCGTTCGCGGAGGTTGGTCCGCTGGTCGTCGCCCGCGCCGGCCGTGTGATCGAGAACCGGATGCCGACCGGGCTGGCCGTCGTGCCGTCGATGCAGCACGGCGGTCCGTGGCCCTCCGCCGGCCCGCCCTTCTTTTCGGCCGTCGGCTTCCCCTGGACGATGCTCCGCTTCGCCCGCCGCGTCTGCTTCGACGGGGTGTCGGCGGCTCGTCTACCCGAGGTGCTGCGCGATCCGCCGCCCCCGGGTCGGCCGTGGCGGTTCGTCGATGGCGGCTGGACCCGCGGCTGAACCACCCGGCCCGGGACGGAATGGGGGGGTGCCGCTGGGGTTGCCAGCCAGTGGGGCAGTCGTCACGCTGGCGGCATGAATCGGGTCGCTGACGTCTCCGTGCCGGCCGTCGGGGCGGCGCCGCCCCTCGCCCCCGGCGGTCACGTCGGCGTCGCCATCCTCGGCGCGGGATTCGCCGGCCTGTGCATGGCGATCAAGCTCCAGGCGGCAGGCCGCGGCGACTTCGTGATTTTCGAGAAGGCCGCGCGGCTCGGCGGCACCTGGCGAGACAACACGTATCCCGGCTGCGCCTGCGACGTGCCGGCCCATCTCTATTCCTACTCCTTCGCGCAAAACCCGCGCTGGTCGCGCACCTACGCGCCGCAGCCGGAGATCCTCGCCTATCTCGAGGATGTCGCCACCCGGCACGGCCTGCACCGCCGGATCGCCTTCGAGACGCCGATCACGGATCTCACCTGGGACGAGGCCGCCCGGCACTGGCGGCTGACGGCCGCCGATGGCCGCGAGTTCACGGCCCGGGTCGTTGTCTCGGCCGTCGGCGCGCTCCACGTGCCGGCCGTGCCCGACCTGCCCGGCCTCGAGCGGTTCGCCGGCGTGGCGTTCCACTCGGCCCGCTGGCGGCACGAAGTCGACCTCGTGGGACGGCGGGTCGCCGTGGTCGGCACCGGAGCCAGCGCCGTGCAGTTCATCCCGGAGATCGTGGGGCGGGTCGAGCGGCTGACGGTCTATCAGCGGACGCCCCCATGGGTGCTGCCGCGGCGCGATCGCCCCGTGTCGGCGCCAGCCCGCACGCTTCTGGCCACTGTGCCGGGGCTGCTCTCGGCCTGGCGGGCCGTGCAGTATTGGCGGCGCGAGGCGATCGCCCTCGGGCTGGCCTACAAGCCCAAGCTCATGGGCCGCGGGCAGAAGCAGTCGGCCCGGTTCAAGGAACGCGAGATCGCCGATCCGGGGCTGCGGCTCAAGCTCAACCCGTTCTACACGCTCGGCTGCAAGCGGGTGCTGCTCTCGGACGACTTCTACGCGACGATGACCCTGCCGCACGTCGAACTGGTGACGACGCCGATCGCCGAGGTGCGGTCGCAGTCGATCGTCACCGCCGACGGCGTCGAACGGCCCGCCGACGTGCTCATCTTCGGGACGGGGTTCAGGGCCTTCGACGCGGCGGCGGGCCTGCGGGTCGAGGGCCGGGGCGGCCGCACGCTCGCGGCCGATTGGCGGGACGGGCCCGAGGCCTTCCGCGGCGTGGCCGTGCACGGCTATCCGAACCTTTTTCTGCTCGTCGGCCCCAACAGCGGCCTGGGCCACAACTCGATCGTGTTCATGATCGAAGCCCAGGTGCGATACGTGCTGCAGTGCCTGCGGTGGCTCGACGAGCGGCGGCTGGATGTCGTCGAGGTGCGGGCCGACGTGCAGCGGGCCTACAACGAGCGGCTGCAGCGGTGGTTCTCGCGGACGGTGTGGCGAAGCACGCCGGGGAGCGCCTGGCAGCTGCCGTGCTCGAGCTGGTACGCCCCCGGCGACGGCAAGAACACGGCCCTCTGGCCAGGGCTCTCCGTCGGCTATTGGCTGGCGATGCGCCGAGCCCAGAGCTCCGACTACACGCCCGACGCTGCCGGCGTGGGGGCACCGTCCGGGTGCGGGACCGCGGCGGCCGAACACGCCGCCTGACGCGTCTCACACTCGATCCGCGCGCGTTCCTCCCCAAAAGCCCCGGGCGGAAGCCCGGGGGGTGACGCGGTCCACTCCGTGGGCTTGTGGATCGCCTTCCCCCAAACTCCGTGGGGGCAGCCCGTCACCCCCCGGCTCCCGCCGGGGGCTGTGCGATTGCAAGTGTACTGAACCAG
>JBIJCJ010000271.1:0-3793 GCA_044344765.1 Pirellulales bacterium | reverse complement strand
TCTTCATCCTCGAGGGGATTCCATCGGTGCTGCTCGGGTTCTCGGTGCTCTGGTTCCTGCCCGACGGCCCGCGCGACGCGACCTGGCTGGCCGCCGACGAGCGGGACTGGCTCGAAACGGAGCTGGGCCGCGAGAGCGGCCGGCGTCTCGAGGCGGGCGGAAGCGAGAAGTTCTCGGCGCTCGCCGACGTGCGGGTCTGGATCCTGATCGGCCTCTACCTGAGCGTGGCGATCGGCACCAACGCGTATGGGGCCTATCTCCCGAAGCTCGTGAAGGACTCATTCGAGCCGTATCTCGCGGGGGCGGGCGGCGGCACCGGACTCTATCGGCAGATCGGCCTGCTGGCCGCACTTCCGCAGGTGGTCGCGGTGATCGCGATGCTCGCGGCGAGCAGGATCTCCGACGCGACCGGCCGGCGCACGCCCGTGGTGCTTGCGGCGCTCGCCGTGGCCGCGGCCGGATGGGTTCTCGCCTGGCTGCCGGTGGGCCCCTGGGGCAAGCTCCTCGGGCTCTCGCTCGCGCAGGCCGGCATGATGGCGGTGCTGCCCGTCTTCTGGGCGGTCCCGCCGATCTTCCTGGGCGGGGTCGCGGCCGCGGCGGGCATCGCGCTGGTCAATTCGGTGGCCAACATCGGCGGCATCTTCGCGCCCAAGCTCATCGGCAGCTTCGGCGTCGGCCCGTTGGCGGGCGTCATGGCCTGGGGCATGCTCATGGCCATCCTCGCCTGGTGGGTGATCGAACGGCCGGCAGCGGCGGCCTCCACCCGCCGCACATGATCGATACCCTGATCGTCTCCTTCACTCCGCAACAGGCCCCATGAACCACACGCCTCAGCCGCTCTTCGATCTGTCCGGGAAAGTCGCCGTCGTCTCGGGGGCCGCCAGCGGCCTGGGAAAGGCGTCGGCCATCGCCCTCGCCGCCCATGGGGCGACGGTCGTGATGCTCGACCGCAACGAGGAGGGCCTCGCCGCCACGGCGGGGGAGATCGCGGCCGCGAGCGGCCGGTCGGTGCCGAAGGTCCACGACACGTCCAGCGTCGATGCCGCGACACGACTGTTCGACTGGATCGACGGCGAGTTCGGCCGGGTCGATTTTCTCGCCAACATCGCCGGCGACGGGATCATGGCCGATCCGCTCACGATCACGGCCGAGCAGATCCACACGGTGCTCGAAAACCTGGTGGTCGGCCGGTTCGCCCACTGCCGCCAGGCCGCCCGGCGGATGATCCGCCAGGGGGGCGGCTCGATCGTCAACATCGGCAGCATCGGCGGGATGACCTCGCTCGGCCGCGGCCATATCGCCTACGCGATGGCGATGGGGGCGGTGGCCCAGATGACCCGCGAGCTCTCCACCGAGTGGGCGGCCAGCGGCGTCCGCGTCAATGCGATCCTGCCGGCGCAGGTGATCAACCCCAGCCTCGAGAAGCGGATCGCCGACGATCCGGCGATCGAGCGCAGGTTTCTGTCCGGCATCCCCCGGGGCCGGCTCGGCCGCCCGGAGGACATCCAGGGATTGATGGTGCTGCTCGCCTCCGACGCCTCGGCGTGGATCACGGGCACGCTGATTCCCCTGGACGGCGGTAACCTCGCGATGAACGCCGGCGGCAGCATCGGCCCGGACATGTCAGGGAGCAACCCATGAGCCACGTGATGGAACACACCGCCCCCGCCGCCCTCGATCGGGAAGCCCTGCTCGGGCTCTTCCGCTCGATGCTCACGATCCGCCTCACGGAGGAAGAGCTCGCCCGCTGCCACCAGCGGGGCCTGATCCACGGCGCCTGCCACACCTACGTCGGCCAGGAGGCGATCGCCTCCGGCGTGTGTGCGCACCTGGCGGCCAGCGACGTGGTCTTCAGCACCCACCGCGGCCACGGCCACGCGCTCGCCAAGGGCCTCGCGCCCGAGGCCCTGATCGCCGAGCTCTTCGGACGCGTCACCGGGTGCTCGCGGGGCCGGGGCGGAAGCATGCACCTCTTCGCGCCGGAGATCGGCATGCTGGGCACCAGCGGCATCGTCGCCCCCTGCATCCTCCAGGCTGCCGGCGGCGGCTACGCCTTCAAGCTCGCCGGAAACGGCGGCGTGGCGGTGGCCTTTTTCGGCGACGGCGCGGTCAACAACGGCGCCTTCCACGAGGGGCTCAACATGGCCGCCATCTGGAAGCTGCCGGTGCTCTTCATCTGTGAAAACAACCAGTTCGCCACCGAGGTGCCCTTCTCCGAGGCGAGCGGCATTCCCGACGTGGGCCGCCGCGCGGCCAACTACGGGCTGCCGGGGGAGGAGGTCGACGGCAACGACGTGCTCGCCGTGCACGCCGCGGCGGCGCGGGCGGTGGCCCGGGCGCGGGCGGGCCAGGGCGCCACGCTCATCGAATGCAAGACCTACCGCACCCGGGCCCACGCCGAGGGGATGGGCGACTTCGACTACCGCACGCGGGAGGATGTGGCCGCGTGGAAGGACCGCTGCCCGATCGCCGCCTTCCGCCGGGTGCTCGAGGCGGAGCACGGCATCCCGGCCGCCGACCTCGACGCGGTGGAGGCCGCCGTGGCCGAGGAGGTCGCCCGCGCGCGGGCGGCCGCCGAGCAGGCGCCGCAGCCCGCTCCGGCCGACGCGACCACGCACGTCTACGCCGTGCCGCGGGTGGTGCAGGAGCCGCCGGCCGATCCGGCCGCCCGGCAGATCGCGTTCATCCAGGCCACCGTCGAGGCACTCGATGCGGCGATGGCGGCCGATCCCTCCGTGTTCGTTCTCGGCGAGGGCATCGGGCGTCGCGGCGGCAACTTCCGCACCACGGCCGGCCTGTACGCGAAGTACGGCCCCGATCGGCTCCGCGACACGCCGATCTGCGAGCGCGGCTTCACGGGCCTCGCCTGCGGCGCGGCGATGGCGGGGGCGCGGCCGGTCGTCGACTTCATGTTCGTCGACTTCATCCTCGACGCCTGGGGCGAGATCGTCAACCAGATCGCGAAGATGCAGTTCATGTCGAGCGGCCGGCTGAAGATGCCGGTCGTGCTCCGCGGCTGCATCGGCATGGGGCACTCCGCGGCCACGCACCATTCCGGCAGCTACTACGGCATGCTCGCGCAGGTGCCGGGCCTGCGGGTGGTCGTGCCCTCGACGCCCCGCGACGCGAAGGGCCTGTTCATGCACGCCCTCCGCGGCGACGACCCCGTGCTGTTTCTGGAGCACCGCGAGATCCTGCAGGTCAAGGGGCCGGTCGAGGAGACCGACTTCGAGATCCCCTTCGGCCGCGCCCGGATCGCCCGCGCGGGCACCGACGCCACGGTCGTGGCCGTGGGGCGGATGAACCACCTCTGCCTGGCCGCGGCGGAGGCGCTCGCGAAGGAGGGGGCGAGCGTGGAGGTGATCGATCCGCGGACGGTCAACCCGCTCGACGCCGACACGATCCTCGCGTCGGTGGCGAAGACGGGCCGGCTGCTGGTGGTCGACGAGCCGACCGGACCGTGCGGCCTGGCGGCGGAGGTGGCCGCCCTCGCGGCCGATCGCGGCTTCGACGATCTCGACGCGCCGGTGCGGCGGCTGTGCAGCGTGCCGTCGCCGACCCCCTACAGTCCGGTGCTGGAGGCGGAGGTGCTGCCCTCCGCCGCCGCGGTCGAGGCCGCGATCCGCGGCCTGCTCGCGGAGTGAGGAACAAACGACGAGGAGCATGACACCCGATGGCTGCTGACGTCACGATCCCCCGGCTCGGCTGGTCGATGGAGGAGGGCGTGTTCGCGGGCTGGCTCAAGCAGCCGGGCGACCACGTCAAGCCTGGCGAGCCCCTCTTCATGCTCGAA
>JBIJCJ010000043.1:0-21184 GCA_044344765.1 Pirellulales bacterium | reverse complement strand
TTCGACGATCTCGACGCGCCGGTGCGGCGGCGTGCTGCATCTGGCGCCCGACGCGCCGGCCGCGGGGCAGACCGTCCTCGTGGGCCGCGTGATCGGCATCCTCTGCGGCAAGGGGGAGACGCCCACATGGTCGGCGTCCCCGGCGGCTCCGGCAGCCGCACCGTCGCAGGTGGAGTCCGTGCCCGCGACTCCGAACGGCCCTGCTGCGGCGCCGATCACCCAGACCGCTCCGGCGGCTTCTTCCCCGACGGCTCCGAGCATGCCCCGGCCTTCGTCCGGTCCCGTGCCCACGGCGGCGTCGCCGAGCGTGCGGCGGCTCGCCCGCCAGCTCGGCATCGACCTGGCCACCGTCACGCCCGGGCTCCCCGGCGGCCGGCTTTCGCTCGACGATCTCGCCCCGTCGCGGCCGACGCCGCATCCCGCCGCGCCGCTCGCGGCCGGCCCGACGCGGAGCTCGCCCCGTGCGCGGCGGGCGGCACGCGACCGGGGGATCGACATCGCCGCGGTTCGTGGCGGCGGGGCGGGCGGCCGCGTTCGGGAGCGGGATGTCCTCGCCGCGGCGGCCGCGGGCACGCCACGGCTCGGCCCGGCCGCCGCGTCTGTCACGGCTGCCATGCCGGCCCTGCCGCCGGGGGCGACGTCGGTGCCGATCACGCAGATCCGGCGCACGATCGCCCGGCAGATGGTGCGGAGCCGACAGGAAACCGTGCCCGTCACGCTCACGGCGTGGGCCGACGCGACGGCGCTGCTCGCGGCCCGGGCCACCTGCAAGGCCGCCGCCGGTCCGGAGGCTGCCACGCTCAACGACATGCTCCTCAAGGCGATCGCCGACACGCTCCTCACCCACCCGCTGCTGGCGGCCCGCTGGGAGGAGACGCAGCTCGTCCTGCCCGGCGACCGGATCGACATCGGACTGGCGGTCGACGCTCCGGGCGGGCTCGTGGTGCCGGTGGTTCGCGACGTGGCCGCATCGCCGCTAGCCGAGGTGGCCCGGCAGACGCGGTGGCTCGTCGAACGGGCGCGGGCCGGTCGGCTGACGGCGGCCGACATGCAGGGGGGCGTGTTCACGCTCACGAGCCTCGGCTCCTACGGCATCGAGTTCTTCACGCCGGTGATCAACCATCCCGAGGCGGCGATCCTCGGCGTGGGGGCGATCCGGATGCAGCCCGTGCCTCCGCCCTCCGGGCAGGAGGGCTTCGTGCTCCAGCGGCAGCTGCCGCTCTCGCTGACCTTCGACCACCGGATCGTGGACGGCGGCCCCGCCGCGCGATTCCTCGGCGACCTGGCCGCGCGGATCGCGAAGCAGTCTGCGGAGTGACGGAAACTCGCCCCGCCGGGAACTCTTGAAGCAGGAACCGACGCCGTCGCTTCCGTCGCTCCCCAACCACGCGGGCATCGTGGCTTGCGATTCTGTCCTGACCAGGCATGCGCTCGAGTCGACACGCGACAGCACAAAAGATTGCACTTTCTGCAATCTTTTGTATAGTTAGGGCCATGCAGCCACTCAAGCAACTCGCGCAGGCGTTGCGCCGGCTGGCGGACCGCGAGCATTGCGTATTCGCCGCGTCGGATTTGGCAGGGGCGGTTCCTGGATGCGGGCACCTGGCCGGGCTCCTCTCCCGGGCCGTGAAGACGGGTCTGCTCGAGCGGGTCTGTCGGGGCATCTACCTCTATCGGGTCCCGGACTATCCGGCAGGCCATCTGCTGTTTCATGCGGCGGCGCGGCTGCGGGCGGGCGAGTTCAATTACATCAGCCTCGAGACGGTTCTCAGCGACGCGGGAGTGATTTCACAGGTGCCGATGAACTGGATCAGTGTCATGACTTCCGGCCGCAGCCACGTGGTCGACTGCGGAGACTACGGGCACATCGAATTCGTGCACACCGCCCAGCGTCCCGACGACCTGAGCCGTGAGCTGACGTACGACCCGGATCGCCGCCTCTGGCGGGCCTCCGTACGCCAGGCCCTGCGCGACATGAAGGCCACCCGCCGCAGCCTGGAACTCGTCGATGAGGAGGCACTGCATGAGCTTGTTCGACCAGCTCGTTGACGAGGCGCTGCGTGCCCGCGCAGACCTCTCCGCGCTGCGGCCCGTCGTGGAAAAAGAACTGCTGCATCACGACATCCTGCGGGAAATGACCGCGGCAGGATTGCTCGCGAAGCTCACCTTCATCGGTGGCACCTGCCTGCGAGCCTGCTACGGTTCGTCGCGACTCAGCGAAGATCTCGACTTCACCGGCGGGAGTGATTTTCGACGCGGCAGCCTCGCCAAACTGGCGACGATCCTCACCGACCGTCTGAAAGACCGATATGGCCTGCCGGTCAGGGTGAGTGAGCCGCTGAAGATCGGTGGCAATGTTTCCACCTGGAAGCTCGTCATCGAAACCCGCCCTGGACGAAAGCACCTGCCGGCCCAGCGGATCAACCTCGATATCTGCGCCATTCCCAGCCACGACCCGCGGCCGATGATGCTGCGCAATCTGTACGGCGTCGACCTCGGCACGTCGGGCCTCATTCTCCAGGCGCAGAGTCGGGAGGAAATCCTCGCCGACAAGATCGTCGCGCTCGCCTGGCGCGAAAACCGCATCAAAAATCGCGACCTCTGGGACATCGTCTGGCTCACGCAGCAGGGCATCGAGCTCCCGCTCCCGCTCATCCCGTTGAAGATTCGCGATCACAAGCGAGAGAAGGCGGGTTTCGTGTCGGCGCTCGAGACTCGGCTCGCGGCGCTCCGCGGTCAGCCGGACACGCGCACGGACTTCATCAAGGAGATGCGTCGCTTTCTGCCGGCAGCCGTCATCCGCGACACCATCGAAAAGGCGTCGTATTGGACCTATTTGACCCAGGTCGTGACGGAACTCGGCCAGCGGGCGGTGGCGACCCTGAAATCCCCTCGATGAGGTCGATCCGCGTCAATGGGGGATCGCGACTTCGGCGGCTCTGGCATCAGCTCGATCCAGGCGGCGACGTGGTGGCGAGCCTCCTCCGACGCGTACCCCGGTAGAAGTTCCCGGGGCAGCACCGTGCCCATTTCCAGGACGGTTCGCGGCGGCTATTCGCGGACCAACGGCAGGGTCTCCCTTTCCGTGTCGGTCCACGTCTCGTCGAGCCAGCGCAGCGGTATGCCCCGCTGCCAGATCGCCCACGTGTCGCGGCCGTCGCCCGGTGGGCGGCGGGTTTGAATGAGCAGTTCCCGGTCGTTCCGCCAGGCGGGCACCGTGCCGCACTCGTGTCCCGACGCGGCGGTGACCGGCTCGACCCGGCCGGTGGCCAGGTCCACGACGGCCACGCCGTCGGTGCGGCGTTCGACCACGGCGGCCCGCGTGCCGTCGGGACTCACGGCGAACGCCCCGAGATCTTGGGGCAGCGCCTCGGCCGCGGAGTTCACCGCCGCGGGCCGTGCCTTGGAGTGCGGGGCGGCATCGACGACGAACAGCCGCGGCCTCAGGTCGGCGTCGGGCCGCATCGGCAGCGACATCTCGACCGCCGGGATCAGCAGCCGGTCTCCCGGCAGCAGGGCAAGCCGAGAACTCGGAAACACGCCCGCCATCAGCGGCATGGTTTCGCCGGCCTGCATGCCGTCCGGCCCGCCGGCCACGAGCGTCTTCCGGGCGAGCGTCTTGATGGCCTCGCGCTGACCGGCTCCGATATGGCCGGGCGTGACGGTGACGAAGGCCAGCGTCACCCCGTCGGAAAGCCACACCGGGTTCGAGCAGACGCCGTCGGCAATGTCGACCCGCTGCCCGCCCTTCATGTCGAGGGCGACGAGCGAGTGGACGCCCTCGCTCGCAAAGACCCCGGGAACGGATTCCGTCGACCCCGTCCGTAACCGCACCGCGACCCATCCGCCGCGCGGCGTTAAGGTCGGGCATGACATCGGTCGCAACGAGCGCAGCAGCGATCGCACCGGCCCCGCGGCCGCGCCATTCGCAACCGGCACGAGCGACAGGTCCCAGACCCTCAGCGGCGCGTCCTGAATCTCGCGCCAACGGCCGGCCGCCTCCTCGTCGGACAGTTCCCTCTCACTATCGCTTGCACGCCAAAAGGTCCGGGTGGTTGCCCGCAGCTCATCGGCATGCCGATCACGAGCGCATGCCAGAGCAAAGAGCGTCCACGCTCCAGCTTCGTCCATCGGAAAACGAAAAAACTCGTCGCTGGTCTTCGGCACCTTTTCCAAGTCCGCCATCGCCCGTATCACGGCGGGAACGCAGCGGGCCGCCGTCTCCATCGCCTCCACCTCCTCCGCGGGCAGGAGCGGCTTCGCCTCGGCCCACGTCGCGACCTCGATCGCGCGGGCGACGACGAGCCCGGAGCCGTCCGGGAGCCATGAGACCCCGAAGCATTGGCCGTCGAGGATCGGCTCCGAGAGCGTGCCATCCGGACGCATGAGCCGCAGGCCCGGCCGGCCATCGACGGCCGCCACGCTGCCATCCGGCGACCACCAGACCCGCTCTTCCACCACGCAGCCGGCGGCGGCGGCCACGCACACGACCACGGCGCACCACCACGCGCGGCGGGACTGACGGCTGACATGAGACTCACGACGGCAGGCTGGCATGACGAACAGCTCGGGAGGGAATGGGGAGGGCATGATGGACTGACAACGTGCGGCGACGGTCATGGCGCGGCACCGGGGCTGGCCGGCCTGACCGTGAACCGTCCCGAGTCGTCGGTGGCGAGCTCGTAGCGGGTCCACTGGATCGGCGGCAGGGCGGCCGGCTCGGGCTCCGCCGCCGGCCGCGGCCGCCACTTCATGGCCACGACCGCCACGATCGACGCCGCCAGAACGGCGCCCACCGTCGCGACCCGGCCGCGCCGCGGCCGCGTCCGGGCCGGCGTGCGTGGCTCCATTGCAGCCGGCGCGGTTTCTCCCGGCACGATTTCTGCCGGCGCGGCAGCTGACCGGCAGGCCCGGCCGACCAGGCCCACGGCCGTGCGGATCTCGTCCGCCTCGCGGGCGTCCTCCGGATGCAGAGCGAGCCAGGCGTGCAGCAATTCGGCCACGTCCGCGGCGAGTTGTTTGCAGGCATCATCGACGACGAGCGCGTGGAGCGTCTCGCGACGGAGTCGGGCACGATGTTCAGGGCAGGAAGGCATGATCGATCCTCGGGGGATGCCGCGATGGCACTGGATGATTCACTCGTGAAAACTTTCAGTCGGGGGGCATGCGTGATCGCAGCAGGGCCACGGCATGGTGGATGCGGGACCGGACCGTGCCGACGGGAATGTCGAGCCGGGCCGCGATCTCGGCGTACGACAGGCCGGTGACGAACCGCAGGTCGAGCACGTCCCGCTGCCGGGCCGGCAGCCCGGCGATCAGGTCCCGGGCCGCAGCCGCGGGGTCGTCGCGCGGTGGCGCCTCGACCGCAGCCAGCGTCGCCACGTCCATGACGACGGGCCGCCGGGCCCGCTGTCGCCGGGCGGCCATGCCCACGTGTCGCGCGATGCCGAACAGATAGGCCCGCATCGACCCCGGCCGGGTTCCGGCGGAAAGTTTGCGCAGGAACTGGAGCATCGACTCGGCGGCCAGGTCGGCGGCCGAGTCCGCGTCCGGGTGTTGGCGGGCGAAAAAGGCGACCAGGTCCGCATGGCAGTCGCGAAACGTGCCGGCGATCTCGGCCTTCTGGTCGTCGCACATGCAAAAATCGCCCGGGGAATCACCGCCGCGGCCGCGGGAAGACGCGGTCCGTAAAGAGAAGTGTCGCGAAGATGGGAAAAAGTTCACCACCCGACCGACCATGCCGGCGTGGAACCCGCGGCCGATGGCGGCGGGCCGGGAACGATCGGCGGCAACAACGCCGGTAGGGCTGGCCCGCCGGGCCGCCCGAATACTGGCGGCTGATGAACGACATTCTGCTGCTCGCCTTCCGCACCGACTCCACCCGGATCGCGACCCTGAAGTATTGCAACGACGCCTCGAGCCGCCGAACCGGCGGATGTGCAGCCTGTTCCTCCACCTCATGGACTGGGTTGGCCTGGAGCTCGACAGCTTCGGCGACTCGAAGGAGCGGCTGCCGGGCATCGTCTGAACCCGCTGCGTGGCAGGGCCCCCGGCAAGGGCGGCGGGATGTCACGTCTCAAGACGGGCACCAGCTCGCGATCGATTTGGTCGACGTGCCAGTCGCCGTGATCGGCAACGATTGCAGCGCGGAGCAATGGTCCTCGCTGCTCGGGCCATGCTGGCGCACGTGCCATTGGCCGGGCTATCCTTTCCATCGAGGTGGCCGCGCCGCGCGATCAGGTTGACTTATTGGACTCTCCGACTATACTCATGGCATGAGTAAGCGGCTTCAGGTGCTCCTCGCGGAGCAGGAATTGGCGGAGATTCAGGGGCTTGCCCGCCGTGAGCAGGTCACCGTGGCGGCCTGGGTGCGGCGGGCGCTCGACGAGGCCAAGCAGCGGAGGCCGGCGGGTGACCCAGCCCGCAAGATCGCGTCGATCAGGGCGGCCGCGACGCATGATTTTCCGTCCGGTGACATCGAGTCGATGCTCGCCGACATCGCCCGTGGCACGGCATCCGGCCCGGCTGCTCCGCCTCCAGCCCACCGCCGGCGACGCTCGCGGCCGTGATCTTCATCGACTCGAACATCCCGATGTATCTGGTGGGCAAGCGACATCCCCACAAGATCGATGCCCAACGCCTGCTCGAGCAGATGGTTGCGGCGAGCGAGCGGCTGGTGACTGATGCCGAGGTGTTCCAGGAAATTCTGCACCGCTACACGGCGATCGACCGCCGTGACGCCATTCAGCCGGCCTTCGCCGTCCTGCTGGCCGTCGTGGATTCCGTCTTTCCGATTGAGATCGCAGACGTCGAGCGGGCGAAGGCGATCGTTCTGGAAACCCGCAGGCTGTCGTCGCGGGACGCCCTCCATGTGGCGATCATGGAGCGCCACGGCGTGGCGGAAATCATGACCTTCGACCGCGGTTTCGCAGACCGGCCCGGCATCCGCGTGGTGGGCGGGTAAGACGGCCCACCCTGTCCGTCACCGTGGCGGCGAGGTGCTCTGCTCGACCTGGACGCGACGGCCGTGCCTGTCTCAGCAACCGCATCGGGAGCGGACGCGGGCGAGAGTCCACGTAACCGGGGGCCAATGGCGCGGTCGATCGCTCACCGTTTGGGTTCCTCGACCGGCTAAACTTGATTCCGCCTCTCCGACCGCATGGGGGGCGAGGGGTGTTCAGTGCGGCAGTGAGGCGTCGGCGTCGGCGCCTTCGGCGGCAGCCAGACGCCTGCGGTAGAGTTCAGGGACGTCGGCGCCTGCCAGGTCGATGGCCTTCCTCCAGAACGAGGCCGCCTGTTTGCGGTCGCCCTGGCGGTAGCGGATGCAGGCGATCGTGTCGGCGATGCCATGCCCCAGGCTGCTGCCGGCGACTTCCTTACGCTGGAGTGCTTTCTCGAGGAGTTCCGCCACTTCCACCGCTCGGGCCAGCTCGAGAGGTGTCGGCGGCTTGGCCCGGGCGGCCAGGGAATACGCCATCTGGTTGGCCAGAACGATCCTGGCATCGTCGCTGGCCGGGAGTCCCGCCATCACGCCGTCAAAGACCGGTTGCAGGGCTGCAAGAACGTCCTGGTTGGGATCAGCGGAACCGGGGACCCGTCCCTGGGCCAGGAGAATGTCGACGAAGGCGCTCCGATGCGATTCGCTTGCCTTCCGTGTCCAGGCGGCTAACGGCGCACTCTCGCCCGCTCTTGCTTCCACGATGGCCGCACCCAGGTCAGGATCGGCCTCGGCAGCCGCCGTCAGTCCCCAGGCCGGCTCGCGTCGGGCGCGGGCGAAGTCGATGGTATCCAAACCACGGGCGTTGGCCGCTCCTTCGCCGACAAGGCGACCATCGTCACCGATGCGCAGAATGATTCGCCCACTTCTGGCGACCTCGGCGATCGGCGGCTTACCGATGCGGGCGCGGTTGCCATCCAGGACGGCGCCATCGGCGATTACCGGGATGACCATCCGGCCGCTCGAATCCACGGTCGCCTGGATCCCGTACTCCATGGGATCGCCAACGACCAGGGCGAAGCGATCCGCGAGGTTGGCCACTGACATTTCTCCGATTTCCTTGCGCTGCCATTCGGCCCGCAACTGGGCCAGGATAGTGGCGGACAGGCGCAGGTATTCGATGTTGTGCATGGCGATAAACACAAGGGCCTGATGCGCCTGGTCGCCATGGGTCTTCCGGCCGATCCAACCGTCTTTGCGCAAGGTACGTTCGAGCCAGAGCCTGTTGTCCTCGTCGGTGGCGTGGATCTCCTCCCAGATTTTCCTCACCGCGGGCTGCTGGAGCGTATCGGCATCCATGCGGCCCTTCGTCAACCGCGCTTCCTCGCCCCGCAGGCGCTGCTCCTTGGCGAAACGGCGGACAAGTTCATCGGCGACCTGTTTTCGCTTCGCGGCATCGGCTTCCGTCGCCGGCAGTGCGTAGGGTTGCCAGCCAACCGATTCCGGCGGGGTCGGGCAAGGGTGGTATAGGAGGCTTTGACCAGTGCCGGTGGTTCCCACAATGGAGATATCGCTGTTCGTCTGGACAACCCGCCAATCATGGAACGGCCGTCCAGCCTGATAACACAGCACATCGCCTTTTTCCGGAACCAAACGGGCCGCCCAGGCCAGCCTGCCGTTCGCGTCCTGTATGCAGGCACGCTTGTCATCGGTGGTCAGGTAGGCCGCAGAGGTCCCAGAACCGGTTTGCCAGATCACGGGCTCCGCCCCGATGGCCAGGCCTGAAACAAAGAACGAGAGAAGGAAAACGAAACCTGCAGTCCTCGACCCTGCAGGGGATGGGCGATGCGTGATGGGAAATTTGATTCCGCCTGTCCGACCGCATGGGGCGGCGGGCAGGCTCCGGGGCCGGGGGTTCGTCACCGCAGCTGCAGAGACGGACGGCAGGAGCCGGCTCACCTCGAACCGGAGGTTCGCAGGCGTGAAAAGACCTGGATGGCCTCGCCCGCGTACAGCACACCGCCGCCAGTGTCGCCTGCTCACGGGCCGCCCACCACGTCGACGCGCTGCGGCGAGTCCTTCGTCTTCTGCACCTCGACGGTCACCTCCTGGCCGGCTCCCCTGGTGGCGGGCACGCGCAGCGTGAGCGTGTTTTCGCCTTTGACGAGCGGGACTGCCCGCAACGCGGCGAGGTCGAGCCGTGTGCCGCCGAGCCAGGCCGCCGAGCCGTCCGGTGCGCTGATCCGCAGATCGACGGGCCCCTCCGCATCGGAGACGATCGCGCCCTGCAGCCAGAGCGGCTGCACTCCCGCGCCGCCTGGGGCGACGAGTTCGTCGAGCGGGAGCCCGCCGGCCGTCTTGCCGTAGGCCGATTTCCACCGCAGCCCCGCGTCCTGCACGATCCGCTTCCGCACCTGTTCGTCCGCCGGAATCGTCTCGGCCGAAGACTGCGGCATGTCGGCCGGCGGATTCTCGAGCACTTTCCAGCGTTGGATCGTGGGTGCCGAGCGGATCGCGTAGGGGCCGGGCTTGCCCAGCTCCGCCACGAATCTGGCCAGATCCAGAAACTCCTGCTCGGTGAGGAACGTCGTCAGCCCCTTGGGCATCAGCGACTTGCCCTCGACCTCCTCTTCGATGTCGGCCGTCGGAACGGTGATCGTTTTGCCCGTCGCGTCGCGGAGCCGCACCCGCAGCTCGTCACGATCGATCTGGATTCCGGTGTGGACCGCGCCGGAGTCGGTGATGATGCTGCGGGTGACGTACGCCTCCTTGATCGAGGCATCCGGGTTGAGGATCGAAGCCACCACGTATTCCGGCGGCGAGATCGAGCCCACTGCCGACAGCTCCGGCCCGATATTGCCCCCCGCCTTCGCCACCGCGTGGCACTTCATGCAGGCGATATCCGATCGGCGGAAGATCGCCTCGCCCCGTGCCGGATCCCCTTTCTCCATGACGGCCACGGAGAGCCGCGCGATCTCGTCCTGCGAGGGGATGGCGGGGTTGGCCGAGATGCCGGCCGCCTTCATGAGCACGTCGGCCACTTCGGGCACCGTCCGCCCGGTGGCATAGAAATGCCGGAGTACCAGTTTCGCCACGTCGGCCGACGGCGGCCGGGCGGCGAGGGCCGTGGCGAAGGCCGCGGGACCGGCGCGACGATCGACGATCGCATCGATCACGCTCGTCGGCAGCGGTCCGGTGCCGTCTGCCGGCAGGGATGCGAGCAGCTCGGCCGTCCGGCCGGCTGCCGCCGGCGTGTCGAATCGGGCCAGCGCCGCGATCGCCAGCAGCCGCGTCGGCTCCGGTCGTTCGCGGTCACAGAGTCTGGCCACGGCGGCCTTCGCCTCCGGCGTGGCGATCGTGGCCAGGGCCAGGATCGCCTCCCGCTGAGGCTCGCCGCCGCCACGGTCGCCGGCCGCGAAACGGTCGAGTTGCGACACGGCCGCCGCATCCCGCCAGGCGGCCGCGAGCCTGATAGCCATCGTCTGCACGGCCGGCTCGCCGTCATCGAGAAGTGACCCCAGACGGTCGATTCCGCCCGCCGGCTTCAGGCCCCGCTCCGCCGCCGCCTGCACAAGCCCGCTGGCGATCGTGCCCCGGAGGCTGGCCGGGAGCCTGGTCGGTGCGGCGAACTCCGCGAACAGCCAGCCCAACTCTTCCGGCCCGCCCCGCTGCAGGAGCATCGTCACGACGTCGCCCGATCGTTCGGGCGGGAGCCGGCCGCTCTCGAGCAGCGCCACGAGCGGCCTGGCGGAGGCGGCCGCCCCGCCGGCCACCGCGGGCGGCACGCGGCGCGAGAGCGTCTGCATGGTCTCGCGAAACACGTAGCGCAGATAGTCGTCCTGCGGCATCACGAGCGACTCGATGGCGATGTTGATCGCCTCCTGATCGCGGCGGAAGCTCAAGGCCCGGACCGCCTCCAGCCGGACCAGCGGATGCCCGTCGGCCACGAGCGTGCGCAGCCTGCCGTCGACCGCGTCGATCCGCTCCTGCCAAAACGCCAGCACCCGCGTGGCCGCGGCCCGGGCCCGGGGTTCGGGCGCGGCGAGCAGCCGATCGAGGAGCGCCACGTTGACCACGTCCTGGGCTTGATAGACCCAGAGCGCTTCGGTGAGCTGATGCCAGAGATCAGGGTCCTGGGGATCGAGCCCCGCGACCCAGGCCTCGACCGCGGGGATCACCTCGGCAGCCGGCCGCGAACGCAACTCCGCCCGGGCTCGGTACCGCGTGCGATCCTCGTAGGCCTTCAGGGCGTCGAGCACCCGGGCCGCGGCCGCTCCGGCGATCTGCGGCGCCACCACGAGCGGACGATCCTTCGCCTTCACCCGCCAGATCCGGCCGTGGGCTTTGTCGCGGTTCGGATCGCGGAGCGAATGCTGCATGTGGCCCACGAGCGGGTTGTACCAATCGACGAGGTACAGGCAGCCGTCGGGGCCAAACTCGAGATCCACCGGGCGGAAGTTGGGGTCGTTCGACTTGAGCAGCGGATCGACCGGATCGGCCGCGAAGCCCGCACCGTCTTCCCTTATCTTGTACTGCAGCACGCCCTGAAAACCGATGCAGTTGTTGAGCAGGTAGTTGCCCTGCGCGTCGTCGGGAAACTGACGGCTGGCGACGATTTCGCAGCCCGACGTCGGCCGCCACTGCTTCTGCAGGAACGGCTTCAGATTGCCGTGCTTCTGCGGATAATCGACGTCACCGGAAAACGCCGTGCCGAAATAGTTGATCCCCCCCGAGGCATCGGCCACGAAATACTGCCCCCAGCGATCGAACGCCTGGCCCCACGGGTTGGCGAAGGCGTACGACACGAAGACGTCGAACTGCTCGCGCCTCCGGTCGTAGCGATAGATGCCTGCGTTCGAGCACCGCTTCGGGCCGCGGATCGTCTCCACCGCCGTCTGGTGAAACGTGCCCTCCATCATCAACAGGCCGCCGGCCGGGTCGCAGGCAAAGGCGCCGATCGCATGGTGCGAGTCGGCCGAGTCGAAGCCGGTAAGCAGGATCTCGCGGACGTCGGCCCGGTCGTCGCCGTCGGTGTCTTTCAAGAAGACGAGATTCGGCTCCTGGGCCACGTAGCATCCGCCGTCGGCGATTTCGAAGCCCGTCGGCAGATGGAGGCCGGCGGCGAACACCGTCTCCTTGTCGGCCTTGCCGTCGCCGTCGGTGTCTTCATAGATCAGGATCTTGTCGTCAGGGGGCACGCCCGGGAAATACTGCGGATACGAGGGCATCGTGGCGATCCACAGCCGCCCCCGGGCGTCGAATGCCATCTGCACGGGATTCGCGAGATTGGCGAACTCCGCCTCCGAGGCGAAGAGATTCACCTCGTAGCCGTCCTCGATCTCCATCATGGCCTGCGACTCCGCCGCCGTCGTCGCCGGCGGCAGCGAACTGACGTTGGTCTCCACCGGCGGAACCGCGCCGGTGCCGGAATCGTCGATGCGGTCGGGCACGGCCCTGCCCTGGGCCAGGTCCCAGATCCGGCGGTCGCGGACGGCCGTCATCGCCCGCAGTTTCTTGAACTCGGCGGGAAAGTTCACGGTGCCGTAGGGATTCTTGCGGCCGCCGAAGATGTAGCAGCCATTCACGCTGCGATGGTCGTAGAAGAACTGCAGGTTCTTCTCGTTGACGGCGGCCAGCAATCTGCCCATGTCGATCGACGCGGCGGCCGCGGCCGGCCCGAACAGACCGGCGTCGAGCAGCCGGCCCAGTTCGCGGTCGCCGTACGCATTCATGTGGATGCCGTTGATCGTCCAGGGCCGGGGCGACCGCTGCATGGCCGCGAGGCTGGGCGTGAAGAGATCGACGAACACCGCCCCTTCCCGAGCCGCCACCTTCCGCATCGCTGCGGTGTAGAGGGCGAGATTCCCGTTGGTCGCGGAGCCGTCAGGCAGATGCGGATTCTTCAAATTCTCGTGGGCCGTCGGCGACACGAGCACGACCTGCCGCACGGGTTTCTTCGCGGCGGCGAGCCGGCTGGCGGCGACCGGCTTGTCCCATTTGCCACCGGGCGACGTGTAGCGGTCGATGGAAAAGGGATCCTTGACGAACGCCGCCAGATCCTGCTCGAACTTCGCCGTGCCGGCCGGGCCGGCGAACGACTCGTTGAAGCCGAACATCGCGATCACGACGTCGGGCGCGTGATCGACCAGGTTGCTGCCATGATCGGCGAAGCCGTGGCTCCGCAGGCGGATCGTGAGCTCGTCGGCCGACCAGCCGAGGTTGCGGACATACAGCTCATGCTGCGGGAAGCGGGCGTGGAGCAAGGTTTCGAAACCGCCGAAATATTGCATCCGTTCCGCGAGCGTATTGCCGACGATCACGACATGGTCGTGGGGCAGCAGTTCGAGCCGCGCGGGTTCCGCAGCGGCGACATTCGACACGAGGAGGAGAAACCAGGCGGCGATCGACCGCGCCAGACGACTGGTTTTGCACACCGCACACTGCGACATGAGAAGGTCTGTTCCAGAGGGTGACCGGCAACCGCAGGCTTCGCTTCAGTCGGGGGAACGGCAGGCCTTCCCGGCCGATGAATGCCGCTTCAAGAATAGCCCGCTCACTGGCACGTCCGCCAGCATGGCCTGGCTGAGGGGCGGCTCGTGGGGGCGGCCGCATGCCAGCCGGTCACCGCAGTCTGCTACACTTTGGCCGCGCGCGGCGGCGGACACACGGCCAGAGGATCATGCAGCCAGGAGCCCCACTCGATGCCTGAAGCCAGTCCCATGCGGCGGTTCCTCGCCCACTGCCCGGTGATGCCGATCCTCACGGTCCACGACCTGGCGGTCGCCGGGCCGCTGGCCCAGGCGCTCGTCGCCGGGGGCGTGACCGTGTTCGAGATCGTCCTCCGAACACCGGTGGCATGCGCCGCGGTGGTCGAGATGCGGGCTGCCGCCCCCGACGCCGTGATCGGCATCGGCACGCTCCTCGGCCCGGATGACGTCGAGAAGGCGGTCGCGGCCGGGGCAGCCTTCGGCGTCTCGCCGGGCCTCACGCCGGGGCTCGCCGCGGCCGCCAAGACCCACGGCCTGCCGCTGCTGCCGGGCGTCGCCAGCCCGAGCGAGGTGATGGCCGCCCGCGACCTCGGGTTTCACGAATTGAAATACTTTCCCGCCAACGGCACCGCGGGCATCGCCTTCCTGCAGGCGCTGGCACCGGTCTTTCCCGATACCGTCTTCTGCCCGACCGGCGGCATCCGCGCGGCGGACGTCCCCGCCTACCTGAAGCTGCCCAATTGCATGACGGTCGGCGGGTCGTGGGTGACCCCGCAGGAACTCGTGCGGGCCGGCGACTGGGCGGGCATCACGTCCTTGGCACGGACGGCGGCCGGCTTGGCCGCCGGCTGACCGCTCCGGGAAACCACGAACGCATGAAAGACATCCGTCCCTCGCTGATCGCCGTTGGCGGCGCATGTGTGACCGGCATCTTCCGGGTGGCGGAGGTGCCTCCACTGCCGGCCAAGGCGCTGGCCGACCGCATGTGCCGGGTCGCCGACGGCATGGCCCTGTCGGCCGCCTGTGCGTTTGTCAAACTCGGCGGCTCGGCGGCCATCTGGGCGCGGATCGGCGACGACGCCGACGGCGGGTTCATCCGGGAATCGGTGGCGGCGGCCGGACTCGATGTCTCGGGTCTGCGGACGATGCCCGGCGGCCGGTCTTCACAGGGCACGGTCATCGTGGACGGCGCGGGCCGCAGGCTGGTCGTTCCCTTCCACGATCCAGGCCTCGACCCCGCCGCCGACTGGCTCCCGCTGCCCGCGATCGCCGGGAGCGGGATGGTGCTCTGTGACGTGCGCTGGCCGGAGGCCGCGGAGGCGGCGTTCCGGGCGGCGCGGGACCTCGGCGTGCCCTCGATGCTCGATGGCGAGATCGCGGCCCCCGGCGTCCTCCACAGGCTCGTTCCACTGGCCGACTATGCGGTGTTCTCCGACGCTGGCCTGCTCGACTTCACGGGCCTGTCCGACGTGCCCGCGGCGCTGCTGGCCGTGGCCGCCACGCACGGCGGCCACGTCGGCGCGACCTGCGGAGCCGACGGCTACGCCTGGGTCGAGGCCGGATCCGTGCTGCGGGTGCCGGCGCCGGCGGTGGACGTGGTTGACACGCTCGCCGCCGGCGACGTGTTCCACGGCGCCTTTGCAGTTGCGATCCTCGAAGGGCTGCCGATCGCGGCGGCCGCGCGGTTCGCGTGCACCACCGCCGCGCTGAAGTGCACCCGGTTCGGCGGCCGGCTGGGATGCCCGACACGGGCCGAGGTTGATGCGGCGGTCGCAGCGTCCGCCTGAAACGGGCCGCTCCAGCCGTGGATCAGCGACCAAAAACTTGAGGGAATTTCGCCTGCCCTGCTCCTTTTGCTCCTTTCGGCGGTGGCAAGGCACCATGAACTCGTGAGACACCCCATGAGACATCCCGCGCCGTCGACACCACGATCCTTTCCCTCCTGGCTGGGCCCGCGATCGCTCGCGGCCGCCGATGGCGGACGGGTGACGGTCCTCCGCGAAGGGGGCCGCGTCATCGGACTCTTTCCCGGCGGGTCGCAGACGAACCTGCTCTGGACGCACCCTGCCCTCGCCTCGGCCGCCGCCAGCCGCCGCCTGTGCCGCCCCGGCTCGTGGTCGAACCTCGGCGGCGACCGCACCTGGCTTTCACCCGAGGTCGAGTTTTTCTATCCGCAGCACCCGGACACGACCGTCTACCTGCAGCCGCGGGAGTTCGATCCCGGCGCCTACCGCGCGGATGACCGCGATCCGGACGTCATCCGGCTCACGAACGGGGCCATGGTCACGGCGCATCGGACGGGGAGGCGGATTCCACTGCGGATCACGAAGGCCGTCCGGCTGGCGGCCAACCCGCTGGGCGGCTCATGCCCGCGGGGCGTGGCATACGCCGGCTATTCGCTCGAGGTGACGCTCGAGGTCTCCGCAAAGGCGGTCGCGTTGCCGAATCTAGCGATCTGGAACCTCCTCCAACTGCCCCACGGCGGCGAGCTGGTCATTCCGACCTACGCGCCCTGCCGGCCGACGCCGTTCTTTGGAACGATTCCGGCGGGCGACCTCCGCGTGACGAAGCGGTGCATCTCCTATCGGATGGCGGCGGCCGGCGAGCAGAAGATCTCCGTGCCGGCGGTCGCGACGACCGGGCGGATGGCGTATCTCCATCGCGCCGGCCGTTCGGCCACGGTCGTGATCCGCAGTTTTCAGCCCGATCCCTCGGGCATCTACGCCGACTCCCCGGTCGGACGCCCCGCCGAAACCGGCTTCGCCGTGCAGGCCTGCAACGTCGACAGCCACTGGGGCTCGTTCAGCGAAATGGAGCATCACGCGCCGGCCATCGGCGGCGACACCGGGCTGCGGCAGCATCGCGACGTGAGCCAGGTGTGGGGCTTCAGCGGCCCGCGGGATGCGATCGATGACATCATGGAGTCGCTCTGCGGCGCCCGCGGCAGAGGCGAAAGAACCTGACCAGGAGCGGAGGCCCTCGACGATGGCAAGTGAGCCAGAACTCGTCCATGACGCGGCAGCGGAACTCGGCGAAGGCCCGCTCTGGGACTGGCGCGAGAACTGCCTGTGGTGGGTCGACATCCTCGGGCACGCGCTGCATCGGTTCGATCCGGCGACGCGACGCGACGACCGTTTCGACGTGGGCCAGGCGGTCGGCACGGTGGTCGTCCGCGGGTCGGGCGGCGTCGTGCTTGCATGTGCCGACGGATTCCGGGCCTTCGATCCGCGAACCGGAGCCGTCGAGGCCCTGGGCGACCCGGAGTCGGACATCCCGGGCAACCGCTTCAACGACGGTAAATGCGATCCCCGCGGACGGCTCTGGGCCGGCACGATGTCGACCCGCGAGGAATCCGGGCGCGGCAGCCTCTACACGCTCGAGCCGGCGAACGGCATCCGGCGCCGGCTCGGGGGCGTCACGGTGTCCAACGGCATCGTCTGGACCGCCGACGAGTCCACGATGTATTTCATCGACTCGCCCACCCGCAGGATCGACGCCTTCGACTACGACGCGGCGACCGGCGAGATATCGAATCGGCGGCCGGCCGTCGAGGTGCCGCCGGAGCTCGGCATTCCCGACGGCATGGCGATCGACGCGGCGGGCATGCTCTGGGTCGGGATGTGGGGCGGATGGCATGTCGTGACGTTCGATCCGCGCACCGGCCGCGAGGTCTCGCGGCTGCGGCTGCCGGCCGCGAACGTCACGGCCTGCGCCTTCGGCGGCGGCGACCTGCGGGATCTCTACGTCACGACCGCCCGCGTGGGCGTCGCGCCCGACGAACTCCGCAACCAGCCGGCAGCCGGCGGCCTGTTTCGCGTCCGGGTCGATGCGCCAGGCGTGCGATCGGCGATGTACGCCGGCTGAGCGGCCGCTCAGCGCCGCGAACCGCCCCACGATTCGCCGATTTCCTCGAGCGTGCGTCCCTTCGTCTCGGGCATGAGCAGCCACCCGAACAGGAACGACAGGATGCAGACGCCGGTGAACAGCCAGAACGCGGCCGCCACGGTGCCGCAGATCCGTTCCGACCAGGCCGTGAGCGACGGGAAGAGGTATGCGCCGGCAAAGATGAAGCACCAGAGCGTGGTCGTGGTGACGGCCACCGCCTTGGCCCGCAGCCGCGTCGGATAGAGTTCCGACATCATCAGCCAGGGCAGGCCGCCGAGGGCCAGTCCGTGGGGAATCGTGATCAGGGCGATCACGATCATCACCGGCGTCCCCTGCCAGCCCCAGGCGAAGACGAAGCCGCACAGCAGCGTGATCAACGCCCCCAGGAGCGAGGCGCACATCCACAGCGGCCGCCGCCCGACGCGGTCCGCCAGCGAAATCGAGACCAGCGTCAGCACGGCCATCGCCCCGTAGACGAAGACGAAGTCGCGGATCGCATCCTCGCGGCGGTAGCCGGCCGCCTCGAAGAGCCGCGGGATGTAGCCGGCGATCACGCTCCAGCCCGTCCAGTTGTTGAAGAACGCGAGCATGACGCCGATGAACAGCGCCCAGAGCATGCCAGGGGCGAGCAGATCGGCCCACCTGCCCTGCTCCGCGTGCAGCGTGCGGCGAATCTCGCGGATTTCAGCCCGCGCGAACTCCGGGCCGTCGATCTGACCGAGGACGCCCTCGGCCTCGTCGAACCTCCCCTTTTCGGCGAGCCACCGCGGGCTCTCGGGCAGCCGAAACACGAACCCGACGAAGGCCAGGATGCACGCCATTTCCGAGAAGAACATCCACCGCCAGGCCTGCAGTCCCCACGCCTCGGGCACGTCCCCCTGCTGCACGCCGTACCGGACCCGCAGCCAGGCGACGATGCACCAGGCGATCAGCGGGGCGACCGCATGCCCGAGGACGACGGCCAGCTGGTACATGAGCCCGAACCGGCCGCGCCTGGTCGGAGGCGCCAGCTCGGCGATGTACATCGGCGAGGCGATCGAGCAGAACCCCACGCCGAGCCCGCCGACGAGCCGGAAGAAGTTGAACGACCACAGCACGCCCGACCGCGTGCCGTCGGACAGGATGTCGGGCACCGCGGTGAACACGGCGCTGACCGCGAGCAGCAGCGACGCCCCGATCATCGTCTTCTTGCGGCCGAAGGCGTCGCACGCCCAGCCGCCGAGAAACGGCCCGAGAATGCAGCCGAGCACGGCGCTCGCGGTAGCGAAGCCCAGTTCGGCGGTCGAGAGCTGGAACTGTTCCTCCAGGTAGACGTTGGCCGCGCCGATCAGACCCAGGTCGTACCCGAAGAGAAACCCGCCGATCGCGGCCACGAAGGCGGTCCACAGCGGTGACAGACGTCTTCCAGACTGCATGACGGGCTCCATGTGATGTGCACCGAGCGAAAGCACCGGGGGTCGGATCAGATCCCGGGCACGTATCCGGATCCAAACCTGCCGGTCAGCGGTCCGGCGAAGCCGTCGCTGAACGGCATCCAGGAGATCGTTCCGCCGTCCACGACGAGGGTCTGCCCGAGGATGTAGCGGGCGTCTTCGGACGCGAGGAACGCGACCACCTTCGCGATGTCGGCGGGCGTGCCGCAGAAGCCCGCCGGGATGTTCCGTCCGGCCGCCTCCGGCGTGAAGTCGGGCAGCGCCTTGGAGTAGTTCTCCACGTGCACGCAGCCCGGCGCGCAGCCGTTGACGCGGATCCCGCGCGGGGCGAGCTCGATGGCGAGCGTGCGGGTGAACGCGACGATGGCCCCCTTCGTGCCCGCATACACGGTGTGCTCCCGCAGGGCCTCGTAGGCGTGGATCGAGGTGATGTTGACGACGCTGCCCCGGGATTGCTCGAGGGCCTGAACCAGCGCCTGCGTGAGGAAGAACATCGCCCGGATGTTGACGCCGTACAGCGTGTCGAACTGCTCGGGCGTCACGCGATCGAAGGGCACGTTGGCCGTGATGCCCGCGTTGTTGACGAGCACGTCGAGGCCGCCGAAATGGTCGAGCACCGCGGCGGCGAGGCTCTGCACCTGGCCGACGTCTCGGAAGTCGGCCGCAAAGCAGCCGGCCTGCCCCCCCTGGGCGACGATTTCAGCCACGGTGGCCTCCGCGCCGGCCGCGCTGTGGGAGTAGTGCACCGCCACGCGGCAGCCGCGTCTGGCCAGCTCGACCGCGATCCCGCGACCGATGCCGGTGCCTGCGCCCGTGACGAGAACCCGCTTCCCCTGCATGCTCCACCCCACTCCGTGCCGCCGTGCCTGCCGCCAGATTTTCGCCGCACCGTATCACCCGCCCCGCCCGACGCCAACAGATGGCCAAACACCGGCTGGTGCGGCCGCGGGTCATGTTGCGGCCCCCTCCGCCCGAAGATAAACTTTTGATGTCGATCATATTTGGTGTGTGGTGCCGGAGAGTTGTCATGCGCACTCGCGTCCTGTTCGCCCTGCTGATCCTCTTCGCGGGCAACGGCCGGGCCTGGGCCGCCGACGCGGCCTTGGCGGCCGACGCCACGGTGACCGCGGCGTTCAAGGCCCGCTGCCTCTCCTGCCATTCCGCGGCGAAGCGGGAGGGTGATCTCGATCTCGAGAAGCCGCTGGCCGGCGGCGGGGCGTCGCTGGCCGCCGACGCCGGCCTGTGGGAGCGGGTGCTCGAGAACATCGCCAGCGGTGAGATGCCGCCGAAGGAGGCCCCGCCGCTCTCGGCCGAGCAGCGAGCCGCCATCGAGGGCTGGGTCGGCAAGACGCTCGACGTCATCGCAAACCGCACGGCCGGTGATCCGGGGCCGGTCTCGCTGCGGCGGCTCTCGCACATGGAATACACCTACACGATCCGGGATCTCACCGGCGTCGAGTCGCTCGACCCGGTCCGCGACCTGCGGGCCCAGCAGCAGGGTTCGACGAACCAGGCCGCGGCGCAGGGAGGCATGTCGGAGGCGCTGCTGACAAAATATCTCGATGCCGGGAACGAGGTGGCGGGTCACGCCGTGCTCCTGCCCGACGGCATCCGCTTCTCGGCGTCGGACCAGCGGCAGGACTGGATCGACGAATACCTGGCGAAGATCCGCGGCTTCTACTCGCTGTACACGGCCGACGGGCGGCTGCCGGTGGATCGCTACCTCGCGGCGTTGCAGGGCGGCCTTGCGGCGGGTTCGAACTCCACGCCAGCCGCACCGGCCGGGTCCCAGCTGAGCCCGAAATATCTCGCGATCCTGCGGGAGACACTCGAGTCGAAGCCCCCGTCGCCAATCCTCGACCCGCTGCGGGCGAAGTTTCGCGCCGGCACGCTGCAGGCGGCCGACGTCGCGGCCTGGCAAAGCGCCCTCTGGCGGTTCGCGCAGGTCGGCCACATCGGCAAGGTCGGAGGGCCGAAGGCCTGGCAGGAGCCGGTCGATCCCTTCGTCACGGCGCACGAAGTCCGCCTGCCGCTCGCGGCTCCGAAGGACGGCGGTGACGTGACCGTGTTCCTGGTCACGCACGACGCGGGCGACGGTGCGGCCGGCGACGTCGTCGTCTGGGAAAAGCCCCGGATCACGTCCCGCGGCCGGCCCGACCTGCCGCTCCACGAACTGTCGCGGACCGCGCGGCGCCGGGCCGCGTTCGCCCGATCATCGCAGGCCTGCCTGACAGCCGCCCATGAGCACCTCGCCACTGATCCCAAGCCGGCCGTGGCAGAACTTGCCGCAAAGCACCGCGTGCGGCAGGACATGCTCGAAGCGTGGCTTGGATTGCTCGCACCGCCCCAGAACGCCCCGGCCGGCACGGGCGCTGCGCCGGCGGCCCCTGCCCCCAAGCCCGCGGAGCGGATTCCCAAGGACTCTCTCCTCGCCGCATGGA